>CAZNAX010000262.1:0-4184 GCA_964570965.1 uncultured Desulfatibacillum sp.
GCAAAACGAGCTTCCTGCAGCACTTCATCGAGTACCAGACCCAGCGCAGCCGCTTTGTCGCGGTGATCCAGAACGAGGTCGGCAAAATCGGGCTCGACGGCAAGTTGCTGGACTACGCGGTCACGGAAATCGACGAAGGCTGCGTGTGCTGCAGCCTGGTCGGAAGCCTCAAGCGAGCCATTCATGGCATTCTGGAAAGCTTCTCGCCGGATTATGTCATTTTGGAGACGTCCGGGCTGGCCAATCCCTTGAATCTTCTCGATGAGATGGCCGGCTTGGAGGACACGGTTCGATTCGACTGCACGGTTACCGTCGTGGATGCTTTGAATTTTGATGAAGCGCTGGCGGACTACCGAATCGCGGTCGACCAGATCCGGGCGGCGGATGTGTTGATTTTGAACAAGTGCGATCTGGTCGGTGATGCGCAAGTGCAGATTCTTCGGCAGCGGCTGTGCGAGTTGAAGCCGAATGCCCCTGTCCTGGCGGCGGTAGGGGGGGATGTGAATCCGGCATTGATCCTCGATGTGGAGGAAGGCGTCACGGAGGCCGGCAAACACCAGCCGTCCGTTCCCACCGGGTCAACGAAAGGTGCGTCCAGCCAGACGCATGTTCAAGACGGACTCTGGTCGCGAAGCTTGACCTTCACCCGGAAGCTGGACCGCGAGAAGTTCATGAGGGCGGTCGAATCGCTTCCGCGCTCCATCTTTCGCGCCAAGGGCATCATTGAAATTTCCGATCCGCCACAAACGATGCTCTTCCAGTACGTGGCCGGCCGCTACGAGCTTTCCGCTTTGCCTCAGGCCCGGACCCGCGATCGTTTCCTGACCCTCATCGGAAAGGCCGACGACGCCGGCGGCTTCGACCGGGCGGAGCAGTTGATACAGGCCGCCGAAGCGTGAAATGTCCAACGCCCTCCTCCAGGCCGGGCTCGCGCAAAGACGATAGCAAGAGACGGGGCTGCGGCCGGCGCTGGCGTATCGGGGGCTGCCTATCAGCTACCAGGAGGAAAAAGTTATGAATGGTCTCATAATTGGCTGGACCTATCGCTGGAAATCTCCCCCGGCCCCTCTTTTCCAAAGAGGGGAACTGCCTCCCTTTGAAAAAGGGAGGTCAGGAGGGATTTGCCTTTGTCCATTCGGCTCAATTTTGAGACCGTTTATATGTCCGGAATGAATTCTCACATGAGGTGCGGAAATGGAGAAAATCGGAATCATCATCTGTGCACGTTACCGGGATTGCGGCGGCGGCAAATGCTTCCGGGCATTGCGCGAACGACGCGGAGCATTTTCGATCTACCCGGCCGGGGAAGCGGTGGAGATCGTCGGCTATTCGAGCTGCGGCGGTTGTCCGGGCGGCAACGTGGAATATGTCCCCGCCGAGTTCAAGAAGAACGGCGCTACGGCCATTCACCTGGCCACCGGGCTCGTCGTCGGCTACCCGCCTTGTCCAAATATTCGGCGCTTCAAGACCTTCATCGAAACGGTCTACGGCCTGCCGGTGGTCATCGGCACCCATCCCATTCCGCAAAAATACATGGACGCTCATGACAAACTGCCTTTTTGGCGGGAAAACGACATGGCGGAACTATCGAAGCCGCTTTTGGACGAGTCTCCGGCGATCAAGTCAGCCTATGATTGAGTAAAGCAAATTTGGGTTTCCGTGACTGGAGGAGAACCATGGCCGCAACCGGCGTTCATTACTCCTATGGCCCGGTTCCGTCCCGGCGCCTGGGCAGAAGCCTGGGGATCAACAACATCCCCGCCAAGGAGTGCTCCTATTCCTGCGTCTACTGCCAGGTGGGGCGGACCACGCAGCTGGAGACCGACCGCCACTTCTTCTACGATCCGGAGGAGATCTTCCGGGATGTCAGACTCAGAACCGCCAAGGCCGAACGAACTGGCGAGCGCATCGACTACCTGACCTTCGTGCCGGACGGTGAACCCACCCTGGACGCAAACCTGGGAAAGGCAATTGCGCTTTTGAAGCCGCTGAACATCCCGATCGGGGTGATCACGAACAGTTCGCTGATATGGCGAGAGGATGTAAGAGCCGAATTGGAGACGGCCGATTGGGTGTCGCTCAAAATCGATGCCGTGACGGAGGCGATCTGGCGCAGAATCAATCGACCCCATCCGGCGCTCCGGCTGGCCTCGATTCTGGACGGCATGCTCAAATTCGCCAAGTCGTTTACAGGAAAACTGGTGACTGAAACGCTTTTGGTGAGCGGTCTGAACGACGGTGACGGCTGTGCGCGAGCAACCGCCGGTTTTCTCGCCGAGCTTCAGCCCGCTGTCGTCTACCTGGGCATTCCGACCCGCCCTCCGGCGGAGAAACGGGTCCGCCGTCCGGATGAAGCGGCCCTAAACCGCACCTATCAAATCTTCGCTCAACAAATTCGGCATGTGGAATACCTGATCGGGTATGAGGGCGACGCCTTCGCCTATACCGGCGACATCGAAAAAGACCTTCTGAGCGTTACGGCGGTGCATCCAATGCGGAGAGAAGCCGTGGAAACGCTCTTGTCGCGCGCCGGGGAGACATGGGCGGTGGTGGAACGCCTGGTGGCGCAGGGGGATCTGCGCGAAACGAGCTATGATGGCCATAGCTTTTATCTGAGAAGATTCAATTTCATGCAAGACGGGGAGCACAAATGAATTCCGCGCCTGTGGACATCACGATTCTGGTCGACAACCGCGCGGGTGAGAAACTGATCGGCGAGCACGGCTTGTCTGTGTGGATAGAGGCCGACGGCAGGCACATCCTCTTCGACACCGGACAGGGGCGCGCGCTGGCGCCCAACGCCGCATCCCTGGGGGTGGACCTCAAAGAAACCGACACGCTGGTGTTGAGCCATGGGCATTTCGACCATACCGGCGGCATCGCCTACGTGCTGAAGACCGCCGGGCCGATCGACACCTATTGCCACCCCGGGGCTGTGCTGCCGCGCTACAGCATTCGAGACCGTGCGCCGCGAGAGATCCAGATGCCGGGAGCATCCATGGTCGCCATCGACGTCTTGTCCCAGCAACATCTCCACTGGGTGCAGCAACCGATGTGGCTTTCCGAGATGATCGGCATCACCGGTCCGATTCCGCGCGAGACCGCCTTCGAGGACACGGGCGGACCGTTCTACCTCGACCCGGGAGGAAGACGTGCCGACGCGATGGACGACGACCTGGCTTTGTGGATCCGAACGGGCCGGGGGCTGGTCGTTTGCGTCGGCTGCTGCCATGCCGGCGTGGTGAACACCTTGAATCACATCCTGCGCTTGAATCCCGGGTCAAAGATACGAGCGGTCGTGGGCGGGATGCATCTGCTGAACGCGAGCGAAGTGCGCCTGGATCAGACCATTGCAGCCTTGCGATCCCTGGGACTGGAGCTCTTGATTCCCTGCCATTGCACCGGAGAGGGGCCTGTCGAAAGAATGCAGGCCGCCTTCGGCGGTAAAACCCTTTGGGGGCATTCGGGGTTGAGGCTCCAATTCTGATGGCTTTGTAAAAAGTCCAATCTCTGCGTTGCGCTTCATCGCACTGCCGCTGCGGCGTACGGCAAGTACGCCTCGCGGCACACGATTCGCGCGCCTTGATGTGGGCCGCTTTACGAAGCCATCGATTCAGATGACGTTTTACGGATTCGTCAATTGTTCAGCGGAGAGATAAGAAAAGATGAGCGATCCATTGGATGATTTTGTGGTGCGCCTGCAGGATCAGATTTTTGAGGAGACCCGTGAGGCTTATGGCGAGCTCGGGTTCCAACGCTGGCGCAACCCCTTGTACCGGGGGGCGATGACGGACGCCGACGGGCACGGCCGCGTCACCGGCAAGTGCGGGGACACCATCGAGCTTTTTCTGAATTTCGAAGACGACCGGGTGGCTCGCGCCACCTTTATCACCGACGGATGCGGTTCCAGCACGGTTTGCGGGTCCTTGGCCGCGGAACTCGCCCTCGGCAAAAACCCGGACGAACTGACGGCGATTACGGGAGAAAAAATTCTGGAGGTGTTGGGGCGGTTTCCGAAAGAAGACGAACATTGCGCCTTTCTATCCGCAGAAAGCCTTCAAAACGCCCTGGATGACTACATGCGGAAGCAGATCGTCCAGACTGCATCGGACAAAACGTGCGCTCGGTCAGAGATCGCGGATGGAGGAAAAAAATGAAAATATCCGTTTGCGGAAAGGGTGGAA
>CAZNAX010000263.1:0-4176 GCA_964570965.1 uncultured Desulfatibacillum sp.
ATCCTCAGCATCTTACCCAGCAGCGAACCCAGGTTCTGGGCGTTGTTCAAAGGATCCCCCCCGGAGCCGCCGTCGCCCATCCCGATATAAAGGTAGCCGTCCGGTCCGAACTGGAGCTGGCCGCCGTTGTGGTTGGCGAACGGCTGCGGGACGTTGAGAAGGATGGCCGCCGTGGCCGGGTCGACCACGTTCGGGTTGATGGAAACCGCATAGCGGGCAACCACCGTGTCCCCGTTCAGGTCGGTGTAGTTGACGTAAAGCAGGCCATTAACGGAAAAATCCGGGTGGAAGGCAACGCTGAAAAGGCCGCGCTCGCCTCCGGCCGTGATCAGCGAGGCGATGTCCAGGAAGGGCGTGGGCAGCAGTTGCTGCCCGTCGTAGATCAGGATCCGGCCGGTTTGAAGAGTGATGAAAAGCCTGCCCGAGCCGTCTCCCGCGTGGGTGATGGCGACCGGACTGCCGAGGCCGCTGAGGATAGGCGTCAATTCAATCTGCGTAGCGGCGGGTGATTCGCCGGCCAGGCCGGCTGCGATCAAAACGGTGGCGATTAGAATTGCCACAAAAGGTCGGTTAGGTCTTATTCGGTCCATGGGGTTGGATGTGCAGTTCATTGGAGATCCTCCTGGCGAGTTGAATGCGGTTGGGAGGCTCCCTTGGATCAGAAAAGGCTCCGAGACGAATCTCAACCGGAGGTGTTGATCGGAAAATCCTTTCGATTACAGTAATACCCGGCCGCCGAAATTCAATAACCACCCGCCCGTTCCGCGGGAGAGGGGGTCCGGTGGTCGGAAGGAACGCATGCGGCGGGCGCAGCTTGACTATCTGACGTTTTATTATAAAATGTGACGATATATTCACATAATATAGTCAATCGACACATGCGGGGGTTTTCCGATGGAAACGTGCAAGGTCTCCCGGCGGGAGCGCGAGAAGCTGAGGCAGCGGCAGGAGGTTCTCGATGTCGCTTTGCGGCTTTTTTCAGAGAAGGGCTACCATAACGTTTCCATGCACGAGATCGCCCAGGAATCCGAGTTTGCCATCGGGACGCTTTACAAGTTCTTCCGCAACAAGGAGGACCTTTACAAGGCGCTCATCCTGCAGCTGAGCGACCGCTTTTACGGGGCCATTACCGAGGTGATCGAGGGCAGCGCTCCGGAAATGGAAAAGCTGCAAACCTACGTGCGGGTAAAGGGGGAGCTTTTTCGCAACAACATCGCAGCCATTCGACTTTATTTCGAGGAGACCCGGGGGGCAAGGTTCAAGGCAATGGCCGGCGCCGAACGGGAAATCCGCGAACGCCACCAGACCATTCTGCGATCACTCGCCTCCATCTTCGAACGCGGAATGAACCGCAAGCACTTTCGACGCATCGCCGCCCCTTTTCATCTGGCCCTCGCCCTCGACAGCGTGGCCAACGCGTTCCTTTTCCATTGGCTCGAAGACCCGCAGGGAAATCCGTATCCGGAGGACCCGGACATCATCTTGAACATCCTATTCAAAGGATTGGTCGGTTCCTGAGATTGCCCTTGAATCCAACGAGCCTCCAGCCTTTCACAGGCCGCTCACCGAGGAGACCCTTTCGATGCGGAGGAAAGCTATGAATAATGGATTTTGGCGATGCGTTGCGTTGGGCGTCGCGTTGCTTGATCTTCTATGGGTGGCTGGCTGTGATCAAAGAATAGAAGCGCAGCCGGCCTCTCAAGCCCCGGAAGTGGCCGTCGTCACCATTCAGCCGCAGCGAGTCGAATTGACGACCGAACTGCCGGGCCGCACCGCGGCCTTCCGGGTTGCCGAAATCCGCCCGCAGGTCAGCGGCATCATTCAGAAACGCCTGTTCCAGGAGGGCTCCGACGTCAAGGCCGGCCAAGTGCTTTACCAGATCGACCCCGCGCCCTTTCAGGTAGCGCTCGACTCGGCCAAGGCCTCGCTCGGCAAGGCGCGGGCCAATCTGCCGTCGATCCGGCTGAAGGTGGAGCGCTACCAGGATCTGATCGTCGACAAGGCGGTCAGCCAGCAGGACTACGACGATGCGGTCGCCGCCGTGGAGCAGGCCAAGGCCGAGATCGAGTACTGGAAGGCGCAGGTGGAGGCGGCGCGCATCAATTTGAACTACACGCGGGTGACCGCGCCGTTTGCCGGGCGCATCGGCAAGACCAGTGTGCGGACCGGCACGCTGGTGACGGCTTATCAGAGCCAGCCCTTCGCGACGGTGCAGCAGCTGGACCCCATCTACGTGGACGTGGCCCAGTCGTCGGCCGAGCTGCTGCGGCTGCGGCGCAATTACGAGACCGGCCAGCTCCGCGCCGATGAAGGCAACGGGCGCAACGTGCGGCTGGTGCTGGAAGACGGGGCCGCGTATCCGCTGGAAGGCCGGCTGCAGTTCCGCGACGTGACGGTGGACCCGACGACCGGATCCTACACCGTGCGCATCGTGGTCCCCAATCCAAACCAGCTGCTCCTGCCCGGTATGTTCGTTCGGGCCGTCGTGCAGGAGGGCGTGGCCGAGCAAGCCATGCTTGTCCCTCAGCAGGGGGTGAGCCGCACGCCCAAGGGCGACCCGGTTGCGCTGGTCGTGGACGAATCCGGCACGGTCCGGCAGCGGGCGCTGACGCTCAACCGCGCCATGGGCAACCAGTGGCTGATTTCTTCCGGGCTTTCCGCCGGAGAGCGCGTGATCGTCGAGGGCATGCTGAACGCACGACCGGGCACAGTCGTCAAGGCCGTTCCGTTGGGTCGCCCGCAGGCCGGCGCGGAAGCAACCGATTCGAAACGGCCGACGGTAAATTGAGGGAGGACTGCAATGTTGTCGAACTTCTTTTTGGACCGCCCGGTCTTCGCGTGGGTCATCGCCATCATCATGATGCTGGCCGGCGGGCTGGCGATTTACAATCTGCCCATCTCGCAATATCCGCCGATCGCCCCTCCTTCGATCGCCATTGACGCCTTTTATCCCGGCGCCTCGGCTGAAACCGTCGAAAACAGCGTGGTCCAGATCATCGAGCAGAAAATGACCGGGTTCGACAAGCTGTTGTACATGTCCGCCAACAGCGACGCCTCCGGCGCCGGAAGGATCGAGCTGACCTTTGCGCCCGGGACCGATCCGGACCTCGCCTGGGCTCAGGTGCAGAACAAACTCCAGCTCGCCATGGCGAGCCTGCCCGACGTGGTCCAGAGTCAGGGGGTCAAGGTCAGCAAGTCGACCCGCAACTGGCTGATCATCGTGGGGCTGACCTCGGCCGACGGCAGCATGGATGACTACGATCTGGCGGACTACGCCCAGTCCAGCATCCAACAAGTGTTGGCCCGGGTGCCCGGGGTGGGTGAGGTGGAAGTCTTCTCATCCCAGTATGCCATGCGGGTCTGGCTGAATCCGGACAAACTGGCCGATTATCGTCTGACGGTGGAAGATGTCATTCGCAGGTTACGGGCGTACAATGTGGAAATTTCCGCCGGCCAGTTCGGCGGGGCGCCGGCGGTGGATGGCCAACAGTTGAATGCCTCGATCATCGTCCAAAACCTTCTCAAAACCCCGGAGGAATTCGCCGCCATTCCGCTGCGCACCAACCCGGATGGGTCCATCGTGCGCGTACGCGACGTGGGGCGCACCGAGTTGGGTACCGAGCGCTACGGAAGCCAAACGCTTTATAACGGCCAGCCGGCTGCGGCTCTGGCCGTCCGGCAGGCCCCGGGTGCCAATGCGCTCGATACCGCCGATGCCATCAAGGCGAAAATGGAGGATCTCGCCAAATACTTTCCCCCCGGCATGAAGGTCATCTATCCCAACGATACGACGCCCTTCGTCCGGGCGGCCATCAAAGAAGTGGTCAAGACGCTGTTCGAGGCGATCGTGCTGGTTTTCCTGGTGATGTATCTTTTCCTGGGAAACATACGGGCGACGCTGATTCCCACCCTGGCCGTGCCGGTGGTGATCCTGGGAACCTTCGCCGTTTTGGGATTATGCGGGTTCTCCATCAATATGCTGACCATGTTCGCGATGGTGCTGGCCATCGGCCTCCTGGTGGACGACGCCATCGTCGTGGTGGAAAACGTGGAGCGGGTGATGGCCGAGGAAGGGCTCCCGCCCAAGGAGGCAACCCGCAAGTCCATGCAGGAAATCACCAGCGCCCTGATCGGCATCGGGCTGGTGCTCTCGGCGGTGTTCGGCCCCATGGCGTT
>CAZNAX010000264.1:0-4121 GCA_964570965.1 uncultured Desulfatibacillum sp.
CTCGGGGAACCTTGTGGCGATGACTATTGAACATGCCCGCCAGCAGGCAAGCCTCCCCTTTTTGTCTTTTGAACAAATCTCTGAAACATCTGAGAATCCGATCCGGCAACCTGCATGAAACTTCTGCCACGTCAAATTTTAAACCGCACCAGTATTTCATCCGCCTCCACCGCCTGACCGGGGAGCGCCAGCACCTCCTCGACCTCACCGTCGCAGGGCGAGGCGACGAAGCTTTCCATTTTCATGGATTCGATGCTGACCAGGTCCTGGCCGCGGAAGACGCGGTCGCCCTTCTTCACGCGCACTTCCACCACGAGCCCCGGCATCGGGCAGAGCAGGACATTTTCGAGGGCATTGTCACGCGGTGCGGGCATGTGCCGGGAGAGCTCCCATTCGCGCGGGGAGAACACCTCGAAGATGCTCGCCGTGCCGCAGAAGGCGACCCCGAAAAAAAACCAAAGGGGTCAGGCCCAAAGGGGTCAGGCCTACACATCTGACACTTTATCCGTTTAATGCCTTTTCTCGAATTCTTATCCTTGCGTCTCTTTAGAACGATTCGTTGAGATGCTTGGGTGCCACCGGATCGACCAATCATAGACCGCAACCCGATCCCCGCCAGCGTCCTTCCGCTGCAGCGGAAGCAAGAAAGGAGTTTTTCAAGGTCCGCTCGCTCTTGAAGACTGCCTTGCGTTCATTGCCGCGTGAGGTGGTGTGCTGAATTTTCCGCGGCAGCGATCCCGCTGTCCGCTGGAGTGAGTGGTTAGGCTGCGTTAAAGGACGGCCCGATGTACCCATCCATGATGGATTCGAGATATTTTACGAATCCATCAAGCTCTAAATCTCACCAAAACGTCATCCGCCTCCACCGCCTGGCCGGGCACCACCAGCACTTCCTCCACTTCGCCGTCGCAGGGCGAGGCGACGAAGCTTTCCATCTTCATGGATTCGATGCTGACCAGGTCCTGACCGCGGAAGACGCGGTCGCCCTTCCGCACGCGCACCTCCACCACCAGCCCCGGCATCGGGCAGAGCAGCACATTTTCAAAGGCTTCATAACGGGGGTGGGCATGTATTGGGCCAACTGCCATTGCCTGGGAGGAAAAACTTCGAAGATGAGGCGGGTCCTCGACGCGTTTAACCTTTCGCGTTCGGAAGACCTCGCTTTTCATTAACTTCAGGCCCGCGAGATTTGCTCTGGAATAAAAACGGGGTCAATTCTTTTTTTTCGGCCTTGCCCGCTGGGCCGGCATCGCTGCGGTGCCGTTGACAATTCCAGTCGGCGGTGTCAGTCTCAGCGCGGACTAACGTTAATTTGAAACCGTAGGTGAGGATGCCTCATGAGGGCTTTGCGGAAAGGAACGGTGTCCCTGCCCGCGGTAAGATCAGCGACCTGGCTCTGGAGCGATGAGCGCCATGTACGACTACATCATCATCGGTGGTGGAATTATAGGCACTTCCACCGCCTGGCGGCTATCTCAGCGTTGTCCAGGAAAATCCATCTTGCTGCTGGAAAAAGAGAAAGACCTCGCCCGGCATCAGACCGGTCATAACAGCGGCGTGGTTCATGCCGGCGTCTATTACCAGCCGGGCAGCATGAAGGCCCGTTTCTGCCGGGCGGGCAACGAATTGGTTTACCGGTTCTGCCAAGAACACGGCTTGCCTTATGAGAACCCCGGCAAGCTGTTAGTGGCCACCAACCCGATCGAATTCGCCCGCATGGAAAAGCTTTTTCAGCGGGCGCAGGAAAACCAAATTGAAGTGGAATGGCTCACTCGAGAGCAGCTGAGAGAGCGAGAACCCCACATCAGGGGAGTCGGCGCCTTCCTGGTGCGCAAAACCGGCATCGCTGACTATCGCAGGTTTACCGACAAGATGGCCGAACTGTTTCACAATGCAGGGGGAGAGGTCCGGCTCGGGGCCGGGGTGCTAAACCTAAAAGAGAGGCCGGATGAGGTTAGGGTTGAAACCACCCTGGGGGACTTCGCCGCACGCCGCCTGATCACCTGTGCCGGATTGATGTCGGACCGCCTCGTGCGGATGCTTGGGCTGGCTGTCGATTTTCAGATTGTTCCTTTCAGGGGTGAGTATTACCAGCTGGATCGACGCAAGAACAGCATCATCCATCATTTGATCTATCCCGTTCCCGATCCGAGCCTGCCCTTCTTGGGTGTTCATATTACCCGCATGATTGACGGCAGCGTCACGATTGGACCCAACGCCGTTTTAGCCTTGAAACGCGAAGGCTACCACAACACGGATCTGAGCTTCCGCGACATCAAAGAGATGGTTGCCTTCCGAGGCTTCTGGAAAATGACCCGGAAAAACCTCCGATCGGGAATTATGGAATATAAGAATTCATTCTTTAAACGGGGGTATCTTGGTTTGGTGAAGAAGTATTGCCCGGAGATTGAAGCCGATGACCTGAAACCTTATCCCGCAGGTGTGCGGGCCCAAGTGGTCAGCCGCAACGGAGCGCTGGTTGAAGACTTTTTGTTCGTGAATTCCAAGAGAACCATCCACGTGTGCAACGCACCTTCGCCGGCCGCCACTTCGGCGTTGCCCATCGCCGCTCACATTCTTGATCAAGCGGAACGAGTGTTCAGCTGACGAATGAAAGGTTCATGCGAATCGTATCGCTGGGGACTTTTTGCCATTATCACACACCGGTACCATCAGGAGTCGTAATTTTCCAATTTCCATAACTTCTCGGGCTAAAAACCGAATTTAGACAAGACGGATGCCTATCGGTAACTCGAACATCGCCGACATTTTTGACCAGATCGCCGACTACCTCGAAATCGAGGGTGAGAACCCTTTCAAGATCCGGGCCTACCGCAACGCCACCCGCACGATCCGGGGGCTGGGCCCGGAGCTCAGGGACATGCTGGCGTCGGGTGAGGAGCTGACTGAGCTGCCCGGCATCGGCAAGGAGCTGGCCGCGAAGATCGTCGAGATCCTGGAAACCGGCACGGCCCAGGCCCTGGAGAAACTGAAGCAGAAGGTCCCTGCGGGTGTTGTCGAGATGCTCAAGATTCCCAATCTCGGGCCCAAACGGGTGAGCGCGCTCTACCGCGGGCTTAAGATCGAAAGTCTGGCCGCGCTGAAGGACGCTGCCGAGGCCGGTCGGGTTCGAGCCCTGCCGGGGTTCAAGGCCAAGATCGAGCAGCACATCCGGGAAGCGCTGGATGCCCTCGCGCGCCGGCCGGCACGGGTGAGCATCGCTGCGGCCGGGCCGCCGGTGGAACGCCTGGTGGCCTATCTGCAACAGGTCCCCGGCGTGGCGGAAGTGGCTGCCGCCGGCAGCTTTCGGCGCTGCCGGGAGACCGTGGGCGACATCGATATCCTGGTGGCGGCCGGCGCAGAAAGCCCGGTCATGGAGCGTTTCACGGATTTCGAGGATGCGCGGCAGGTGCTGGCCCGGGGAGAGACCAAATCGAGCTTGGTCCTGCGCTCCGGGCTGCAGGTGGACCTGCGGCGGGTGGGGCTGGAGAGCTTCGGCGCGGCGTTGCAGTATTTCACCGGGAGCCAGGCCCACAACATCGCGGTACGCGGCCTCGGCCGCCAACGCGGACTCAAAATCAACGAGTACGGGGTGTTCGACGGCGAAATCAGGATCGCCGGGGACACCGAGGAATCGGTCTACCGCGCGCTGGGCCTAGCCTGGATTCCGCCCGAGCTGCGCGAGGACCGCGGCGAAATAGAGGCCGCCCGCGAAGGCCGGCTGCCGGAGCTGGTCGAGGCGGCGGACATCCAGGGCGAGCTGCATGCCCACACCACCGCCACCGACGGGCGCAACAGCCTGGAGGAGATGGCGCTGGGAGCCAAACGCTATGGGATGAAATACCTGGCCGTGACCGATCATTCTCAGTACCTCAAGATGGTGGGCGGCCTCGACGAGCGCCGCCTGCTCGCGCAGATGGAGGACATCGACCGTCTGAACGCGAAGCTCAAGGGTTTCCGACTGTTAAAAGGCATCGAGGTGGAGATCCTCGAGGATGGCCGCCTGGACCTTCCCGACCGTATCCTGCAGCAGCTCGACCTCGTGATCGGCTCCGTCCACAGCCACTTTCGGCTGCCGATGCAGCAGCAGACCGAACGCATCCTGCGGGCCATGGACCAGC
>CAZNAX010000265.1:0-4109 GCA_964570965.1 uncultured Desulfatibacillum sp.
GTGTACGGCGGCATCAGCGGTTGGCAGGGAACGGCCTCTACCTTCATCCCCGGCCAGACGCCGTGCTTCAGCTGCCTGTTTCCCCCGATGGCTGAAACAGTCGAGGCCGAGCCTCCGCCGGCACTGGGGCCCACCGCGGGTCTCGTCGCATCGCTCCAGTGTTTGGATACGCTCCGGCTATTGATCGGCCTGGTTCCGCGCCTCGCCGGCCGGCTGCTGCAGTTCTCCGGCTCGACGATGGAATTCCGCACGCTGGCGATCGAACCCAATCCGCATTGCCCGGTCTGCAGCCGCTTGCAATACCCCTCATCGCCATGAACACCACCATGCGCATCACGGTCAACGGAATACCCGAGGACGTGCCGCCGTCCGCAACCCTGGCTGACCTCATCGATCTGTTGCACGAGATCGACCGCGACCTGATCGTCGAGCACAACGGCCGTTTTGTCTTCCCCCAGGAGTATTCGGTGACGCAAGTTGCTGGCGGGGACCGTGTGGAATTCATTCACCCGAATTTCGGGGGGTAGGGTCAGACTGGATCGAATCCAATTCAATTTTATTGGATTCAAACCGAAAACTTAGTCGATCCGGATGATTTTTACTCTGCGGCCAACCCACCCCGGAGGCAAATAGACCCTGCCGCTGTTGGCGCAAGCCTTGACTCGTTTCTCAACCATCGCTTTACCGAAAATTTCTATCTTGGCTCTACCTTCATCATCCGCATTCGGATGGTACGGATTTACACGCTCAGGATGATCTTCGCACGTGTTGTTTGTAGGGTTCTTGCAAGGTTTTTTCCTCGCTACCACGATGAAGGCTCCTCACTCTCTGTCGATTTTGCCGGAAAGCCCAGGACAAAGAGCCTATCGTTGGATCGGCATATCCCGCAGCCCGCAGCCATCGCATGCGCGTTTCTGCGGCGAGAGAGAGTCGGGGAAAAATGAACCATGGTAGATGTTGGCATAATTTTTATAATATGTCAAAATTGGCATATTTCGTCGGGTTCAGAATGTGAATTTCCGGTCTTGATCCCCGCCTTCCAGAACACCACGACAACAAAATTGTAGAAGTAATTTGTACAATTTTGCAGCCCATTCCCTCCCATCGGCAGGCGCTCGCCTTTGATTTTATAAGGTTGCGCCATGCTCCTGATTCATGAAGGACGTATGAACCGCATGCCAGAAGAACCCGCGAAAGCAGAAGAGGGCAGGATCATGCGCGAAAGATAAATCGTTGTTGACAGCTGTAATATGTGTATGTAAATAGGTTTGCTATGCTAAAAATAGCATAGCAAAACCCCATTAACTAGCAAGAGAGGAGAGAAATTGATGCTGCATTTTCCAAAGGTTTTATGGGGGATCCTTGCCTTGGCGCTGCTTCTTTGGTCCGTGCCGGTTCATGCCGATGAGATCACGGTATTTGCGGCGGCCTCTCTGACCAATGCCCTGAGCGAAGCGGGGCAGGCGTTTGAGCAAAAGGAGCGGCACGCTGTGCGATTCTCGTTCGCCTCTTCATCCACGTTGGCTAAACAGATTGAAAACGGAGCACCCGCCCAGCTTTTCCTGTCGGCTGATCTCGACTGGATGGATTATCTGGGTCAACGCAAATTGATTGTAGACGGAAGCCGAACCAACCTGCTGGGAAACCGCCTGGTGATGATTGCCCCCGCTAAGAGTTCTCTCAAGGTCGATCTCAAAGCGGGAGTCGATCTTTCTGCATCTTTGTCGGGAGGGCTTTTGGCAAGCGGCGATCCGGACCATGTGCCGGCAGGCAAATATGCCAGGCACGCGTTTGAGAAGTTGGGGGTCTGGAAAGGAATCGAGGGCCGAATCGCACGAGCAGATAGCGTGCGAGCCGCGTTGGCGCTGGTTGAGCGGGCCGAATGCCCGCTTGGGGTGGTCTATGCTACGGATGCGGCAGCTTCTGCCAAAGTGAAAGTGGTCGGCGTGTTCCCCGAGGACAGCTATCCGCCGATCGTCTACCCGGCCGCGCTGGTGAAGGACAAAGATACCCCGGCGGCGAGAAGCCTGCTCGAGTTCCTAAAAAGCCCTGCAGCCAAGCCCATTTTCGAAAAGCATGGTTTTGCGGTCAAATGACGGAGGCGCTGTCCCTCACACCACTAGAGGCCGAGGCACTGAGCCTAAGCCTGTGGGTTTCGGCGTGGGCCGTCGTGGGCAGCCTGCCCGCAGGCATCGCCGCCGCCTGGGTGCTGGCACGGCTTAAATTCCCCGGGAAGATCCTGCTGGACGGACTGGTGCACCTGCCGCTGGTTCTGCCGCCGGTCGTGACAGGCTACATGCTGCTCGTTCTCATGGGAAAAAACGGGCCGTTGGGGGCACTGCTGCAGAAGACCATCGGCCTCAGCTTCAGCTTCAACTGGAAGGGGGCTGCACTGGCATCAGCCGTGATGGCATTTCCGCTGCTGGTGAGAGCCGTCCGCCTTTCGATCGAATCGGTCGACAAGGGATTGGAGGCTGCCGCGCGGACGCTGGGAGCGCGGCCCTTGCGGGTCTTTTTCACGGTGACCCTGCCCTTGATCATGCCGGGCGTCCTGGCCGGGGTGATCCTGTCCTTTGCCCGCAGCCTGAGCGAATTCGGCGCGACCATCACCTTTGTTTCAAACATCCCCGGGCAGACTCGAACGCTCCCGCTCGCGCTCTATACCCTTACCCAGGTGCCAGGCGGCGAAGCTGGCGCCCTGCGGCTCTGCGTCATCTCGGTCCTTCTGGCGCTGCTGGCCCTTGTCGGTTCGGAGCTGATAGCGCGGCATATCGGCCGCCGGCTGAGGGGGTGAGACATGCTCGACATCCGGGTGGCCAGACGCCAGGGAAGTTTTCAGGTGGATGCGGACTTCAAGGCCAAAAACACGGGCATCACGGCTCTCTTCGGCCCGTCGGGCGCCGGCAAGACGTCGGTGATCAACATGGTCGCAGGCCTCCTCCGGCCTGACACGGGTCGCATCGTCGTGCAAGACAGAGTGCTTTTCGATTCGGAATGCGGCATCGATCTGCCGCCTGAGAAGCGCTGCATCGGCTATATTTTTCAGGACGGCCGCCTTTTTCCGCATCTGACCGTCCGCGGCAACCTGACCTACGGGATGAGGCTGACCCCTCCGAAGCAGCGATGCATCGCGCTCGATCAGGTCGTGGACCTGCTCGGCATCAAGCATCTCCTCGACCGGCGGCCTGCAAAGCTTTCCGGGGGAGAAAAGCAGCGGGTGGCTATCGGCAGGGCGCTTTTAACCAGCCCCAGGTTGCTATTGATGGATGAACCGCTGTCTTCTATCGACGACGGTCGCAAAGAGGACCTGATGCCATTTATCGCCAAGTTGCCGCGAGCGTTTTGTATTCCGATTCTTTATGTCACCCACTCGATCGATGAAATCGAACGCCTGGCAGACAACCTGGTTCTTATGGCGGACGGAAAATCAATTGCGACGGGCGATGCAGCCGAAATGGTAAATAGAATACAATCCGGGACGAACCTCAGGGTGCAAGCCGGCCCTGCAGCGACTACATGTTAGTTTTTGTCTGTTTTCCTCTATTGGCGTTTTACCAACAATCCGGTTGACTCATCCCTGTATCTTACCTTAGTCCGAGCCGTTATGTCTTCGCATGCCGAAGGCTGAAGTTTAATTCTAAAGAACGGATAGGGGAGGGAATGACATATGAAATCGAAAGCGGCCCGGGGGGCTTTGGTTGCATGGTTTGCGTTGTTGATGCTGGCGTCGCAGGTGTTTGCGCAGCCCGCCTGCACGGAGTCCTACGGCACGGGACCCAACCAGTTCAGCCTGGCGACCGGAAGCCCCGGAGAGTTGGGCCTCCTCAAGGTGCTGGCGGAGCAGTTCGCCCAAAAGAACAACACCACGCTCTGCTGGGTCAAGGCCGGCAGCGGCGAGTCCATGAAGTTTTTGAAAGAAAAGCAGGTGGACATGATCATGGTGCATGCCCCGGCGGCCGAGAAGAAAGCCGTCGAAGAAGGCTGGGCGACTAAACGGATGTTGATCGGCTCGAACGAGTTCTACATCGTCGGCCCACCGGAGGACCCTGCCGGAATCAAGAAAGCCAAGACCGCCGCCGAGGCCTATACGCTCATCGCCAACAGCAAGT
>CAZNAX010000266.1:0-4084 GCA_964570965.1 uncultured Desulfatibacillum sp.
GCATTGAGTGCTGCTATTCGAAATGCCGCCGCAAAGTTTAAAGAGTGAACGTGCCTATGCGCAACCACCCACCAAGCTGATCAACTGTGAATTTGCCCTGCAGAACGCCAGCTAATGACGGGCACATTAAGGTCAGCGTTCCCCTGTTGGGTATGGCACTAAATCCCTACATCTACGATTTAACGTGCTTGATGTCGACCGGCCGGCGCCAGGTGAGGTCGGCACACACCGGAAGGTGGTCCGAAGCGCTTCGAAAAATGCAATGGGCAGGCACTTCGGAAGAAAGAACCTTCAGATGGTCTGACACAAAGATATGGTCGATTCGAAACAGCGGCCGGCCGGATGTAAATGTCGCCTTAGCACGCCGCAACCACCGCGGTCCGGCCCTCTGAACATCCGTCAGAACGGAAGCCAGACGGCGGTACACCGGAGATGCCGGGCCTGCGTTCAAGTCCCCGCAAAAGATGACAGGCTCGCCCTCCGGAACGGCCCCCAGCCAATGCTCACCCATGAGCCTTCTGAGCTGAACTCGTCGCTCCAGGCTCAGCAAACTGAGATGAGTGTTGAAGACGTGAACTCGTCCCCCGGGCGTTTGCAGCGCTACATGGAGTGCGCCCCTGCGCTGCAACCTGAATGGACTCAGGGTCGGCAGGTGCTCGCAACGCAGGACCTCTTTCTCATAACGGCTGATGACCGCCAAGCCGTATCGTCCCTCGGCGTGCAGAACGGTAGAACAGAAAGAGAACTCCATTCCCAGGACTTCGCTCAAATACCGAGCCTGGCTCAAACGCCTTGTTCGCGGGATGCCGTCGTCAACCTCCTGGAGCGCCGCAACGTCCGGGTTGACCTGGCGAATGGCTTCTGCAGTCACCTCGGGCGAGACGCACTTACCCCTCCCCACGCAACTGTGAATGTTGTAGGTCATGACACGCAGCAGGTCAGTTTCCATAAAACCATACCTTACTTGGCCTTTTCCGGACCCAGCCTCCAAAATAAAACCATCCATGACGATTTGCAAATACGTCGAACCCCCATCTGCAGTGAAATTTACAACTAAATTCGCCAGGCCTTCTGGTATTCCTTTTGCATGTCTATCCGGCCGCATATCATCTCTCCAAACAGTGAACCGGGGCAGCATACAACGGTGTTCCGGGATAGATACAGGATAACCCACGTAACGCATGGGACGATGCGTGGTTATGGTTAGCTATTCTGTAGTCGTTAAGGGACTGCGGTGCATGGACCGCGAAACTTCTGAAAGCTAATTAACGCTAATGTGAAGGCGAATGGCCAGTAACGATAGACATCGGATTCTGCGAGAACGAAATACATGTTGGCGCATAGCCAAGGCCAACAAACTCACGTTTCTGGTAGACGCGGCGGCCTACTTCGACGCCTTCGCGGAGGCCGTCCAACGCGCGGCACGGTCTATCTACATTGCGGCGTGGGACATCGACAGCCGGCTTTTCCTGCAACGCGGTTCGGACTCTGCTCTTAAATACCGAAGGTTGGGTGAGTTGCTGAATGAAAAAACGACCGGCACTCGTGGGCTCCACACCTACATTCTCGCGTGGGATTTTTCCATGCTGTTCGTCAGGGAGCGGGAATGGCTGCCCATTCTGAACCTGGGGTGGAAAACCCATCGCCGGGTCCACTTTCACTTGGACGGTCGCCATCCGATCGGTGCATCCCAGCATGAGAAGCTCGTTGTAATCGACGATCGCATCGCTTTTTGCGGAAGCATCGATCTGACCAAGAACCGCTGGGATACCCCGGAGCACATGGTGGATAATCCGCTGCGCTGCGATACTTCCGGGCTCACATACGGGCCCTATCATGAGGTCCAGATCCTCATCGACGGGGATGCAGCGGCAGCTCTCGGCCAGCTTTTCAGGGAACGATGGAAGCGGGCGACCGGAAAACACCTTACATCTCCGGACCCGGCCGACAGCCATCCATGGCCTGCTGCCGTCCGTCCGGACATGACCGATCTGACGGCCGGTATCGTGCGGACCCAGCCGGCTTTTCTAGGCGAGCCGGAAGTTCGCGAGACCGAGGGATTGTTTCGAGCCGCGCTTGGCGCAGCCCAGAGCGTTATTTATATCGAAACTCAATACTTGACGTCCGCGGCAATAGCGCAGGCCCTTGGGGAAATCATAGTTCGACCAACGGGTCCCGAGATCGTTATAGTGCTGCCGCAGGCATCCAGCGGGTGGCTCGAACAGAGCACAATGGATTCCATCCGCTGCCGGCTCCTGGCTTCTCTCTTCGAAAAGGACCGGCACGGACGGTTGGCCGTCTACTACCCCGCAGTCGGCATTTTAAAAGCGCCGGTGTATGTTCATTCCAAGCTGATGATCGTGGATAACCGGCTGGCGGTGGTCGGATCGGCCAACCTGAACAATCGTTCCATGGGACTCGATCGGGAGTGCTCCTTAGCAGTGGAAGCCAGCCGTAGCCCGCACCATCAGGCCATAGAGGCTTTCCGCAACCGCCTGTTGGCGGAGCACCTCGGGTGTTTGCCGGCGAACGTCGAGGAAGCCGTGAGGGATCATCGGTCCATTATTCGAGCCATCGAACACCTGGGAACTGCTCAGCGTCGACTGGAAAGATTGAACCATCACACGCCGCCGAGCATCGATGCCGTCAAACTGATTTACGATGCCGCGCTGCTGGACCCTGAGAGACCCATGGAATTCGAGCGAATGCTGGACGAATTCTGCCGGGAGGCAGATGAGTCTACCTGGAAATCGTGGCGCCTGCGATTGTCCTTGAGCGCGGGGTTTCTCCTGGCCATGCCAGCTGCCTGGCATTGGACTCCGTTGCGAGAATGGCTGAGCATAGACCGGCTGGCGGCCTGGGGCTGGTTGCTGCAGAGCGATGTCGCTTTGGTGGCGGCGGCGATCGCCGCTTTTACGCTGGGAGGTCTGGTGATGGCGCCGGTGACGTTGATCATCGGTGTAACAGCAATAGTTTTTTCACCGATGCCCGCCGCGCTTGTCTCCCTGGGCGGTTGCCTGATCAGCGCCGCCCTCGGCTATGGCATCGGCGCGAAGATCGGCCGCAACCAGGTCCGCAGGCTTGCAGGCAGACGCTTGAAACGCCTGAATCAACGCATGGCCAAACGGGGGATACTGGCATCCGTCCTCATTCGCAACCTACCTCTGGCGCCCTTTACCATCGTCAACGTGCTGGCTGGGGCGTCGCGGATCAAGTTCAGCGACTATATGATCGGTACCGGGATCGGCATGCTGCCCGGCATAGTGGCCATCAGTATCTTTGCCGACCGGCTGGCTGCCGCAGTGCACCACCCCGACTGGCAGAATATCATGGTCGTTACAGTGGTGGTGATCGCCCTGGGGTTGGGATTCTGGTGGCTCCACCACAGGCTTTTCGGTCCTAAACCCGCTTCTGCCCCGGAGTGAAGTGCGATCTTCGAATCACCTTCAGCTCGAGACGAGAAGCAGCGAATGTTCGGACTGCTTGAGCAGGCCAGCCGCGAGGCGGCCGAAAGATAGGGTCTCGCCGGGGCGGCGGCTGACGCCGAGCACGATTAGGCAGCGGCGGCTCTTGCCCACGGCCGTTCTGACCGCCTCCTGCGTGTCGCCTTTCCCGACCAGGCTGCGGACGCCCACATTGAAGTAGCCGGCCATCCGCACGATCTCCCGCAGAATTTCGACGTCCTCCCTCCTGCCATGTCGCCTTTCGCTCTCGAGCGGGGCGCCGACACTCGCGATTGCCAAAGCGGTGATTGGCGCGGACGCCGCTTGGGCGATCGCCAGCGCCACTTCCGCGCCATTCCGAGATACGCCTGAACCTGGGATCGGGACGAGGATTTCCATTGCCGGATCCAGCGGATCCTCAGCGAAGGCGCCGCGAGCGACGGCGATGGCCACCGAGCCCTCGAAAGCCCCTGCCACACCTCGGAGAGACACGATCCTCGAACCCGCCCTTCGGCGCCATGTAACCCTTTGCAGCCTCTTTCGCTCAATCGATGCTATATTTTGATGGTCTACTGGAGGTAGTTTTCCGTGCCTTAATCGGCCGCCGGGAGGGTTCGAGAACTGGTGGGTTTAGCTGAACG
>CAZNAX010000267.1:0-4082 GCA_964570965.1 uncultured Desulfatibacillum sp.
ATCTCCTGGCCGTGGCCCTTGGTGTCGCCGAACATCGACTGGCCGGCGCCGCCGAAGGGAAAGAACGACATCGGCGCCGCAATGCCGATGTTCACCCCGATCATGCTCGGCTTGACCCTGTACTTGAATTCCCGGGCGGAGGCGCCGCTGCTGGTATAAATGCAGGCCGCATTGGCGAACCCGCGGCTGTTGATCAGCTCGACCACATCGTTCATGTTTTTGCAGCGCACCACGCTCACCACCGGCCCGAAGATCTCTTCACGGGCGATGGTCATGTCGGGGCTCACCTCGTCAAAAATGGTGGGTCCGACGAAAAATCCGTTCGGTAGATCCGCAACCTTGGCCTGGCGGCCGTCCAAAATCAACTTGGCCCCCTCGGCAATCCCTTTCTCGATGTAGCCAAGCACCCGCTGCTTGTGAGCCGCGCTCACCACCGGGCCCATGCTGGTCTTTTCGTCCAACCCATCGCCCATCTGTATCGACTGGGCGGCCGCCGTGAACTTTTCGAGCAGCGCATCGGCGACATCGCCGACCGGCGTAAGGATCGAACCGGACAGGCAGCGCTGCCCGGTGCAGCCGTAATAGGAGGTGATCAGCGAGGGCATGGCTGCGTCGAGCTTGGCATCCGGCATCACCGCCACGATGTTCTTCGCGCCGCCCAGGGCCTGGACGCGCTTGCCCGTCGCTCCGCAGCGCTCGTAGATGTACTTGGCCGTCGGGGAGGAACCGACGAAGGAGACGCCGGCGATGTCCGGATGATCCAGGATCGCGTTGACGACCTCTTTTGAGCCGTGCACCATATTCACGACGCCTTCCGGAAATCCCACCGAATCCAAGATTTCAAAGATCTTGGTCTGCGTCATCGGCACCTGCTCGGATGGCTTGAGGACGTAGGTGTTGCCGCTCACGATCGCATACGGCAGGAACCACCAGGGCACCATGGCCGGGAAATTGTAAGGCGCAATCGCCGCAAATACCCCCACCGGCTGCCGGTGTCCCTTGCAGTCGATGTCCTTGGCGATGTCTTCCAAGGTGTAACCGCACATGAGCGTGGTCACACCCGTGGCGTGTTCCACATTCTCGATCATCCGCCGGACCTCCCCGCGGGCTTCGTCGATCACCTTGCCCTGTTCGCGGGTGAGAACCTTGGCGATATCTTCAAAATTTTCCTCGAAGGCGTCTTTCAATCGAAACAAATAACGTGCCCGCGAAAGCGGCGGGGTCGCCCGCCATTCCCAGAACGCCGCCCGGGCCGCCTTTACCGCCTGGTCGACGTCCGCCCGGGTCCCATACGCCACTCGCGCGATCTTCTCGCCCTTGGCCGGGTTCCACACGTCGCCGAAGGTCTTTGAGTCCGATTCCACCCACTCTCCGTTGATGTAGTTCTTCATGACCGGAAGTGCCATATCGATTCCTCCTGTTGATTGGGTTGGCATGTTGATGCGCCCTGCACGTCAATGGTCTTGCACCATAGTTGAAGGCGGGTCGGATGTCAAGAAATTCATGTTGATTATTTACGAAATAGACAAATTGTTTGACATATAATATCGAATTTTGTTATTTTTCGGCACCTATTTTTTTATAATCAGCTAATTCGAGGGTAGATACTGCGATGAAACGAAATAACAGTCAGAACCGGCGCAAGAGCATCGACCCGACCGACTGCCGGATGATCGAGCTGCTGCAGAAAGACGGGCGCGTCGCCAATACCGAAATCGCCAAGGCGATTGGCATCTCGGAAGCCACCGTCCGCAGTCGCCTGCAGCGGCTCATTCAGGAAGAATACATTCAAATCGTTGCCGTCAGCAATCCCCTCAAACTGGGCTATGAGGTGGTCGGGACGATCCGGGTTCATGTCGACATAAAAAAAATGGATAAAATCATCCGTGAACTCAAGGGCATCCAAGCGCTTTGGCACATCGTGCAAACCACCAGCGGCACCGGGATCGACACGGAGTTTGTGCTCAAGAGCCTGGATGAATTGAACCGGCTGATCTTCGATCAGATCAACCGCATCGACGGGGTGCTTCGCACCGAGACGACTCTTTTTCTCAATTACATCAAACGCCAGTATGACTGGGGGACGGCGTTGGAATAATCGGGATGAAAATTGACTTTGATTTCGGGAAATCGTAGGGTTTCACATTAGCCTCAATTCCGCCCTAAGCGCTTGCCGGCTCACTCCGGCGACTATCCCTCGATGAGGAGGCCATGTCTTGAATCCTGCAACGCATTTCCGACAGATGCGCAAGGGCCTGGACCTGCCCCAGGCGATCGCCGAGGCTGATCGCTGCCTCTTGTGCCATGACGCGCCCTGCTCCAGGGGCTGCCCGGCGGATACGCGCCCGGCCGAATTCATCCGCAAACTCCGCTTCCGCAATATCACCGGCGCCATCCGCACCATCAAAGAGAACAACATTCTGGGCGGAGCCTGCGGCGAGCTGTGTCCGACGCACCGGCTTTGCGAGAAGGCGTGCAGTGCACGGTTCGCCTCACGGGCACGCCCGGAGGGCGCCGACCGCCCGATTCCGATCGGCCAGATCCAGCGCTTCCTGGTCGAGCATTCCTGGCAGATCGGTTTCAAACCCCTCCGGAAGAGCGCTGTTCGCAGCGAGCATCTCGCCGTGGTGGGCTCCGGCCCGGCCGGGCTGAGCTGTGCGGCCGAGCTCGCCAAGAGCGGCTACCCGGTCACCATCTTCGAGTCCCGGCCCGAGCCCGGCGGCGTGCTGCGCTACGGGGTCGTCTCCTACCGCTTCAGCCTGGATTTCCTGAGAAACGAACTCAAGGATATTGAAGACCTCGGGGTCGGGTTCAAATGCAACCATCCGGTTGAGGGGCTGGCCGGGGCGGAAAACCTCCTCAAGCAGGGCTTTCAGGCCGTCTTTCTGGCCCTCGGGCTCTGGGCGGCGGAGACGCTTGTGCCCAAGAGTCGGCCCATTTCCGGTGTCTATTCCTCGGTGGACTACCTGTCGGCGCTGCGGGACGGCCGGCTCCGCGAGATGGCCGATCGGATCACTGGCCGGACGGTGGCCGTCATCGGCGGCGGATCGGTCGCCATGGATTGTGTGGCGTCGGCCGCGAGGCTCGGCGCCAGGGATGTTTACCTGGTCTACCGGCGCTCGTATGCCCAGATGCCGGCCGAGCCGGACGAGCGGGTGGAAGCGCAGTCCGCGGGGGTGCACTTTCTGCTGCTCAATCAGCCGGTGGACTACGTGGCCGGCCGGGGCCGGCGGCTCAAAGGCCTGAAACTCGTGCGCACCCGGTTGGCAGCGCCCGACGGCTCCGGCCGTCGCCGCCCTCAGCCGGTCAGGGGCTCCGAGTGGATTTTGGACTGCGACGTGGTCATCGAGGCCATCGGCAACCGGCCGGCTCCCGACTCGCCGGATTGGTATCCCCGCGTCAAACTCTCCGGCAACAACCTCATCCGGGTCAACCCTCGAACCGGTCGGACTTCGGTCAGAGGCATATTCGCCGGCGGCGACATCGTCCGCGGCCCTGCGCTGGTGGTGCAGGCGGTGGCCGACGGCAAGACAGCCGCCCGGGCCATTCGCCAATATTGGCATGGATAGGAGGAACGCGCGTGGCGACCAACATCGATCTGTCCGTTGATTTCTGCGGGTTGCTTTTCAAGAACCCCTTCTTGCTCTCGTCCTCGCCGGTTTCCAACAGCGCCGAAATGGTGGAGCGGGCTTTTCAGGCCGGCTGGAGCGGGGTGGTGTTCAAGACCTTGAACTCCGATCGGCTGCCGATCACCCACCCCTCCCCGCGCATGCATTACGTGGGTTACGGCAGCCAGCGCGCCATGGCCTACCAGAACGTCGAGCAGATATCGGACCGGCCCCTGCGGCACAACCTGCTGGAGTTCCTATACCTCAAGAAACACTATCCGGATTACCCGATCGTCGCCAGCATCATGGGCTTCTTCGAGGACGAGTGGGTCTATCTGGCCAAGGCCTGTGAAGACAACGGCGCTGATATGCTGGAGCTCAACTTCTCCTGCCCCCACATGTGCATCGAGGGCTCGGGGCACAAGGTCGGCCAGGCCTTTCACCTGCTCGAACGCTTCACGGCGGCGGTCAAGC
>CAZNAX010000268.1:0-4075 GCA_964570965.1 uncultured Desulfatibacillum sp.
CGTTTCCTTCCGAGGGCGGACATGTGGAGTTCGCCCCGAAAGACGAGGTTGAAGTCGACCTGCTCAAATACCTCAAGGACAAACTCCGCAAACGCGTCAGCATCGAACGCGTGCTGAGCGGCCCCGGCATCATGAACATCTATTCCTTCCTGCGGGATCGGTCTTATGGCGAGGAGCCCGCGGCGCTGCGCGATGAAATCGCAGCCGCGCGCGATCCGACCGCGGTCGTCGGCGGACACGGCCTCAGCGGAAGATATGCCATCTGTTCGATGGCGCTCGGCATTTTTGCGCGCGTACTCGGCTCCCAGGCCGGAGACGTGGCGCTCACCTATTTGAGCACCGGCGGGGTATTTTTGGGGGGCGGAATTCCTCCGAAGGTCGCGGCCCAGTTGCAGGACGCAGAAACGGTCGCGGCCTACCTCCGCAAGGGCCGCCTGTCGCCACTCGTGGAGATGACCCCGCTGCACATTATCAATACCGATCGCGCCGCGCTGCTGGGGGCGGCGGCCATCACCGCCAACCTGTAAGCGGTTGATAAACGGCCCTTACCCCTGCGCCCGGCAGAGTTAAGGGCCGTTTAAGCCGAAGCGCTTGAGCTTTTCGCGCAGGGTTTTGCGGTCGATGCCGAGGACTTTCGCGGTCTGGCTCTTGTTTCCGGCCAGCCGGTCCAGCACCTGCCGGATGTACTCGGCTTCCACCTGCTCCAAGGTCCGGTTCAACCCGCTTTCCTGCGGAACGCATTCGGCGCGCATGCCGGCGGGCAAGTCCGGCGCGTCGATGATGTCGCCGTCCGTCATGGCCATCAACCGCTGAACAAGGTTCTCCAATTCACGCACGTTGCCCGGCCAGGAGTAACGGCTCAGATTCTCAAGGGCGCGATCGGTGAACTGCGGCGCCGGCCGGCCCATCTCCTCGGCGTACTTGGCGCTGAAGTAGCGCACCAGCAGCAGCACATCCGCGCTGCGCGCGCGCAGCGGCGGGAGCTCGATGTTGATGACATTCAGGCGGTAGAACAGGTCCGAGCGGAAGCGGCCGACGACGATGAGCCCCTGGAGGTTTTTGTTGGTGCCGGCAATGATGCGCACGTCCACCTTCTGGGAGCGGGCGGAGCCGACCATGCAGATCTCCTTCTCCTGCAGCACCCGCAGCAGCTTGACCTGCATGGCCAGGCTGGTCTCGCCCACTTCGTCCAGAAAAATCGTGCCCTTGTCACCGGTCTGGAAGAACCCGGCGCGGGTTTCGGTCGCGCCCGTGAAGGCGCCCTTCACTCGTCCGAACAGTTCGCTTTCGAGCAGGCTTTCCGGAATGCCCCCGCAGTTGACCGGCACGAAGGGGTGGGCCGCCCGCTGGCTCTTGTAGTGAATGGCCCGCGCCACGAGCTCCTTGCCGGTGCCGCTCTCGCCGGTGATGAGCACGTTGGCCTTGACCGCCGCGGCCTTGTCGATGGCATGGAAGACGGCCTGCATCGGCTCGGACTCACCGATGAGACCGGCTGGAGCGGGAGCTGCCGGGGGGCCCAGAATTCTTCGGCGCTGCTTGGCCAGGGTTGTTGCGACGGCGTCCAGCAGCTCCTTCTTGGTGAAGGGCTTGGCCAGATAATCCTCGGCGCCCAGCCGCACGGCCTCCACCGCCCCGCCGATGGAGGGGTATCCGGTCACCATGAGGATACCGACCGCCTTGAAATGGGTGCGAATGTGGCGGATCAGGTCCAGGCCACTGACCCGCGGCATTTTCATGTCGGTGATTACCAGATCGAAGGCGGTGTCCTTCATCAAGCGCGAGGCTTCTTCAGCGCTCGATGCGGTGAAGACCGTGTGCCCCGCCGGCGCGAGGTGGCGCTTCACCAGCTCGAGCGCATCCGGCGAGTCGTCGACGGCCAGGATATTCGCGTTGCCGATGCAAGAATTGGTTTTCACGCTGACCGCCCCGGATCGGTTTCAATGGGGTGCGAATCTCAATTCTTTTAAAGTCATCGATCCTGCTTCAACGGCAGGTAGACCTTGAACTCCGCACCGCGGCCCGCGGCGCTGACGACCTTGATCCGGCCCCGGTGCGATTTAACGATACCATGAACCACCGACAACCCCAAGCCGGTTCCCATGTCCACATCCTTCGTGGTGAAAAAGGGTAGAAAAATCTTGTCTCTGATGTCCTCCGCGATGCCCGCCCCCGTATCGCGCAGAGACAGCAGGATTTCCTCCCTGCCGGACCGGGTGGTAATGGTCAACTGGCCGCCATTGTCCATGGCGTGAATGGCGTTGATGGTCAAATTCATGATGATCTGCCGGATCTGGGATTCATCCGCCAGGATATCGGGCAGTGTTCTTTCAAGGCGGGTCCGAACCTTAATGCCCTGCTGGCTCAAGCGGGCCTGGAAAAAGGCGACCACCTCCTGGATCAGGGGGTTGACGGCAACCGGGCTCTGCTTGGGAGAGATCTGGCGTGCGAAGAGCAGCAATTTGCGCACAATTTCGCGAGCGTGCAGGGCGGCGGACTCGATGCGCGCCAGATCGCTCAAGGCCTGTTCCGGCATGCCGGAAAGCTCCTTGAGCAGCTCGGCGAACCCGAGGATCCCCGTGAGCGGCTCGTTCAATTCATGGGCGACGCCGGCGGCAAGCTTGCCGATCGTGGCCAGCCGGTCGGCATGCCGCAGCTGGTCCTGCAGGCGGGCCTGCTCGACTTCGGCCTGCCGGCGCTCAAGGATGATGGCGATCTCCCGCGCCACCGAATCCAGCAGGCGGCGCTCTTCGGCCAGAAACGGCCCCTCGTCCAGCTCCGGCCGCGGTTCGCGATAGACGACCTCCACCGCCCCGCGGTGAAGGCCGCCGACGAGGACGTCGGCCCGTTGGGATCGGGGAAACTCGGCGAACCCCGGGGTTTCATAGCTCTTGCCGTCGAGCAAAATCCGCGCCGAAGTGATCTCCGGGTACAAATAGGCCGGAGGCAGCAGTTCGCCGGCCTTTTGCAGAAACTGATCCATGTGCTGGTTGGAAGTCACCGCCAGATTGGCGATGTTGTACATGCAGGTCAGTTCCTTGACCCGTTCCCGAAGCTCGAAGCGCGAAAGATTGTGGCTGAGGGAGCGGCCGATGACCGACCCCAGGCGGCTGAGGAGCTCCAACGAGGCGTCGTCCGCATCCACCGTTCGGCCGTGAGCAAAAGAAAGCGTCACCACTCCGCCCACCGACGGGCCGGCCGGGATCATGAGAAAGGCCTGCCGGATGGATTGTTCCCCGGAGTCCCCTCTGCGAGTTCCTCGGCCGGCTGGAAACATGAAGAGCCCTTTCGGAGATCGGCCGTGACGCTGTTCGGCCCGGAGCCGGGACCTCAGGCGGGCGAGGGTCTCGGGCGCCGCAGTCTCGACCACGTGGAGATAATCCGGCCCGCGGGCGGCTTTCTCTTTCCAGCCGGATGTGGCCCGCGGCGGGCCGGCGACAGTCTTGGCGTGCCACAGCTTGCGCTTCTCCTCATACACGATCTCGACCGCGGTGCATTTAAAAAAACGCAGCAGGGTCGCCGAGATCTCCTTTAAGACCTCGAGGGTCATACGCCCTTCGCCCGAGGAGGAGAAGATGTCGTCGAAAACCCGCCGGAAATCACGGTAGGATTTGCCGGACAGGGGGTTAGCACGGCCTCCTTGGGTCATGGTCTTAGACATAGTCACCATGCTGGATCCAAGCGCTGCGGGCGGGGCTCACCAAAAAAACGAAGCTGCCCTTCGGCAGCTTCGTTTCCAGAGTTGACATTCGACACCGAAATCAGGCCCGGCCCCGAAGTCTCGCGGCTTGGGCCACCCGGTCGACCGCGATCATATAAGCGGCGTCCCGCATGTAGACGCCGCGCGTTGCGGCCATCTCGGCCATGGCCCGAAAGGCTTTGGTCATGACGGTGTCCAGCCGCTGCAGGACCTCGTCCTTCTCCCAATAGTAATTCATGCTGGCCTGCACCTGCTCGAAGTAGGAGCACGTCACGCCGCCGGCGTTGCACAAAAAATCCGGGATCACAAAGATCTTGCGCTGCTTCAACACCGGATCGGCCTCCGGCGTGGTCGGGCCGTTGGCGCCCTCGGCGATCA
>CAZNAX010000269.1:0-4062 GCA_964570965.1 uncultured Desulfatibacillum sp.
CCATCGATCCGACCGCGCAGTAGTTGGGCACGGATTCGGGCACCTTCACCTCCACCACCGGAACATCCGATCGGGACAGGCTGACGGCGTAATCCGTTCCCACGGCTGTTTCCACTTCGCGGCGGTCAAAGGGGATGTCGACATCGATCCTGGAAGAATCGTCCTTCAGGCGTGCCGCCATGTTTTTCTTCAGATCCTCATAGGGCAGAAAAGCGACGCCTTCGCGTCCGAGCTGGTGAACAAACTCCGGTCCGGTGACCGAGGCGACTTCATCGTAGCTGAACGGCTGATCGATGCCGACCAGCCGCCTGACATCGGCTCCATCGGATTTGGGCGCGGCTTTCCTGGTCTTTTTCTGCGGGCACTCGCCGCTCTTGGTGCCGACCTTGCACGTGGCCCCCAGCTTCTTGAAGATGTCGCAGACCATCGAACCCACCGCGCAGTAGTTGGGCAATGTGGAGGGCAGTTTAACCTCCACCACCGGCATATCCGATCGGCCCAGCATTTTGACGTAATTTTCGTCGGTCGCCTGCTCCACCTCCTTGGCTTCGAAGGGCGCATCGAGGTCGATTACGTCGATCAGTTCTTTTTCGGCGTTGCTGGCCCGCACTTCCGAAAGCTTTCCGGACAGGACTTGGCCGACCTTCGTTCGCAGCTCCTGGGGGGTGAACGGCTTGGGAATATAGTCCAGCGCGCCCAGGCGGATGGACTTCATGGCCGTATCGGTCGAGGCATAGGCGGTCATGATCACAGCTTTGGTGAGCGGCCATTGATCCTTGACCATTTTCAGAAGCTCGAGGCCGTTCTTGCCGGGCATGATAATGTCGGAAATCATCAGCGCAAAGGAATCGGCGGCCAGCTTTTCCATGGCCTCCTCGGCGTTCAAGGCTGTCGTGACTTCATAGTTCTTCTTGGAAAGGATTTTTTTCACGTTCTGGCAGATGTTGGCCTCGTCGTCGACCACCAGGATTTTGACCGGTTCCATATGCTTTTCTCCTTTGCGGGTTTGGGATGCGGTGTCCATCATTGTTGGTTACGCTTAAGCAGAAGCTGTGCCAGGCGGCCTAAAAAACAATAAAACATATTTATATCAAATTGTTGTAAGTTAAAGCCGGTTACGATGGACGCGCAGATGTATATTTATTCTATACATAACGTCCGAACGCGGATAGCTGGACCCGGACGCTTCAGGGCCGGAGCCGAAGCAACAGGATCCGATCTGCTGCAAGGAAATTCAACTGCTTCGCATTGATTTCGGTCGGCCGGAAAAATACGCTAATCATGCGTATAAATAATTTATACGCTGTATTTTTTTTAGAGGGGAATGAGGAGAGTCTACTTGTCGATATCAGACTGAACGCGGGCAGGGTTCGGAGGGCGCTTGGCGCTGATGCCGTGCTTTTTCAACAAATTTTGAAAATTGGTTCGCTGCAGGCCGGTGGCCTTTGAAGCCCGGGTGACATTCCAGTCGTTTTGAGCGAGCGCTTGCAGCAGAAAGCGTTTTTCCACTTCGTCGACGGAGCTGCGGCGGATCTCTTTTTTAAGCCGTTTCAGGTCCTCCTTCGTGCGAGGGGTGCGAAGCTCAGGTTCCCCGATTCCAGGCTCCGCCGCGGGCAGGTCGAGATCTGCGGCCGTCAGCCGGTCCCCCTCGCAAAGAATCACGGCGCGTTCGATCACATTACGCAGCTGCCGGACATTGCCGGGCCAGTGGTAGCTCGTGAGCCGGCGGACCCCTTCCGGGTCCATCCCGCGGATCGTCTTGTTCATCTGGCGGCTGTAGTGGCGCAGGAAATGCTCCGCAATCGGCAGGATATCCGTTTTGCGCTCCCGCAGCGGCGGCAGCAGGATGGGATAGACGAAAATGCGGTAATAGAAGTCTTCCCGGAAGGAGCCGGCAGCTACCAAATTTTCCAGGCTTTTATTGGTGGCGAAAATCAGGCGGATGTCCACCGTGCGGGGGGCGGAGGCCCCCAGCGGCCAGAATTCGCGCGTTTCCAAAAAGCGCAGCAGTTTGCCCTGGACGCCCAGGCTGATGTTGCCGATTTCATCCAAGAAAACCGTTCCGCGGTCGGCCAGCTGAAAGATGCCGGCCTTGTCCTTTTCGGCCCCCGTGAATGCGCCCCGGGCATAGCCGAAGAGTTCGCTCTCCAGCAGGCTCGTGCTCAGCGTGGCGCAGTCGACGGCGAAAAAAACCTCCTCGCGCCGCCGGCTGTTGGCGTGGATGGCCCGGGCGATGAGCTCCTTGCCGGTGCCGCTCTCGCCGCCGACGAGCACCGTGGAGTCGGTGGGGGCCACTTTGGCAACCATCGCAATCACCTGCCGGATCTTGGAGCTGTCCCCGACCAGCTGATGCGACGTGGCGCGCACCGGGGCGGCCGCGCCCGCCGGGGCCTCGAAGCTCGACGACGGGGCGGTCGCCAGGGTTTGCCTAACCACGGCGCGGATTTCATCCGGGGTGAACGGCTTGGGCAGGTAGTCCACGGCTCCGAGCTTCATGACCTCCACCGCCGAGGACACGCTCGCGTAGCCGGTCATCACGATGACGGGCAGACCGGGGTTGAGCTCCTTGGCTCGCCGCAGGACCTCCATCCCCCCCAGGCGGCTCATCTTGAGGTCCGTCAGGACCGCATCGAAAGCTTCGGCTGCGAGCAGGCTCAGCGCCTCCTCGCCGTTCAATGCCGTGCGCACGCGGATGCCGATCTTGGCCAGGATTTTCTCCACCGAGCGGCAGATGTTGATCTCGTCATCCACCACCAGGACTTTGGGCGGGGTTGCCGACGTCATGATGCTCCATTGCCGATCGGCAGGGTGATGGTGAAGGTCGTGCCGCTGTTGGGTTGGCTGGCGACCTCGATGCGGCCGCCGTGCTGTACGACGATCCCGTGGGTGATGGCCAGTCCGAGGCCGGTGCCGGAATCCTTCGTCGTGAAAAAGGGCTCGAACACCTGCTCCAGCAGGCCGGCCGGGATGCCGGCGCCGGTGTCCGTGACGTAAATCCGCACATTCTTTTGGCCGGGACCCAGCTCGGTGCGGATGTCGATCGTGCCTCCGGCCTCGGTGGACTCGATGGCGTTGATGATGAGGTTGATCAAGGCCTGGGTCATCTGCTGGCTGTCCAGCAAAAGAGGCGGCACCCTTTCGTCCAATGACATGGACAATTCGATATCTTTGAAGGCCGACTGTTTGCGCGTGAGCGTTACGGTCTCCCCCACGATGCCGTTGATCGAGCTCAGTTTTACCAGGGGGGTTTTCTGGCGCGCAAAATCGAGCAGGGCCGTGACGATGTTTCGGCAGCGCATGGTTTCTTTTATAATGGTTTCGAGCTCCCCGTAGAGGGGCGCTTCCGGTTTCGTATCCTCCTGCAGGAGCATGGCCGTGGTCAGGACCGTCGTGAGCGGGTTGTTGATCTCGTGAGCCACGCCGGCCGACAGGCGGCCGATGGACGCCAGCTTCTCCTGCTGCATGAGGGAGCGCTGCATCTGGATGTCCTTGGTAATGTCCTTGGAAATTTCGATGGCGCCGATGATGCCGTTCGGCCCCGTGAGCGGATAGCAGGAAATCGAGACGTGGTGCTCGGTGTTGTCCTTGTCCAGATGGATGTGGGTGGTGCTGAAGGGCTTCAGGCTGGCGAGCGTCTCCTGCAGCGGGCACGGACAGTTTTCCTGGGAGCACGGACAGCCGAAGCGATGGGTGACTTCGTAGCAGCTGCGCCCGATGATTTCCTCGCGGCTGAGCCCGACCTTCTTGAGCAGCGCGTCGTTGGCGTCCATGATCTGGTGGTTGGGGGCGATGACCAGGACGTCTTCGTTGATGAGATCGTTCATGACGATCTTGTAGATCGCGTTGGCCTGCAGAAAGCCCCGGTCGTTCTCCTTATGATCGTCGTAGATCCGGTACATGTCCAGGAACAGCCGGCTGGTCTGATAGTTCATGGCGCGGACGTCGGGCTTCTTGCGGGCGATGATTTCCCGGAAAACTTCAGGATCGTCGGTGAGGTCCATAATCAGATTGATATCATCGCGTTCGAAAAAATCCTCATACGTCGCCACCAGCGGAATGCCG
>CAZNAX010000270.1:0-4043 GCA_964570965.1 uncultured Desulfatibacillum sp.
TACGAGATCATCCTGAGGCTGCTGTGCCGGGGTGCGGCCGCCCAGACCATGGGCACCTACGCGAGCTACATCGGCGGACCCCGCCGGCCCGGCGAATCGGACGGCCCCGACGAATTCCACCTGGTCGTGATCGACAACGGCCGCAGCCGAATCCTGGCCGACCCGCAGTTCCGGGAGATGCTGTACTGCGTGCGCTGTGCGGCCTGCCTTAATGTCTGCCCGGTGTACGGTAAGATCGGCGGTCACTCTTACGGGTTTGCTTACTCGGGCCCGGTCGGGGCGGTGGTGACGCCCCTGCTCACCGGAATCAACCGCGCCAAGGACCTTTGCCAAGGCGAAACCCTCTGCGGGGCCTGCAGGGACGCCTGCTCGATGAACATCGACCTGCCGCGCATGCTGCTTGCCCTGCGGGAGAAGCTCGCCTACGGCGATGCAGCCTGGCAGGTCAAACCGGCCAGCCGCGCCGAGGGCCTGGCCTACCGCGGCTGGTCCTGGCTCATCCGCAACCGCCGACTTTACGAACTCGGGCTCAAGCTGGCCGCCACCGGCCAGAAGCTGCTACCGCACCGCAAGGGAATGCTTCGGCGGCTTCCGCCGCCCGTTCAAGGCTGGACTCAGAGCCGCGACCTGCACCCGCTGGCCGAAGAGACCTTCATGGAGCGGTGGCGGCGAACGAGAAAAAGTTGAATGGACACTCCAGACCAGATTAATTTTTTTCGCCGCATCCGGGCGGCGCTGGGCCATGCGCCGGATGTTTCCCGCAATGCAAGTCACCTGTTCGCCGAAGGCCCGTCGCCGGAAGAGCTGCAGCTGCTGGACCGCATCCGCCGGCGCACGGCGGAAGGCCGCCAGGCGTTACTGGAGCGGCTCGTCGAGGCCGGAAAACCCATCAACCTCAGTGTGACGGCGCTTCCGGACGTAGCCTATGCCTCCGCGGCCATCGTCCGGCTGGTCGGTGAGAAAAAACCGGAATGGGGGGATGCGAAACACATTGCGGCGTGGCGGCATCCATTGATCGATCGCCTGAACCTGCCCGAGGCACTCGACCGGCTGCAGGTGCCAGTGCATGCCACGGCTCCGATCCCCATCGATGCCGGCAGTCAATTCGACCAGGTAGAACGCGAGCGCCAGCGCGCCGGCATCATCGCTTCGTTCATTGGCGTGACCTCGGCCGATTTCTGCCTGGCTGACACCGCAACCCTGGTCATGCGCAACCGCCCCGGCCAGCCGCGCTCCGCGGCCCTGGTGCCCTCCATTCACGTCGCCGTCATCCATCTGGACCAGATCCTATCCGACATGAAGGAGCTCTTCGCCCTGCTGCGCTGGGATGAGCGCTACCGGTCGGAAGGACTTTCCAACTACATGTCCTTCATCTCCGGCCCCAGCAAGACGGCCGACATAGAAGCCACCATGGTTCACGGCGCCCACGGCCCGCGGGAAGTCCACCTCTTCGTTGTCACGGAGTAATCGCAGGCCCCCGCTTAGCTGCCGCCTGCAAGCGACCGGTTGGCTTATTATTGGTTCTTTTCAAGCATCCCTGTCTGCTGGCTGGAAACACGATCGGGCGCAGGGGACACATAAAATCTTGCTGGATCCCGGAGTCCTTTTTTCTACGAGGCCACCAGACCCGCCTCCCAGCCCAGCATCGCCTTTTTGCGTGCCGGGCCGCCGCCGTAGTGGCCGAAATCGGCCGTCTTGCGGACGACCCGGTGGCAGGGGATGACGAAAGAGACGGGGTTCTTGCCGACGGCGTTCCCGACGGCGCGCACGGCCTTGGGGAACCCGATGTAAAGTGCGATGTCCTCGTAGGTCACCACGGTACCGACCGGAATCCTCAGCAGGGCCTCCCAGACCTTGATCTGGAAGTTGGTGCCCTTGACCAGAATGGGCAGAGGGCTTGAACGGTTCCACTTGGCCGGGTCATAGATGCGCGCGATCAGGGGCTTGGTCAGGTCCCCGTCCTCGACGATGCGGGCGTTCTTCCAGGCAGCGGTGAACTCGGCGATCGACGCCTGCCGGTTACCGTCGCGCACAAACGCAAGCCAGCAGATCCCGCGCTCGGTCCGGGCGATCAGGCATTCGCCGAATGGGCTGGGGTGCCACCCATAGGCGAGGGTTAGCCCCTTGCCCCCGGCCTTGAACTGGCCGGGGGTCACCGCCTCGCAGCTCACAAACAGATCGTGCAGACGACCGGGGCTGGACAGCCCCGCATCATAGGTGGCATCCAGGAGACTGGCGGGCCGTGAAAGAAGCTCCTTGACGTATTCCTTGGTGAGAAACTGCAGGAACCGTTTGGGGCTGATGCCGACCCAGCTGCTGAACAAGCGCTGGAAGTAAAACTCGCTCAGGCCGACGTGATCGGCGATTTCCTTCAACTCGGGCTGCCGGTCGAAGCGGGTTTCGATGTACTTGATGGCTTTCTCGACGCGCTCATAATCGCGACATGCGCTTGAATAATCGTCCGGTTTCATGGTTTATGCCTCCTTGGATGCGATCGATGCCGAGGTCGTGCTGCATTCAGGCCCGAATATATACTTCCCGTCCACATCGCGCCACCCGTTTCTTGCGATTAAAACGGCTGATATCATTTTGAGAAGTCAGGTCATTTAGGCCAGGTTCAAGCGCCGCCTGCAAGACCGATAAGTTAAATTGTATCGGTTAGTTCCGACACAGGAAAGCCCTCTTGCCATCTCGCTGATCCCCACCAGGCAAGACAAATTGAATTGACATCGTTCGTAAAATCTCCCCTGCCCCTCTTTGCCAAAGAGGGGTACTCCCTTTGGAAAAGGGAGGGTTGGAGGTAGTTCTAAGGGAATGTCCAGACAATTACGGGATCCAATAATAGCGGCTATGTCGGCTTCCAGCTTTAAGATTCAGTCAGTCCCTTGCGGAAATGACGGTTGCAGCGAAAGCCGCTGGATATTTGAAAGCCACCGAAGTCGGTGCGGGGATCGTCCGAATCCTGTCGGACCAGGAAAAAGGAACCAAGGCCGATATGGCTGCCCAGAAAAAGCGACTCCAGGAGTCTCTGGATAAGCTTGCGGGGAAATTCAATCCACAATCGATTCAACAGTCGATTTCGATCAAGCAGCAGCTATCGGAATTGAACAGGCTCTAATCGGATTGGTCGGGGGACCTCGCCGCGGTGAATGCCTGGCCGCTGCACAGCATGTAAGGATTCCCCGATCAATACTACTCCGAATGGGATGTGGGTATTTTTTTCCAGCATTGACAGTAAAGTGCAATTTTGATATAAAATTAAAATAGATAATAATGATTTTTAAAAACTAACCATGAGGGCTTGTGGATGAATGCCAGAGACCCCGTTTCTCATTGATTTGAGGGACGGGGGTTTTTTATTTGAAAACAATGTAGCAATATCATCCGACAAATCACAAGGATTGGGTTCTTTGTGATTTAGCCTCTACAGCTGGTCAAATTTCATTTGACTTATTACCCCCGATTAGGGCATATTTTCTTACACACGGGCAACGCTCCCACTCCACCTGACCTGAAGCGGGCGCTGGATTTTTTTTAGGCGATCCTGCAGACCTCATTATTAGCAGCCCAATCTCCCAACATCTGTCAGAGATTGAATTTGCTCCTCCTTTCTTTTAATTTTTGTCTCACTTTTTTCTAAGGACGAACAGATAATGAAATTATTTCTGATCATAGGACGTTTTGCTTTACCTGTAGTATGCCTCCTAAAACCATAAGCTGGTTTTATGGAGGCCTTCGAATGTCCATCGTAATTTTGCAAAGTCTTTAAAGATTGGTCATCTGACTTTTTAAAGTTAATGGAGGTGTTTTATGCCAACCTATATCTCGTTAATAAACTATACCCAGCAGGGAATTGAAAAAGTAAAAGAGAGTCCAGCTAGGCTTGATGCAGCAAAAAAGGCATATGAAGCATTAGGTGCGAAATTGCTTCAATTTTATTTGGTTATGGGCCGATACGATATTGTGGCTATTTGTGAAGCTCCTGACGATAAAACGGCAGCCAAACTTGCTTTAATGATAGGCTCTAAGGGTGCATTACGAAC
>CAZNAX010000271.1:0-4008 GCA_964570965.1 uncultured Desulfatibacillum sp.
TGACCTCCATGATGAACGAGACGGTGCCCTGGGGCGTCATTCACGACGGCATGACGGATTTCACGCTGCTCGCCACCGCTATCGGGCTGGGGGCATCTCTCGTGCGGGTGGGGTTTGAGGACAGCATCTTCTGGGCGCCCGGGCAGGCGGTTAAGCGCAATGTGGAACTAGTGCAAAAGCTCGCTCAGCTCGTGCATCTACTGGGCCATGAGGTGGCGACGCCTGATGAAGCTAGAGGGATTCTGGGAATCCGTTGAATATCAATACAGCCTGCATTATAAATGGGCACATGATCGGAAAGGGAACGATGCACGTGGTTGACGAATGCCGGGGAACTGTTTTTCCTATCATGATTGTATAACCGCAACCTAAACGTGGAAAGGAGCCGACGTCATGACTATAACAGATTGGATCATTCAGCTTTCAATCTTTGGAGTCCTCGCCGTTGCCGTTATCGGCACCATTCAGAATTTGATCGGGGCAATCAAAAACAGGAACGTGGGAAAATAGATAAACTCGCGAATTTGGAATTCTCTTGGGATCTGCTCCTGAAGCGCGTGCTTTCAATTATCAATTTCGCCATATTAAGCTTTTAGTCTGCGGTCCTTCTACCCCAGCGGCTTGGGGTGGCTGCCTTCGCTCAGATCTAACCACCCGTTCCGCTCCCAGCCATTTCGGGCCTGCCCCGGGATCCCTCCACTTTCCGGATGACCTCCACCTATATCGCCCCAATTTCGGGATGCGTGAAGCCCATGAGGACCTGGTCTCATCCGCTATTTAATGCTTCATGGCATACCCTTCCTCGACGAAATGCCTCTGGATCCTGCGGTTTGCATTCCGATCCGGTTCGATATATGTCAACATATATAAACTTACACGAGCCGCTGCATGAACCTGATCAGAAAGGTTGCCAATCGGCGGGGTGCCTGCAACGGCATGCCTTTTCGCGACGGGCTAAACCACGTAGGCCGCTGGGCCTTCTACTACGTCTGTGTCGGAGTCATCGCCGGCATTGCGTCCATCGTGTTCTACTATCTCTGCCAGCTGGGCATGAGGGTCTTTCTTGATTTCCTGGCCGGCTATCGCCCCCCATTTTCGGCCGGCGATTATGCGCTGTTTATGCCCGGCGGCGGCGAATTCAGCCGCTGGGTGCTTCTGATTCTACCTGCCTGCGGAGGCCTTCTGAGCGGATGGCTGGTTTACACGTTTGCTCCGGAGGCCGCCGGTGCCGGCAACGATGCCGCCATCCACGCTTATCACAACAACGAAGGTCTGATCCGCGGCCGGGTGCCCCTGGTGAAAACCTTGACCACGGTCATTACGCTGACTACGGGGGGCTCCGGCGGACGCGAGGGACCGATCGCGCAGATCGGCGCGGGGCTCGGTTCTTTATTGGCAACGAAGCTAAAGCTTTCAGCCAGGGAAAGGCGCATCCTGTTGGCGGCGGGTATTGCTGCCGGTGTGGGAAGCATTTTCAGGGCCCCTTTGGCAGGAGCGCTCTTCGCGGCGGAGTTCCTCTACCGTGATCCCGAGTTTGAATACGAAGTCATCATCCCGGCGGGGATGGCCTCTGTCGTCGCCTACTGTCTGTTCTGCATGGTGTTCGGCTGGGGCTCCCTGTTGGAATCCCCGGATTTCATCTTTCGCAACCCCCTGGAACTCGGTCCGTATCTGGTGCTGGCGTTCGTGGTAGCAGGCTCCGGAGTATTTTTCATTAAACTGTTTCACGCCACAACCCGCTTCTTCCACGGGCTGAATATTCCGAATTATCTGAAACCGGCCATCGGCGGGGTTCTTACCGGCATCATCGGATTCTTCCTGCCGCACACCTTGGCCTTTGGATACGGCTACGCCCAGAAGGCGCTCACCCAGGAGGTGGCACTGACCTTTCTGCTGTCTCTGGCGATTGGGAAAATGTTCACGACATCCTTTTCCATCGGCTCCGGCGGCAGCGGAGGCCTTTTCGGCCCATCCATCGTCATCGGTGCGGCTCTGGGCGGTGGGGTGGGCCAGTTGTTTCACCAGGTGCTCCCTGGAGTCGTCGGGTCGCCCGGGGCCTTCGTGGTCGTGGGGATGGCCGGCTTTTTCGCGGCGGTTTCCAACACGCCGATCTCCACCATCATTTTCGTCAGCGAGATGACCAACTCCTACCATTTGTTGCTGCCAAGCCTCCTGGTATGTTCCGTAGCCTACCTCGCCACCCGACGCTGGACCATTTTCAAGAGTCAGGTCTGGCGGCGAATCGATTCCCCCGCACATTCCGGAGAGTTCTTTGTCGATGTGCTGCAAACCATCACGGTCCATAATCTGTTGGACCGCGTGCGCAAGGTGGCCATGATTCCGGAGAGCATGCTCTTTGCGGATTTCAGGAAGCATTTCTCTGAGACCGATCAGCACTACTTCCCGGTAATGGATGAGCACGGGAAACTGGCGCGAATTTTCTCCATCAACGATATCCGCAGTGTGCTGTTTGCCCCCGGAATCGGGAACCTGGTCGTCATGAAAGACATCGGCACCTCAGAAATAATCACCGCCTCGCCGTCTGAGGACCTCAACTCGGTCCTGAAAAAATTCACTGTCAAAAACATTGACAGCCTCCCAGTGGTAAGCGACGACGATGCCCGTGAGTTGATCGGCATGCTGAACCGCAGGGAAGTGATCGCGGTATATAACCAGCGGGTTCAGGAAATGAAGGCGTTGGGATGAGGAGGGGAAGTCAACATCGGCACACAAATCCCCCCGGCCCCCTTTTGATAAAGGGGGAGGAAAAGAGGATCCCAGCGTTTCTCCCCCTTTAAAAATGGGGGGCGGGGGGATTTTATTTCGAATAGGTTGGCACCAAGCGCCATAGTTTGTCTACAAACTCGTCAAACCCGGATTTCTTTGTTCACGCATCCGCAGTGGTTGCCGTGCTGACGGCCCCGGCTCGTTTCTTGCGATACTGGTTGGCCACGCATGCGGCCAACAGCCCGAGACCGGCAAAGTCGGTGACCGTGCCCGGGTGCACGAGCATGATTCCGCCAGCGATAAACAAGATCCGCTCGATCCAGTTCATCGGTGCCACGAAATAACCGATCATGGCCGCACCGATCGCCGTCATCCCCGCGCAGGACGTGATCAGCGTCTGAATGATCGCGTACCACGTCGTATCGATCCAGAGCATGGACGTGTTGTAGACAAATATGTAAGGCGTCAGAAACGCCCCGATGGCCAGCTTCGTCGAGGTAACCCCCGTCCAAAAGGGGTTGGATTTGGCGATACCAGCGCCAGCGTACGCAGCCAGGGCAACCGGCGGCGTGATGTCGGCCACGATGCCGAAGTAGAAGACGAACATGTGGGCCGCCAGCGGGTGCACCCCCAGCTGGATGAGCGCCGGTGCGGCGATGGTTGAGGTGATGATGTAGTTGGCGGTGGTCGGTACACCCATCCCGAGGATGAGCGAAGTGATCATGGTGAAGACGAGGGTCAGCAGGAGATTGCCCCCGGCCAGCTCCACCAGCCCGTTGCCCAGCTTGAGGCCCAGCCCGGTCAGGGTGATCGCGCCGATGATGATACCGGCCGAGGCGCAGGCAAGGGCGACGCCGACGGCGTTGCGCGCGCCGAGCTCGAACCCGTCGGCGATCTGCCGGGGGCTCATGCGGGTGGCTTTCTTCAAGGCGCCGGCGATGATGCAGGTCACCAGCCCCATGAGGGCAGCGTAGAGCGGGGTGAACCCGATTGAAAGAAATATGATGATCGCAAACAGGGGAACGAAGAGATGCCCCCGCTCCTTCATGACATTCGTGAACCGGGGCAACTCGTCGCGGCTCAGGCCCCGCAGGTTGCAGCGTTTGGCCTCGAAGTGCACCTCCATGAACACGCCGAAGAAATAGAGGCAGGCCGGAATGGCCGCCGCCTTGGCGATGTCCAGGTAGGGCACATTGAGGAACTCGGCCATGATGAAGGCGGCGGCTCCCATGATGGGCGGCATGATTTGGCCGCCGGTCGAGGAGGATGCCTCCACCGCCG
>CAZNAX010000272.1:0-4006 GCA_964570965.1 uncultured Desulfatibacillum sp.
ACTGCCAGATCCAGGCGCGCAAGGATGCCAAGATTGCTGCCGTGACGGACCTCAAAGGTAAGCGTGTCTGCGTCGGCCCCCTGGGCAGCGGCACCGAGCAGAACGCTATGCAGATCCTGGAAGCCTACGGCATGAAGTTCGATGACTTCGCCAAGGTCGAACGCCTCACGGCCACCGAGTCCTCGGACTATCTCAAGGACGGCCGTATCGATGCGGCGTTCTACTCTGTCGGTGTGGGCGCATCCGGCTTGATGGACACGGCCATGACCGTGGATTGCGTGATCGTGCCTGTCGACGGCAGCCAGCGCGATGCACTGATGAAGAAATACCCCTTCTTCACCAAGGCCTTGGTTCCCAAGGGGGCCTACAAGGGCATCGAAGCAGACGTGCCTACCGTGGCAGTGATGGCGATCCTGGTCGCCCGGGCGGAAATGGAAGAAGCCATGGCCTACCAGATCACCAAGGCCATCTTCGAAAACTTGAAGGACATCGAACGCGCCCATGCCAAGGGCAAAGAATTGAAGCTCGAAACGGCGCTGACCGGCATGTCCGTTCCGCTGCATCCGGGCGCTGAGAAGTTCTTCAAGGAAAAGGGCATCGTGAAGTAACATTCGATTATGCCAACACGAAGCTGATTCTGCCCCGCCGGTTTGAGGCTGTCTCAGAATCTGAGATTGCTTCTGCCAACCGGCGGGGCAGTTCTGTCATGCCGACAAGAAACGCCATAGTTGCTTGGGCCTTGGCGGGGGCCGCCCTGGCCTTGCTGCTGCTCCACCCCGTGCAGACGCTTGAGGTGCGCAGCCGGCGGTCGGACAAAGTCATTTTCCGAGGAAAAGCGGCGCCGGGGGATGTCTTCACGTTCACCTACATCCACTCCATCGAGAAGGTTCCCGTCGAGGGAGTATTCGCCGTGGAGGCCGACGGGTCGCTGCGGGTGGTGGAAACCCGATTTCCGTCCTACGGAGCGGGGTTGCCGTTCCAGGCGACGGATAAAAGTGCTGACGGAAAGTGGATGGTGGCGCCGAGCGGGCAGAGGCTGCCTGAATTCAGCTTCTACGTTTCCCCCATCAACCGGGCGTCTTTGCGCATGGGAACCAAGACACTGAACCTGACCACCCTGATCGATTCGGGAGACGTCGTTACCGTGGCTGTTCGACGTTACCCCTATCTCCTGATGCGCTTGGGGGACAACTACTAATTTAGGACGTAGCATGGAAGAGAAAATCGTTCGCGACGAAGCCCTGGTCAAAAAAGCCGAGGAAATGATCGAGAAGCAGGAGTTCGGGGAGCGTCGCCTTTCCGGCATTCCTTACCAGCTCACCTTCCTGCTTGCCATCGCTTTTTCCTGTTTCCAGCTTTACACCGCTTTTTTCGGCGTGCTGACCTCTACCCTGCAGCGCTCCATCCACCTGACCTTCGCCATCATTCTGTGTTTTCTTTTCTATCCCTTTTCGAAGAAGTCGAAGCGCAAAACCATTCATTTCATCGACTTCATCCTGGCGGTGGTGGCAGGGGCGTCCGTCATCTATGTAACCCTGTTTTACGAGGACCTGGTCAAGCGAATCGGCGACCCGACCGGCCTGGACCTCGCCATGGGGGTTGCCACCATCCTGCTGGTTCTGGAGGCCTCCCGCCGGGCCGTGGGCTGGCCGCTGGTGATCATTACCGGCCTGTTCGTGATCTACGGTCTGTTCGGCCCCTACTTTCCAGGGATTCTCGCCCATCGCGGTTACTCGTTCCGCCGCATCGTCGACCACCTGTACTTGACCAGCGAGGGCATCTTCGGGATTCCACTTTGGGTTTCCTCCACTTTCGTTTATGCCTTTGTGCTTTTCGGGGCGATATTTGAGAGGACCGGCGCCGGGGATTTCCTCATGAAGCTCGCCATGTCGCTCGTGGGCCACACCCGCGGAGGCCCGGCCAAGGTTTCGGTCGTGGCGAGTGCCTTTATGGGGACGTTCTCCGGCAGCGGTATCGCCAACACCGCCACCATCGGAACGTTGACCATTCCCCTGATGAAAAAAGTCGGGTTCAAGCCGGCGCTTGCCGGCGGCATCGACACGGCCGCCGGAGGAAACGGTCAGATCATGCCGCCCGTAATGGGCGCGGCGGCTTTCGTCATGGCCGAATTTCTGGGGATCCCCTATCTGGAGGTATGCCTTGCCGCGGCGCTTCCCGCAGTAATTGACCAGCTGGCCCTTCTGGGCGCCGTGCACCTGCTCGCCACCAAGTATGGCTTCAAGGGCGTGCCGCGCGCCCAGCTTCCCAAGTTCTTTCCCACCCTAGTGAGCGGGCTGCATTTTTTGGTGCCGATTCTTGTCCTGCTTTACGCGCTCGTCATCCAGCGCCTGACGCCTTTGACGTCGGCGGCCATGGCCATTGCCACGGCCAGCATCATTTTCCTGATCCGCGGTCTGCTGACCAGCACGGGGTTCATCCGGGTGGAGACGGACGCGGGGGCGCCTGCTGCAGCAAAATCTTGGAAGCCCGCGCAGGAGAGCGTGCGCAAGATGATCGACGCCATGTTCAACGCGGGCAGATCCATGTCGGCCATCGGCGTCACCTGCGCCTGCGCCGGCATGGTGGTGGGGATGGTAAGCCTGACGGGCGCCGGCCTCAACATGACCAACATCCTTGTAGAGCTGTCGTTCGGCAATGTGTATTTCGCGATGGTGCTCACCATGATCGCCTGCCTGCTTCTGGGCATGGGCGTGCCCACGACCCCCAACTACGTGATCATGGCCACCATCATGGCGCCGGCCCTGATCGCCATGAAGCCGGACACGCCGCTGATTGCCGCGCACCTTTTCGTTTTCTATTTCGGCATCCTCGCAGATGGCACTCCGCCGGTGTGCTTGGCGGCCTATGCGGCGGCCGGCATCGCGGACGCCGATCCTTTCAAGACAGGCCTTGAAGCCTTCAAGCTCGACATGCGCACTTTTCTGCTTCCGTACATGTTTATTACGGCGCCGCAGATGCTCTTGATTGGTCTGGATCCCGGCATCATGGGGGTGCTCGAGGCGAGCTGGATCTTCATCACCTCCTCCATCGGCATGTATGCGCTGGCGGCGGGCATGCAGGGCTTCTTTATCGACGACGACACCTGGCTCGAGCGGATCATCCTATTGGCCGTCGCCTTCTGTCTGGTGAAGCCCGGCCTCTACAGCGACATGATCGGTTTGGCCGGCTTTGCCTTTATTTACTGGCTCCAGAAGCGGCGCCTCGGTGCGCGCGTCGCGGTCGCGGTGTGATTGGGGTGGCGGGAAGCGGAAGATGAGCCTGAGCTATTTGCACGGCTGCGCCACCGAAGCGGTCCGCTGCTGGCCGTCCGGCAGTCGGCCGCTGCTGGCAAGTCTCTGCCGGCAGATCCAGAATGCGGAAAGGAGTCTGAACAGCGCTGCGGCGATTCGCCTGCAAGGATGTCTGCGGGCGTGTCAAGGACTGTGCTGTCGGAACCTGGATCTGGAGGCTGTTTTCGGGGTTGCGGATTTTACATATATCCTGGCTACGGAACCAGCGCTCGATTCTCGGATCGCCGCATGCCTTCAGCATGAACGCCCCATTTTCACTTCGAATTGTCCTTTCTTGGAAAACGGCGTCGGCCCCTGTATTTTTCCGCTCGATTTGCGGCCGGAAGTGTGCATCACCTCGTTTTGCCACGGCGATGGCGGCCTGAAATCGGAAATCCGACGGGTCAAAGCATGCTTTTGGAAACTCGGGTTTTTCTTCCACTTTAAAAGAGTTCCATTCATTTATCGGCTGCTGGCAAGAGTTTTCTAAAGGGCCGCATCGGCGGTTTTCGTCGGGGAAGGAAGAGGCCATGCTGTCGTTTGAAAGAAAAACCATCGAGGCTCGCATGCGGCAGCCGGGCGGCCGGGCGGTGGTCCAACCGATCGAGGTGCGGCGGAACCCCGTTACCGGCCGCACCTGCCGGATCACCTTCAGCCGGGCTGAGGAGCGGGAGCCCGGTGCCGCCACCCTGCCCGATCCGCCGCCGTTCGTCGGC
>CAZNAX010000273.1:0-3982 GCA_964570965.1 uncultured Desulfatibacillum sp.
GCAGCGTGTAGCCGTCGCAGCATCCGGAAGAATAGGTGACGATGGTGCCAGGAGTTTCGTTGTTTTCAAGGTTTGGACCAGTAATGGTAGCTTTCGTGATGCTTCCAGAAGAGAACAGAAGGAAGAGGAACACACAAGCGACGACGATATCATGTAAAATCCTTATCCTTATGGTCACTGGGGAACCTCCACCTTTAAGATATTCAAGAAAAAATAATCTTCATGAGGATATAAAATTTATGATACATGCTTGGTAACAGAGGAATCGTGTCTGTCGTGGGTGGAGGCTGCTGTTGTCCACGTTTTGGAAGCGTCGGGTATGTATGGATGAGGATTTGTTGATGTTATTAACCATCTTTTTTATAATCATTAGTACGTTTTTTATCTCTTTTATCAAAGGCATCTTTTAATTTAATATAGGTTTCCTTATTGACAAATATTTCATCTGTTTTTGATTTATCAGATTTGAATTCTTCATCGTCATTTTCTAACTCTTCAGCTTCTTCGGAATCTTTGAGAGAATCAGCTTCATTGTTTTCTTTATCACCTTTATTCTGTTCTTGTTTTGTATTATAATCAAGGAGAAATTGTTTACCTTTCGATGTTAATCGAATTAAGGGTCGATGGAAAGCTTGTTCGCTTCTGTAAATCTCGATTAATCCTTCTTGGATATATTGATCAACAAATAACCTTATTTGAAAGGTATAATACGTTCGTAGAATTCCGTAATAATTATTTTCGAAGGTTTTTGTGTTGTATATTGATTCAGATCTACTTCCTTTTAATATTTCACATAAAAGAGATCTGCCCGTATTACATTTTATTTCGTTTAAACAACTCAATATTTTATTTTTTATTTCGTCAGTGGATTTGACTTCTTTTCTAATATAATTGGTATTTGACTCTGGAGTCGAACAATATTTTCCACAGTAGGGACAATACGTATATTCCTGTTGTATTTTTTTCTTACAACTCACGCATATTTTTGGTTCTTGGTTTTTGATATTGAGTATTAAAAAATTTGTTCGATCTAAAAATTCTCCTGGTATTTCTCGTATAAAATCTGATTCGTTTCCTACTTCGCTGATTAAGAAGAGTTCTTCTTTTGCTCTGGTTAATGCGACATAGAACAGTCTTCGTTCTTCTTCAAGGTTTAATTCGTAATCACTTTTTTTTATGAGTTGGAAGATACGGTCATCGTCTCGGATGTTTGGAAATCCTTGAAATCCCCGTGTCAGACCTATGATAAATACTATTTTTGCCTCAAGTCCTTTTGACTGGTGGATAGTAGTGATTTTAACTTTTCTAGCTCTGAGTTCGTTATAATATCTGTCGAATGCCTCTGTCTTTCTCGTTCTTGTCAGGACGAGAATGTCTTCTTTTGTGTATCCGTTTTGTAGGAGTTTATCTACATTGGTTATTACCGTGTTTACTCCATCTTCAACTTCTTTTTCTGCACAGTAGAGATAGATTTTTTTTCCGCTCGTTGTCAGTGATTTTATTTCTTTATCGATTTTGAATTTATTATGGCTGATGACTTTGTTTGATGCTTCGACAATGGTTCCATTGCTTCTGTAGTTGATATCAAGTTTGATGAGTTTTGGGTTGTCGAAAAATTCTTCGAATTTCACAATATATTCGACGTTGGATCCACGGAATCCATAGATGCTTTGCCAGTCGTCTCCTACACAGAATAATTGATTTTCCTCGTTTAATAAGTAGTTTAATAGCTTAACTTGGACCGTGTTGACGTCTTGGAATTCATCAACAAGTATGTATTTGAATTGGTTTTGATAGTCTTCCTTTATTTTTTGGTTGTTTTCAAGCAGTGAAACGGTTCTTATGAGAAGATCATTGAAATCAAGATAGGAAACATCAATGCAGTAGCGATGATAGGTTTGCCAGATTACTTTTGAAATCGAGTAAAAATCACGTATGCGCGCATGGGCATCTTTTTGTGCGCTTTCGTAGATTTCATTAAAATTCCGATCCTCTACTTTTATCTTATCGATCATTTTGAGAACATCAAGGACGAAAAATCTTCTGAATCGTTCGTAACCACGGAATTCTTCAGCGACATCGAGTGGTGATGTATTGAGGAGATTTTTATCAACACGGGAGAGGATGTGTTTATCCATAAGAGTGTTGAAGAAGGTGCTGTCATGTGTTCCCGAGTCATGGAGTTTGAGGTAGTTTTCTCCTGCTTCTTTCATCGCCTGTTCTTTATCTTTTAGAGAGTAACTTTTACTACTGACGACTTCGAGGTAGATGTTTGCGTCATCGATGTAAAAATCAGGTTGCATCTCGAATTTACCTGGGGCGATCATTGGTTCGTAATGATAGGTGATGTGGTGCCGATAGAGCCAGTCTGCGACGTCTCGTTCTGCTTTTGAGGCGACATGGTCTCCTTTGAGTGTGGTGAATGGTTTTTCGTATTGTGTGAGTCCTTTTTCGTAGAGTTTGACGTTGTATTCGTCGACGTAGTAATCAAGAATATATCTCTTTAGTTGGAGAAGGTAATCAGGGTCTTCGCAGAGGATGTTGATGATTTTATTGATGATATCCTCTGGTGTTTCTCGTGCGATTTGTCGTGATTCGAGTTCGACATCGTAGAGGTTGTCTGAGAGGATTTTGTATTTGGTGTCGAATTCTGGTCCTCCTCTTTTTCTGAGGATCTGGTTGCAGAGTCCGTGGAATGTCTTCACAGAGATATTCGATAGCCAAGGGTATTTTCTGACATATTCTCTCCGATATTGATCTCGTTCTTGTTGGGTTATCCTTTTATCTGTGATGATTTTTTGGTAATCGTGTTCTTTATTAGAGACGGCGATGAGTCTGTCGATCATTTCGTTTGCTGCGTTTTTCGTAAAGGTAATTGCTAGGATGTTCTGTGGGTCTACTTTTTTTTCTGAGATAAGATAAATGACTTTCTGGATCAGGGTCTTTGTTTTTCCCGATCCTGCTCCAGCTAAGATAAGGATTTTTTTCTCCTCGCTTACGACTGCTTCTCGTTGTTTTTCGTTTAATTGTGAAAGAACGGGGAGGACTGATTCTTTCTCGGAAAGCATTGAAAAGAGTTATCATGATAGGATTTAAAAAACATATGAAATAAAAAAAATGGTTTAATATGCGAACTATATAGAATAAAAAAGAAAGTAACTCGAATATTGTACCCGTCATTAACTAATTATAACGTTTCTTTTCGTTTTTTATTTTTTGAAATAATCCGTTACAGTGAGTTTCATTTTCGATTTCTTTGATTATTTCATTTATAATATTATTCCAATTTTCTTTTTCTTCTTTATGATTGTCTAATTCTTTCCAGATTTGTTCATTATAAAGGTATCGAAAAATATCTTCAATTTGGGGTAAATCTAATTCAACTGACCGATATTTTTTATCAATATATTCTTTCCATTTATCTATCGCTTGTACCCATTCTTTAGGTATCCAAATATCCCCTCCGTGTTCGTAGGTTGTAACGCCACCGTTTCCAATGTTTGTAATGAATGGTTTTGGTACTTTTTCGAATAATTCTTGTTGTTGGCATTTGATTCTCGTGATAATCTGTGTGAGATTGTAACCTTCCGCTTTCTTTTTTCCATTCATTTGCTTTCTCCTTTTGAAAAGATTTAGCAAACGCTTTCAATCTCGAGTTGCTTTTGATGCCACTTAGGATTCTCGTTAACGTACCTTATAACTGTTAGATTGGATCGGCGATTGTCGAGTTTGTTTCCGTTAATATGATGAACGATCTCACCAGGCTTTAATTTTCTATTAAGTTTCTTTTCCATCATCCATTCATGGACAAAAAGATGAGAATCATTAAATCGATAGTAACCTGCTATTTGATCGAGGTAGCATTTTTCTCGGTATAGTTTTCCTAATCCTTTTTTATTTAGTCTGGGATTTTTTTCTTTACTGTTGTTGTCCATCTCCTCACAACCTTGTCAAATTATAACGTGCTAAAATTTGTCTATAT
>CAZNAX010000274.1:0-3944 GCA_964570965.1 uncultured Desulfatibacillum sp.
GGTAGGCCGAAGCGAACCCGCCCACCGAGTGGATGCCGGACTGGATGACGCCGGACTTCACCTGCGTAACGACATCGTTGTCCTTGCCCAGCTGCCCGTTCGGGAAAGTCTGCACTTCGATCCCGCCGTTGGTGCCGGCTTCCACCAGGCTCTTGAACACGGTCGCCATGGCGCCCGTGGCGTTGTCGAAAGGATCGTCCTTATTCAGATGATGCAGCTTGATGACCTTGGCCGCACCGGCCGGAACCGGAATCAGGGCAAGGGCGAACAGAGCCGCCATCAGAACTGCGGCTGCGCAAAATAGTTTGGAAGATTTCATTGACCACCTCCTTTGGGTTTATGGTTTGTTGAGGCACGGCACCGCTTCGCAAACGGGTGCTCACGATACATCCTCTCCCGCCCCCTGACCTGCCGCGGCAGCGATCATTTCCCCAGCAACAGCCGCGGCATGAAGAGCGTAAACGTCGGCCAAAAAGCAATGAGAAAGAGCACGGCCGTTTCCAGCAGGATGAACGGCCAGAGTTCTTTGGCGATGGCTTCCAGTCGTTCGCCGGTGATGGAGCAAATAACGAAGAGACAGGCGCCTACCGGCGGCGTCATCAGGGAGATATTGAGCGCCAGCACGATCATGACGCCGGCATGCACCGGGTCCATTCCGATCGTCTGCGTGAGCGGCCCCAGCACAGGAGCCAAGATGATCAGGGCCGCGTTGATGTCCATGAACATCCCGATGATCATCAGCAGGCACAGGATCAGGGCGATCACCACCTGAGGATTGCGGGAGATGGAGAGGAAGAGCTTGGCGATGCTCTGCGGGATCTGCATGAAGGTCATCCACCAGCTCAGGATCGAAGCCGAGGCGATGATCAGGAAAACCACCCCCGTGATGATGGAGGTCCGGATCAGGGTCTGCACGATGGCGTCGAAGCTTAACGAACGGTAGACGAAGACTCCCAGGAAAAATGCGTAGGCGACCGCAATCGCCGCGGCCTCGGTCGGGGTCACGATGCCGAAGATGATCCCGCCCAGGATGATCGCGGGCATGAGCAGGGCCAGAAAGCTGGACTTGAAGCTCGCTGCAATCCGCCTCAGGCTGAAGCCCTGGTCGCTGATCGGCAGGTTTTTGCGCTTGCCGACCGCCACGATGTAGGTCATGCAGACCGCGCAGATCAGCAGGCCCGGCAGAATGCCGGCTGCGAACATTCCGGCGATCGAAACCCCCATCAGCGAGCCGTAGATGATCATCAGGTTGGAGGGCGGAATGGTGGGCCCGATGATGGATCCGGCCACCGTGACGGCACACGAGAAGGACCGCGTGTAGCCCTGCTTGACCATGGCCGGGACCAGGGTGTTGCCGAAGGCCGCGGTGTCGGACACGGCCGCACCGGTCATGCCGGCGAAGATGACCGAGGCCACCATGTTCGTGTGGGCCAGGCCCCCGCGCATGTACCCGACCAGCGAATCCGCAAAATCAACGATCTTGTTGGTGATGCCGGTGCGGTTCATGATTTCGCCGGCCATGATGAAAAACGGCATCGCCATGAAGGTGAAGAGGTCCAGCCCCTCGAAAAACCGCTTGGGCGCCATGGCCAGGAAATTCTGGCCGCCCACCTGGACGAGTCCGGCCACCCCGGCCACCCCCAGGACGTAGCCGATCGGCAGGCCGACCAGCATCAGACCGAAGAAAATGATGGCGACGAGGGTCATGAGGCCTCCGCACCCTCTCGCGGCGCAAAATCGCGCAGCATGGTCACGACCAGCTGGATGGAGGTCAGCGCGCCGCACAGGGGCACCGAAGCGAACGGCACCACCATGTTCATCCCGAAGATGGTGGCGTACTGGGTCTTGCCGCTCGCCGCCATGCCGATGCCGTAGACCGTCAGGAAAACGAAGAACGCCAGGCCGATGATGTCGAGCACCAGGCGCAGATAGCGGCGTTGAGCGGCCGGCAATGCGTTGCGGATAAGCTCCAGCCCGATGTGCTCGCGGCGATAGGCGCCGACCGGGACGGCCATCAGCGCCGCCCAGATCATGATGTAGCGCGACAGCTCCTCCCCCCAGGTAAATCCAAGCCGCAGGGCATAGCGCTGGAAGACCTCGAACCAGATCACCATGACCAGCGCCGCCATGAGCAGGGCGCAGAACCGCTCGACGACCCAGTTCAACCGGCCGCCGAAGGCGTCCAAACGGGTGATTGCAGTTGCGCTCATCATCTTCACCTCGTCAGAAGCAGGCAATGACGCTCGGCGCCATTCTCCCCGTATCGAAATCGATTGGCGCCATTCCCTCCGTTTCCCCCTTTGACAAAGGGGGCAGGGGGATTTTGAGATCGACTTCCTGAAATCCTAACTGGGGATTTAAGATTGATTCTCTTTACGAAAATTTGTTACTTGTGCGCGAATGGCTGCAAAATGTCAATAAACTTTCAATTCGAAGGGGGGCCTAAGTGCCGCCGAATTTCCTCACGTGTCCATCCTGTGATAAAAGTTATTCCATCGAATCGGGCACATTCGGCTGCCCGGGCAGCCGCCCCGCAGAGGAGCACATTTTACGAAGGACCTTGCCTGCGGATCCAGAATTAAGTGAAAGCATCCGAACGGCTTGGGCCAGTGGAAGCAGGCGCACCTTCTATCTTTTTCACCCCCTCCTTTCCGGCTGCAGCCTGATCGGTTATGCCCGCTATCGACGAATCCTGGACGCAATGACGGATCGTCTGCTGCGTTTGGAGGGCCGGGATTTTGATGTTACCCCCTTGACCGAAGAACCCGACCTAAAGGCCTCACTCGGCCGGTCCGGCCGTCTATGGGTGAAGAATGAAACCGGCAACGTGACCGGATCCCACAAGGGCCGGCACCTGATGGGCACGCTGCTGTACTTGGAAGCGCTGAGAGAGCTCAAGGGTGAAACGGTGAAGCAGATCCTGGCTATCTACAGCTGCGGCAACGCGGCGTTAGGGGCTTCCGCAGTCGCCTGCGCCGGCGGTTATGAATTGCACGCTTTTGTGCCGGAGGATGTCGACCCCACGGTGGCCGCCATGCTGGCGGAGCGAGGCACGCTCGTGGAAAAAATCCCCCGCGCGCGCACCGGGGAAGGCGACCCCTGCTACGTCGCTTTTCGAAAAGCGTTGAACCAAAACGGCTGGCTGCCGTTTGCCTGCGCCGGCAGCGACAACTGGTCGAACATCGAGGGCGGCGCCACCCTGGGCTGGGAAATGGTGATGCAGCTTCTCGACCGCTCCGAAAAGATCGACAGCGTGGTTATCCAGGTAGGCGGCGGGGCCCTGGCGCGATCGGTCGCGCAGGCCCTCGAAGAGGCGCTTCAGCTGAGATTCATCGACACGCTGCCGCGCATCCATGTCTGCCAGCCCGAGGGCGGCTTTCCCTTCGGGCGTGCCTATTTGCTGGCTTTGGCCGAAATCGCCCGCCTTAGCGGGCGATCCTTTGACCTGCGCTACGACCGCAGCGCCGATCCCGTGGTGCAGCTGCAAAGAACGACGGCTTTCGCGGCCGCCCGCCCCGATCAGATTCAGGAGATCGCCGCTTTAGTTCGGCGCAGTTTTGATTCGCCTGTGGTGCAATCGATGTTGAACGATATGGCCCGCGAACCCGGCCATTTCATGTGGCCCTGGGACGGTGCTCCACCGCACAGCCTGGCCCACGGGATACTGGACGACGTCACGTACGATTGGTACCACCTGCTGCGCGCCGTTCTGCGCTCGGGCGGCAGGGCCGAGATCCTTGCGGAGGAAACCATCCGCGAAGCCTATGAAAAAGCGCAGCTTCACACCGGCGTCTCCGTCTGCCCGACAGGTGCCTCCGGGTTAGCCGGCCTGATCCAGCTGCAGGCATCCGGAGTGATTGACCCCGAGGAAACGGTGGGGCTTTTTTTCACGGGGTTTGACCGGGCAAGAACCCAATGATAATGAAAAGTTTATATCTTCTGTT
>CAZNAX010000275.1:0-3905 GCA_964570965.1 uncultured Desulfatibacillum sp.
AAGATCGAAGCGCTGCTGAGCGAGGAGGTGGCCTGATGCCCGAATTCGAACCCAACATCATTGCTTTCTGCTGCGAATATTGAGGGTATTCGGCCGCGGACCTGGCAGGTTCGATGCGCTTGAATTACCCGCACAATGTTAAGATCATTCTGGTGCCCTGCACCGGCAAGGTGGATGTGATCCACTTGCTGCAGGCGGTCCAGAAGGGGGCCGACGGAGTTTACTGCGTCGGCTGCCTGGAGGGGACCTGCCATTACAACGAGGGCAATCTGCGCTGCCGGGAGCGCGTGAACCACGTGCGTGCGCTGCTGCAAGAAATCGGTTTGGAACCTGACCGGGTCCGGATGTACAACCTGTCGTCCGGCGAAGGTCCGACCTTTGCCGCTTACGCCACGGAGATGACCGAGCACATCCGCAAACTCGGCCCGAACCCGCTGAAGAAGAAGTCTTTGGGCAAATAGCCACACTGGAGGCCTCTAATGATAGTAGCCAAGCGCAAACCGTTCGATGAGATCATGGATTTGACCAAGGATTACAAGAAAATCCTGTTGGTGGGCTGCGGCACGTGTGTCGCCGTTTGCCTGGCCGGCGGCGAGAAGGAGGTGGCGGTCCTGGCGGCCGAGCTCGAAATGGGCCGTCGGCTCAAGGACAACCCGGTTGAGCTGGGGTCGGTCACATTGGAGCGCCAGTGCGATCGCGAATACCTGGCCCAACTGGACAAGACGGCGGGCGACTACGATGCCCTCGTATCCATGGCCTGCGGGGTGGGTATCCAGTTTTTGGCGGAGCGCTTTCCGAACATTCCGGTGTTCCCAGCCGTGGACACCTGCGGGCTGGCCGTCAATCAGGATGTCGGATGGTACGAGGAGCGCTGCCGATCTTGCGGGCGCTGCGTGCTAGGGCTCACCGGCGGCATCTGTCCGGTGACTATGTGCGCCAAAGGGCTCTACAACGGGCCTTGCGGGGGGACGAACAAGGGTAATTGTGAGATCAGCGCGGACCAGCCCTGCGCTTGGAATGCGATCTATGATCGCCTGAAAGCCCAGGGACGCTTGGATTGCATTCTTGAGTTGTCACTGGCGCAGGAGTGGAAGGACACGACACCGCGGACGCTGCTGCAGCCGGGCTACAAGAAACCGGAAAAAGCCAAGGCCTGAAAAATAAATATCAATTCAATCGGTTGGAAGGGTGCGCACATGAAATCGGGAAGCAATCTGGAAAAAGTACTGCAGGCAGGACATTTCGCTTTCACCGGCGAGCTCGGCCCGCCGCGAGGCGCCCATGCGGACGAAGTGCGCAAGAAAGCCGCGCACCTCAAAGACCGTGTGGATTCCGTGAACATCACCGACAATCAGACCGCCGTCGTGCGTATGGCCAGCTGGGCAGCTTGCCTGTTGCTGATCCAGGAGGGCATCGAGCCCAATTACCAGATGGTCTGCCGTGACCGCAACCGGCTGGCCATGCAGGCCGACATCCTCGGAGCTTCCGCACTAGGCATACGCAATATGCTATGCTTATCCGGCGACCACTGCCAGTTCGGAGACCACCCAACGGCCAAGGGGGTTTTTGACATCGACTCGATGCAGCTGATCGGCATGGTCAAGCAGATGCGCGATGAGGGCAAGTTTCTGAGCGGCGCTGAAGTGGACGGAAAGCCGCAGATTTTCATCGGCGCTGCGTCCAATCCCTTTGCCGACCCGTTCGAGTGGCGCGTTCACCGCCTGGCCAAGAAGGTCAAGGCCGGCGTAGACTTCATCCAGACCCAATGCATCTATAATATGCCCAAATTCCGCGAATTCATCCATCAGGCCAACGATATGGGTTTGACCGAAAAAGTCTACATTTTGGCCGGCATCACGCCCATGAAGAGTTTGGGTATGGCCAAATACATGAAAGCGAAAGTTCCGGGAATGGATGTGCCCGACGAGATCATCACTCGTCTGCAGGGAGTTGCCCGGGACAAGCAGTCCGAAGAGGGGATCAAGATTGCGCTTGAACAGATCGCCGAACTCAAAGAAATGAAGGGAGTTGCCGGCGTCCATTTGATGGCGATCGAGTGGGAGCACCGAGTGCCTGAGATCGCCGAGCGCGCCGGAATGCTTCCGCGGCCCGCGATGAACTGATCAAAAGACCAAGCGATCAGGCCGGTTCCTTGGCTTTTAAAACTTAAAGTAAAAAATTAGATAAAATTATTAACCTGTTATAACTTAGGTAATAAACAAAAAACTTCATTGGCCATGCGCTGGTCGATGAGGTTTTTTGTTGTTTTTAGAATGAATATTTATTCAAAAATATATAGAGCTCGTTATCGTTTATAAAATTAGGCGAATATTTTTTAACTTATTGAAATAATATTACTTTTATCAATATACAAATGTTCTTGACAGGGTCGTTTCAATTTGATAAATTAATGAATACTCATTCAATATGCAATGCTTTATGGAAGCGCAAGATCCAAGAGACAAGAATTCCAAATATCATCGTATTCTCGAAGCGGCCGTCCGGATATTCGCCCGCCAAGGGTTTCGTCAATCCACCGTTTCCCAGATCGCCAAGGAAGCCGGTGTGGCGGATGGAACCATCTATCTTTACTTCAAAAGCAAGAATGAAATTTTAGTCCATTTTTTTGCTTTCAAAGCCAAACAGGTCTTCGATCGTTTCCACGAAGAGGTCGCCCGCGGCGCGGACAGTCTCGAGAAATTGCGCAACCTGGTTCGGGTGCACCTGGGAGAGTTCCAGCGCGATCCGGACATGGCGATCGTCTATCATGTCGAGACCCACCAGATCAGCCGGCTGGCGGAAGACCAGATTCGGGCGATGGGCAAGATGTATCACGATATCATCTCGGACATCGTGGAGGAGGGTCAGCAGGAAGGATTGATCCGCCGTGACATTTACCTGAGCCTGGTCAAGCGCCTCATCCTGGGCGCGGTGGACGAAACCATCGGCGCCTGGCTGCACGCCGGCCGCAACTACGATTTAATTTCTATGGCCGACCCCTTGGCAGATCTTTTCACCCGGGGAATCGGTGCCCCTGCACGTTTACCCGAGAAGATTTAAAAGGAGAGAAGAGAAATGGCCCAACTGATCGCCGACCGACGGGATGTCGAATTTGTTCTACACGAACAACTGAAGGTGGATGAACTGGCTCGGCATGAACGCTTTGCCGAGTTCAATCGCAAAGCGGTGGATCTCATCATCGCCGAGGCGCGGAACTTGGCCGTCAAGGAGATCCTGCCGACCCAGAAGGACGGCGATCGCCAGGGAGCGCGCTTCGAAAGCGGGAAGGTCACGGTGCCCGAGTCTTTCCACAAGGCCTGGAAAGCCTTCAGGCAGGGCGAGTGGCTGGCCATGACCGAAGACCTCGAATGGGGCGGACAGGGAATGCCGCGGGCAGTGGCCATGGCGGCCGCCGACTATCTTAACGGCGCCAACTTCGCCTTCATGATGTACGCCGGGCTCACCCACGGCGCAGGAAAACTTGTGGAGCATTTCGGAACTGAAAAACAGAAAAAGCTTTTCTTGAAGAAGATGTACACCGGCCATTGGACGGGCACCATGTTGCTGACCGAACCCGAGGCCGGGTCCGACGTGGGCGCGCTCAGCACCTCGGCCGAAAAAAATCCGGACGGCACCTATTCCATCACCGGCAACAAGATCTTCATCTCCTCCGGCGAGCACGACCTGGCCGAGAACATCATTCATCCGGTTTTGGCCCGCATCGAGGGTGCCCCGGCCGGAACCGCCGGAATTTCGCTCTTCCTGGTGCCCAAAATATGGGTGAACGACGACGGCAGCCTTGGCGAGCCGAACGACATCGTCTGCACCGGTATCGAGGAGAAGATGGGGATTCACGGCAACGCCACCTGCTCCATGGCGCTCGGCAGCAAGGGCCGCTGCCGGGG
>CAZNAX010000276.1:0-3903 GCA_964570965.1 uncultured Desulfatibacillum sp.
GCTGGCGGGCTACTTCATCATCAAGGTCATCGGCATCGCCCAGACCAACGCCTGGGGCTACCTAGGGACCGGCTATGGCTTGTGGTTCCTGGTGGAAATGCTGGGCTTTGTGCTGCTGCCGTGCTACTTTTACGCCATCGGCGCGCGCGAGAAGAACCTCAAGATCATCCGCCGGACCGCAGCGTGGACGGTGCTCGGGATTGTGGTCAACCGGTTCAATGTAGGCCTGATCGCCTTCAACTACCACCTGCCCTCCAGCGAGCGCTATTTTCCGCACTGGATGGAAATCGGGATATCGGTGTTTGTCGTGACGATCGGCATCCTGGCGTACAAGTTCATCGTGACGCACATGCCGATTCTATATGCGCATCCGGATTATGACGCGCATTAAGGATGGAGGGTACGGTTTCGAGTGCCTCAGCTGCAGGTAACGAAACCCCTCACCGGGATTGCTGCAGAAGCGATCGGAGATCGAGACGATGGAAAATGCTATTTATACGTTGCATGATTTCATGCTCCGCACGGAAAGCCTCACCTACATTCTGATCGTTGCGGCGCTTTGCGGTTTCATTTTCTTCTGGCGCTTTTTGAGCGAACGGGATGACGGCCGTGAGCATCTGGGCGCCGACCGGGAAGAGCATCCCCATTAAGAAAAAGGCGTTGCGAAACAGGCCTCCGGGTTTGGAATTCATCAAAATGCATTTTGAATCACTTGCGTCGAGCTTCGAGCTTCGAGCGTCGAGCTCTCACAGGAGCTGCCCATGTACGAATTCGTGACCGGTCCGCTGGCGTGGCTGGCATTCTTGGTATTTTTCATCGGGATCATCGTGCGACTCGTGATCTACGTGCGGGGGCTGGACTGGAAGCTCGACCGCGTGACGTACTCGATCAACACCTCCTACGGGGTGAAGGGCGCCGTACGATCCGTCCTTTTTTGGTTGACCCCTTTCGGGACCCACAGCTGGAGGGACAACCCCTGGTTCACCCTCCTGGTTTTCGCGCTGCACCTCGGACTGATCTTTACGCCCTTATTCCTGCTGGCCCACAACATCTTCCTGCAGGAACGCTGGGGCTTCAGCCTGTGGTCCATGCCGGACGCTCTGGCGGATACCCTGACGATCGCCGTCATCGCCTCCGCCGTCCTGCTGGCCATGCGGCGGATCGCCCTGCCCGAAGTCCGGATCATCACCAGCGCCTATGACTACCTGATGCTGGGGATCGCCGCGGCGCCCTTTGTGACGGGGCTGATCGCGCGGTACGCCTATGCCCACAGCGAGCCGTGGCTGGTCGTGCACGTGCTCTGCGGCGAATTGTTCCTGATCGCCATTCCGCTCACCAAGCTTTCGCATTTTGTGCTGTTTTTCGCGACCCGGGCCCAACTGGGAATGGATTACGGCATCAAGCGCGGTGGCATGAAGAGCAGCGGCATCAACTGGTAACGACTCCCGGCCGGCCAACCCGGCCGCCGAGGGCCATGAACTGTTTCATCCAAAGGAAGACGCCATGCCAGAAGGAATTCTCTGCAACAAGAACAAGGTAACGACCCTGGAGCATCTGCAGGCGCTTTTATCCGACAAGAGCGGCAAGCAGTACTACCAGGAGATGAACAACCTCGACGTCGACTCCAAGGCCCTCTGGGATCTCGTTCAGAAGACCTGCAAGTCCAGAATCCGAACCTGGCTCGATATCTGCACGCATTGCGGACTGTGCGCCGACAGCTGCTTCTACTATCTGGCCAACCACAAGGATCCCCAGCAGGTGCCGTCCTACAAGATCCAGAGCACCCTGGGCCAGATCGTCCGCCGCAAGGGCCAGGTGGACAATGCCTTCATGCAGATGGCCATGGACACCGCGTTTTCCAAGTGCACCTGCTGCACGCGCTGCGGCATCTACTGCCCGCTCGGTATCGACACCGGCATCATGTTCAGCTATCTGCGCGGCCTGCTCTTCTCGCAAGGGTTCACACCGTGGGAGATGAAGATCGGCACCGGCATGCACCGGGTGTTCCGGGCCCAGATGGATGTCACCACCGAGGACTGGGTGGACACCTGCAGCTGGATGGCCGAGGAGACCGCCGACGACTGGCCGGGGCTGGAGATCCCGGTCGACAAGCAGAACGCCGACATTATCTACACGGTCAACGCGCGGGAGCCCAAGCACTACCCGGAGGACATCGCCCAGGCCGCCATCCTCTTCCACGTGGCCGGTGAAAACTGGACGGTGCCGAGCGAGGGCTGGGAGGAGACGAGTCTGGCCATGTTCGCCGGCGATTGGGAAGCGTGCAAAATGCAGGTCGAAAACGTCTATGCCGCCATGGAACGGTTGAAGCCCAAGCGCATGGTGGTGACCGAGTGCGGCCATGCCTATCGGGCTACGGTCATCGAAGGCCCTTATTGGGCGGGGCTCAAATCTGGCAAGACCCCTATCGAGAGCCTGCACTACGTCGAGTGGGTCGCTGAAGCGTTGCGCTCCGGCAAGCTCAAGATCGATCCCGCGAAGAAGATCAAGGAGCCGGTCACCTACCAGGACTCCTGCAACTACATCCGCAACGGCGGGCTGTGGGAGGCCGCTCGCTACATCATGAGCCAGATCGCCGAGGATTTCCGCGAAATGACTCCTTCCCGGGAGCATAATTTCTGCTGCGGGGGCGGCGGCGGGCTGAACGGCATCGGCCGCTACCGCGAACAGCGCAATATCGGGCTGAAAGTCAAACGCGACCAGATTCTGGCCACAGGCGCGAAGTTGGTAGTGGCCCCCTGCCATAACTGCTGGGACGCCATCCGGGATATGGAGGAGGTCTACGAGATCGGCATCCGTTGGAGCTTCCTCAAACCGCTGTTGATCAACATGATCGAGGTGCCGGAGCACCTGAAGCCGGCGGAATGACCATTTTAAATTTCAAATCTCAAATTTAAAATTTACAGGCATGAACACGATTACCCTCCAGTCTGACGGTGCACTTCAACAGGACGATACGCCGGTTGCTGCGGATCCGCTCAGGTTCCTCGGTTACAAAGTCGAACTCGGGCAGGGCTACACGCTGCGCAGCTTTTTCAGAATGATCGACCGCTACCCGATTTTTACACAGCTGAACGCGTTTCTACCCGAATGTATGCAGCTCTTCCGAGCCTGCCCGGACGGCGAATGCCTGGCCCACGGAATGGGCCATCTCGAGCTTTTCAAAACGGTCGAAATGATGGGGTTCCCGGGCGAGCCGCGCCTGGAGATCTACCACACCCTGTGCGGGGTGGACGGCAAGGAACCGTGCGAGATCAAGGCGTTTCCTCTGGACAACCTGCTGGACATGCCGGTGCGAATCGGCAAACTGAAGCATGTCGTCTTTGGAGACAAGGTGGACGTGCTGGAGTTCGACACCATTTTCAACCTGTTTGAATTCATCGAAGGGATCGTGTGGCAATTGAGTTTTCACCGCAGCCCAAAAGAGTGCGCTTTAAGGAGATGACCCATGTTTAAAAAAATGCTGTTTGCGACGACGGCTTCTCCCGGTTGCGACAACGCGGCCAAAGTGGCCTTCGATCTTGAGATGAAATGGGAGGCCAAACTCCTCATCTTGCACGTGCTCGGGGTGCCGGGCCGCGGTTTCAATCTACAGGTCACCGACGTGCGTACCGGCGAGCGCGAGGAAATCACTGAGGATTATGCCGAATGGGTGAAGGAGGAGTTGACCAACACCTACGGGAAGCTGCTCGAAGACAGCAACGCCGAGATCGTGACCGCCATCGGCGAGCCCTACCGCGAAATCCTGCGCCTGGCCCGCAAGGAAAACGTCGACATGATTCTCATGGGCGCCCACTCGCGCGAAGAGGACGTCGGCGCTACCAAACACCGCTCCATCGCCGGCAGCACCATGCGCAAGGTCGCCAAGGCGGCGCGCTGCGCGGT
>CAZNAX010000277.1:0-3898 GCA_964570965.1 uncultured Desulfatibacillum sp.
TAAGCAGCTTGAGGACTTCTTCCAGGCTTCTGACGATCTGGCCGCGGCCCTCATGGATGTAGACTCCGATCTGGGCGATGAGGGAATAGGCAAAGGCGATCTGGGCCAGTGCGAAGCCGGCGATGGTGAACTGACTGACGCTGACCAGCCCGATGCCGAACTGGGAGATCGTGAGGATCCCGCAGGCGAACTGTCCGATGGCGATGACGCCCCGCGCCGGCACCGGGAAGCGGTTGGGACGATATTTGAAGGAGACGTGTAGAAGCGAAAGCCCCATCAACGTAGCTTTGGATTTGTACTCGAACCCCCAGCCGTCCCACTTGGCGCGGGTCGGGTAGGGCGCTCCGCAGTGCGGACAGCGCCACGCCTGGTCCGAAACCTCCCGGCGGCACTCTCTGCAGGGCTTTAACATGGAGTGGCTCCTATCGAGTTATTCGGGTACAGTTCCCGGCGGGGCTCCTCCACCAGCGGGCGATGATTATGCCGGGTCATTTTATGGAACCCCACGTTCTCAACCGGATGCCAGCCGGATGATGGCCTGCAGGCTGCGCTCGACATCCTTCTCGGCGGTTGCCCACGAAGAGACGCTGATGCGCATGGCGGCATGGCCCTGCCATTCCGTCGCGCCGCACCAGCAGGTGCCATCCTCCTGGATCGCGCGTATCACTTGCCGGGTGCGGTCCGCACTTCCGAAAGAAACCAGCACCTGATTCAGGGCCACCTCGTTGAGCACATCGTATCCAGCATTTGCCAATCCTTCGGCGAAACGCCTGGCATAACGGCAGTTGCGCTCGATCAGATCGGCCAGGCCGGCGCGGCCGAGGGATCGCAGGGCGGCCCAGATTTCCACCCCGCGCGCGCGGCGGGACAGCTCCGGCGTGAAATGACTGGGCTCCCGGGTGTCGCCGGCAATGAGATAGGCCGCGCGCGAGGACATCGAGACTTGAAGATTCTGGGGGTCGCGCACGAAAACAATGCCGCTGTCGTAGGGCACGTTCAGCCATTTGTGGACATCGGTCGCCCACGAATGTGCCGCCGGGATGCCCGCTGCCAGATGCTCCCGGTCCGGGCATGCCGCCGCCCACAGGCCGAAGGCGCCGTCTACGTGCACCCACGAATCCGATACCCTGGCGATCTCGCAGATTTCCTTCGCTGGGTCGAAGGCCCCGGTGTTCACGTTGCCGGCCTGGATGCAGATGATCGCCGGTTCGGTCAGAGCCGGGATGGCTTCCGGCCGCATGCGCCCCTGACCGTCTACCGCGACGCGGACCACTCGCTCCCGGCCGAGCCCCAGAAGGCTCAGAGCTTTTAGGACGCTGACGTGCACCTCTTCGCCGACCACCACCGTTAGCGGCGGAGCTCCGAACAGGCCATGCGCCTCGACATCCCATCCCCGCCGGCTAAGCAGCGCGTGCCGGGCGGCTGCCAGGGCGCTGAAGTTGGCCATGGTGGCTCCGGTCACGTAGCCGATGCCGGCATCCGGCGGCAGCCCGCACAGCGCCACCAGCCAGCGGCGGCAGACGGCCTCGAGATAAGCCGTCGTCGGCGAGGCGACCTGGAAGACGGCGTTCTGGTCCCAGGCTCCGGCCAGATAATTGGCGGCCAGGGCGGCCGGCAGCGCGCCGCCCGTGACAAAGCCGAAATACCGCGGTCCGGCGCTGGCTGCGGTGGCAGCCGAACCGATGTTATCCAGTTCCGCCAGCACTTGCATCGGCGCGATCGGCTCCTCCTGGAGCGCAACGTCGAAGTCCTTTAGACGCGCAACGGCTTCGTGCGGCGGGGCCACGCTTCGCTCCGTCAACCCGCTGAGATAGCGGGCCGACCGCCGAGCGGCCTCTTTGAGGAGATTTTCCATGGTATCCAGCCCCTATTTGGCGGGTAGCGACTTCGCAAAGGCCTGCGCTTTTGCGACCCAACAGGCCACAGCCTCGTCCGTCAATGACACAGCGGCGATCATTACCCAGCCTTTCATTGGCTTGCCGGTGATGTCCATTGGCCTCACTCCGGGCAGTTTCAACGCCTCGGCTGCCTGCCGCTCGCCGAGCCGCAGAATCAGGAAATCCTGATACACCCCGCTCACCATGTTGCCCTTAAAGGTGTAGCAGGTTCCCCCAAACATCTTCCTGCGCGCGGCATCGGGCGGAAGGAGCCGGGCGAGTCTGGAATCGAGTTCTTCGCTGTAAGGCATCCGGCTCTCCTCGGGGCAGATCAATCCGGACTCGGGGTTACGTCCGGTTCGACCTGGTAGGCGTTGGCGATCCGGTTGGTACCGCAGAAGATGTCGACCACGGCCACGATCTCGCCGATGGCCTCGTTGTCCAGTCCGAGCCGCTTCACGGCGGCGCTGTGGGAGTGGATTCAGTATTCGCAGTTGTTGGTGATCGAGACCGCCAGAGCGATGATTTCCTTGGTGCGCAGATCGAGCTTGCCGGGTTTCATAATCGCCTTCAGCTTCTGCCAGGTGGCCTCCAGGTGGTCCGGGTTGATCGACAGCGCCTTCCAGAAGTTGGGCACGAAGTCGATCTTTTTGGTGGCCATGATGTCCCTGTAAACCTTCTTAACCTTGCCGGTGGCTTCCTTTTCCGAGACCGTTCGAAAGAGCGCCATTTTTTAAACTCCTTTTCATAGCAAAATGGGTTGCAGCACGCCTATGGGAGGGGTTTATCAGGCGTCTCCGGGATGATCAACAAGAAGATGGAAAGCGGATGCGTTCCACCACGCCGTGTTCCGGGCCTACTTTGTCGATGGGAAGAACCTGTACGATATCGAAACGCTTGCCACCGCAGCCGACTCCGTCGGGCTGAGGGGGGAGGCGCTGGCGGAGGTTATCCGCCAGCAGACTTACCAGGCGGCTGTCGATCAGGACTGGCTGCGATCCCACCAGCTGGGGATCACTGCGGTTCCCACCCTTCGCATCAACGGCGAAATGCTTGTGGGTGCCCAGCCTTACGAAAAGTTGGCGGGTTTTTTGACCCAGGGGAGGTAAAAATGATCCTCCTTGACACGCCCCGCAAAACTATATAATAAGTTTCGTGTTTGGAAACAAGCGCGCTTCATCGAATCCCCGAAATAATTAGTAAAGTTCTGTCATCCTCTTTCGGCGATGGTTTTCTGTTATGAAACAAAACCCCATCATCCTGGAAGCCGAGATCGGCAAACGCATTAAAGCGCTGCGCGCCGAGAGAGGGATCACGCTCGAACACCTCGCCCAGCAAACGGGGTTTAGCAAGGGCTACCTCTCCAAAGTCGAAAAATCGAAAAAAGCACCTCCGGTCTCGACCCTGGGAAACATCGCTCGAGCATTCAACGTTACGATTTCATCCCTCCTCGGCGAGGAGAACCCGCGGACATCATTTTGCCTCGTTCGCAAAGAAGAACGCCCCCACATTGCCAGGGACGGAGCTGCGTTTGGCTATTCTTACGAGGCCATGGCCTATCGTTACCCGAACAAAATCATGGAGCCCTTCATCCTCACCCTGCCCCTCGGACAAAAGAAAAAAACGCTTTTCCAGCACGAGGGCCAGGAGATCCTCTTTGTCATCCAGGGAACCATGAAGTTCATCCATGGCTCCGAGGAGTACATCGTAAAAGAGGGGGACTGCGTCTACTTCGATTCTGGCATTCCGCATTTCGGGGAGTCGGTCGGCCGCAAAGAGGTCAAATGCTTCATGGTCATCTGCAACCCCACCAACGACCGGGAAAGAAAGACCAATGGATCTTAATCAGATAACCCACATCGGCGTGCTCGGGGCCGGCCTGATGGGCCACGGCATTGCTCAGATCTTCGCGTCGTCCGGATACGACGTCAACCTCTACGATGCGGATGCCGCTGCACTGCAGGCAGCCAAGGGCCGAATCGCCGACAACTTCAAGGTCTTCATCGAATTGAAGCTCGCCC
>CAZNAX010000278.1:0-3890 GCA_964570965.1 uncultured Desulfatibacillum sp.
AGACCTCCTTTGAGCACCAGGAGGTGCATCCCTGGCAGGTCGAGGCAATCCACTGGCCCATGTCCCCGCCGGCAGCCTTGCCGGTCTGAGCCAGCGCCTTGAGATCCGGTGTGAGGCCGGTCCCCAACGCCAGGGCAGCCCCGGTCGCCGCCGTTGCCTTAACGAAGCACCGGCGGCTCAGCTTCAGATCGTTTAAAAGATCTGAGATGGTGTTTTGCGGCGTGTTTTTTTCCTTTTCCATTTCTCCTCCGTCTTGATGTGAGGTTGTCATTGGGGCGCTTAGCCGACCGTGAGGCCTCGCTCGTCCTCCCGGATGCATTTCAGCCAATAGTTTAGCTCGTCCGGGTCGATGGGCTTGGTCAGACAAGCGTAGATATGGTCTCGGATGGAATCTTTCAGTTCGGGGTGAAACCGTTCCTTTGATAGACACAGGAACGGGATAGATGGAAACGCCGAGGCGAGTTCCTTTACGGTGCGGTTGTCTATACCCACCGAGTCGAGATCCATTATGACCGCTATAAAAGAAGCATCCTTGATCTTCGTTTTTAATTCGGACGGCGTGGCCACGGATTGGGTAATTAAATTCGCCTGCTCCAGCAGAAGGGCGATACCCGCGCTTTCTTCAGGGCTGGCGTTCATGAGCAGAACCGCCTTTTTACTTATTTCACTTGATTTAAGCGCCATATCAGCAACCAGAGGTTAGGCTGGGGATGAGTTGTTGGGCCAGACCTGGAAGGAGCAAGTAAGGTGCCACGGCACGGATAATGGCTGTTATCGGCGCTGGGGCGCGAGTTATAAAAAAATTTAACTACTTGAAAATAAACATTTTTAATTCGATTCGAGCGAGCCTGACGACAGGCCTGAAACCGTATTTTAAGGAGAAGACTTGAAGGGCGATGTGGGCGCATTGATTGTCCGAATTCCGGACGGGCTTATTTCTAAAATAAAACTTTTCAATTAATTTCAATTAACAAGGCATGTCCGAAAATCGTATGGCAAAGATCATCGGCCGGACGGAAATAACGCAGTTTTCGGGTCGGCAATTAATGCGGTGCTGCTAATGCACGGTTGGAGGGGTGAGCTGGTATTTTTTTATTTTCTCGTAGAGGGTGCTGCGGCTGATTCCCAGGCGCTGAGCGGCTTCGGTTTTGTTCCAGTTGCACTCCTCCAGAACCTCCCGTAGAAGCCTGGCTTCGTTTCCGGTAATGGTCTTGCTGGTGGTCGGGGGTGTCTGGGCGGCCGGTCCGGCGGTTACCAGCAACGGAAGATCGACGCCTTCCACCCGGCTTCCTTTGGCCAGCACGACGGCGTGCTCGATGGTGTTCTCAAGCTCCCGCACGTTTCCCGTCCAGCGATGGTTCAAAAGAAGCCGCATCGCTTCGCTGCTGAACTCCTGGAGGTCTTTTTTCTGCCGTTCGGCGAAGGTGCGCAGAAAGTGCCGCGCCAGCAGTGGGATGTCATTCTGCCGGTCGCGCAGCGGAGGAAGCTGGATGGGGATGACATTCAGCCGATAGAATAGATCCTCGCGGAACTTCCCGGCCTTGACCTGCTCCAACAGGCTCTTGTTCGTGGCGGCCAGGATGCGCACGTCGACCGTCAGCGTCTGCTCTCCCCCCACCCGCTCGAATTTTTGGCTCTGCAGGACACGCAGCAGCTTGATCTGTGCGGTCGGGGAAATCTCGCCGATCTCGTCCAGGAACACCGTGCCGCCGTGGGCCTGCTCGAAGCGGCCGGCGCGGCGCCGCGACGCCCCGGTGAAGGCCCCTTTTTCGTGCCCGAATAATTCGCTTTCCAGCAGAGTGCTCGGGTAAGCCGAACAGTTTATCACCACGAAGGCCTTGTCGCTGCGATGGCTGTGCTGGTGCAAGGCGCGGGCGACCAACTCCTTGCCGGTGCCGCTTTCGCCCTGGATGAGAACGGTTGCGTCGGTCGGCGCCACGTCCTCGATCAGCTTGTAGATCAGCTGCATCTTGGGATCCTTGCCGATCAATCCGCTGAAGCCCGCCGCCGGCTCGATGCGGGCCCGCAGATCCCGGATTTCCTCCTCGTGCCGCACCGCCCGGCGCAAGGCTCCGGCGGTCTGATCTAAAATCAGCTCGATCACCTCCAGCTCTTTCGTCACGCAGGTGCAATCCTGGGGGCAGCCGATCACGATCGCTCCCAGCAGGTCCTGCTGGTGATGAAACGGCAGCACCGCCAACTGTCGGGCGGAATGCAAAGCGAACGGCAAAGGAGCGCCAGCCAGCTTGTCCTTATCGACGAAGCTGACGGTTTGTAAACCGGCCATCGCGGCGTGAGCCGCCCCGGCGGCTTCGGGCCCCATAGCGATGGTTCCCTGCTCGGACGTGACATAGGCCTCGTCCCCGCTGCTGCTGAACACGATTAGGGTCATGTTGCGGCACGCGATAAGGCCCTTGAACGCGCGGATCAGATAGGCGCTTACATCCTTTAGATCGGCCAATGCGGCCAGCCCCTGGGTGATCGACAGAGAGATCCGCAGCCGCCGGTGGGCGAGGTCGAGTTCCTGGTGCTTCTTTTCGAGTTCCCGGTTGGACGCCTCCAGGCGGCCGGTGTAATCCTTCAGGCGCGAGATCATCGTGTTGAAGGCCGTGGCCAGGCGGGTGACCTCGGCCCGGCCCCTGACCGGGGCGAGCGGGGCCAAGTTGTCCTCGCCGACGGTTTCCACGCTGTCTGCCAACCGCAGCAGCGGCCGCGTCAGGCGGAACACGAAGAGATGGCCGGCGGCCAGTGCCGCCGCCAGGATCAACCCCGTGATCAGGCTCATCTCGAGCCACAATTCGGCGACCTTTTTCCGGTAAGGCTCCTCTGAAAAGCCGATCCGCAGGGTGCCGGCCCGGCCGCCGAAAATGGGCCAGGCAATGTCCAGGAAGCGCTGGCCCTTGCCCGAGACGATCTTTTCCAGATGCCCCGCTTCGGATTCCTCCACAGCATTGGCCGCGATCAGTTCCACGGGTACCCCGGTTTGGAAGGTATGGCTGAGCACCTGGCCCTCGCGGATGATAAAAATGTAGGATACGTCGGGATGCGCGGCAGTCTGGCCGTCCAGCAGGCGCTGCAGGCCCACCAGGTCGTTGATGAGAATCACTTCGGCCGCATCCAGGGCCAGCTTGTGGGCGGCGTTTTCAGCCTGAGCCACGGCGCCGGCGATCAGGCTGTTGCTGTAGCGGTGGGTTACCAGCTGGGAAATCAACAACCCGCTGGCGAGGACGATCGCGGCGATCGCAATCAGAAGGGTGTATCTAAGGCTTCGGGGCCGCATGAGCGTTCCTTGAGATGGCCGGCAGACCGGCGATCATCGCCCGCGCCGGTTCATACCATTCTTCCCGGGGAGCGACGAAGCGGTCGATCAAAAGCTTCTCCAGAATGCGCTCGCCTTCGGAGTCCGTGTGCATGGACAGCATCAGCTCCTGAATCTTCAACCGCACCTCGCTGCTCAGCCGCGCGGAGGCCACCAGCGGCGGACTGCCGAAGGGCTGCGATTTGCGGACCACGCGGGTCTTGGATGTGTGGGTGGGATTGAAACGCTCGAAATACTCCCACTGGTGGCCGTCGACGGCCGCCGCATCCACCAGTCCTTTGGCTACCGCCAGAATCGAGTTGTCGTGGCTGTAGGTGAAAATCGTCTTGTTGAAAAAAGATTCGGGGGTTTCGCCCAGCTGTGCCAGCCAATAGCGGGGTACCATGGCGCCGGTGTTGGAATCCGGGTCCGTGAAGGCGAACACGCGGCCCTTCAGGTCTTCGAATTTTTGATAGGAGCTGTCTTTGGGGACGATCAAGTAGGATTGATAATACGGCTGCCCTCGCACCTGGGGAGTCGCCAGCGCCTCGAATCCGAATTTGTCCCTCGAAGCCGCAAAAGGCCCCGTGCA
>CAZNAX010000279.1:0-3864 GCA_964570965.1 uncultured Desulfatibacillum sp.
GCGAAGCGGCCGGGCTCCCAGCTTTCAACGCGCATTTTTCACCACTACGCGTTTTCCGAAAAAGGGCCACCCATTGAGGTCGATCGTAATCGGCTCCTCCGGCACTGCCGGATAAACCGAATTCGACCGCCATACGATTAAGCCGTCTAATGGGAATTTTTCAAACCGTTCCATGCCGTTGATTGCGGGTTTTCCCATGCGGACCGCAGGGATTCGGCGGCTGCCGCATCAGCCCTCAAGGATCCTGGAATAGAGCGTCAGATTTCCGCCGCGTGCGGCAATGTATTCAGCCGCTTTGGCTGTTACACGGATCATGGCGATCTCCCTATCTTTGAGATTGACAATCACCTACTTTTAACCAATAGTCAGAATATAACTCATGGAGGCATCCCGGCAACTCTCAGCCCGGAGATCCTGAGAGGGAATCAACGTCCGAAGACAAATAACATTCCCTGAAAAAACACCGTGCGCGTCGGACCCTTACGGCAGAGTCAGAAACGGCTCTGCCGTTCTTTTAAATTTATTCGTCCCATTGGAGGGTAGCCCATGCAGGAAGGCACCATTAAATTTTTCAACAAAAAGAAAAACTACGGATTCATCGAGGCCAGCGGCCAGGAGGATATTTTCTTCCACAGCACCAACATCACCGACCCCGGCTTCTTTGAGCTCGCCAAGTCCGACCGCGTCACGTTTGAAGTCAGGGATACCCGTCACGGCCGGCAGGCCGTGAACGTGAGAGTGGTTCGATAACAGGCAGGACGCTTCCTCATTCGTCCAGATCCGTCACCCGCCCCCGCGCCGTCTTCAAACGTCCCCTTATGATTTTTCGGTTGAGGCGCCGCTGTTGCGAGCGCTTCGTGGGCCGGGTGGGGCGGCGCTGGCTCCGAATGACGGTGGCGCCTAAAACGAGGTCCTGAAGGCGGCGCAACGCCTCCTCCCGGTTCTGCTCCTGGCTCCGCTGCCGTTGGGCCTTGATAACGATTACGCCCTCGCGCGTGATGCGCCGGTCCTTGAGTTCCAGGAGGCGGTGCTTGAGATCCATCGGCAGAGATGAAGCGACGATGTCAAAGCGAAGATGAACGGCCGTGGCGACCTTGTTAACATTCTGTCCGCCCGCCCCCTGCGCGCGGACGGCGCTGATTGCGATCTCGTCTAAAGGAATTGCGATGTCATCGGTGATGGGCAGCACGCAGCCAATCCCTCTGAGCCGCCGGCGTTCAACCCGGTTGTCGCTTATAGCGCCCGGCCCAGTTCGTCGGCCTCGGCGGTGGCTTCCAGCAGCGTTCGGGGGGACTTGGCATCGCCCAGCACATGGACTTCCAGCCCCAGCCTTCGGAACACGTCGACCGAGCCCCGTTCCGATCGAAACCCCTCGGCGATGACCAAGTCGCCGAAGCCGGTGAGAATCTCGCGGCCGTCCTGATGGTCGACCACCAGACCGTCCGCACGATATTCCCGGATGATGGCTCGTTTATACAGTTTCACCCCGCCTTCGGACAGACGCTGGCGCAAGAAGGTCCGGTCATTGGGCGCTAGCTCCGGAGCGAAATGGTCGCCCCCCAGCACCACCACCTGCCGACGGCCCTGGGCCAGAAAGTCGGCCGTAACCATGGCGGCCTGATCGGAACCCAGTACCACCACCCGCGACCCGGGAACCACCCCGCCGGATAGCACATCCAACACGGTGCACAGCCCCAGCCCGGATTCGAATAAGCCTTCCAACTGCGGCATGCGGGGGTTGGCGCCGCTGGCCACCACGGCGACATCCGGCTTCAACTCGCGCACCAGAGACTCGTCGGCGGGGGCATTGAGCCTAATCTCAACGCCGAGACGCTTGAGTTCAGCCAGTTGGTACTCAACCAATTCCCATAGCTCCGCACGACCGGGCGGCTTGGATGCCAGGATCAGGGCGCCGCCCGGCTGCCCCTGCTTTTCGGCCAGAACCACGCGGTGACCGCGCAGCGCCAACAGGCGGGCACAGGCCAGGCCCGCCGGTCCGGCCCCCACCACCAGGATGTTCTTCGAATGGACCGCCGGTTGGAGCCGGCCCAGGCGGTGTTCGCGCCCCAGTTCCGGATTCATCACGCAGGTCGCCTCACTGAGCGCCAGAACGCTTTGGATGCAGCCCCGGCAGCAGCCGATGCACGGTCTGAGCTCGTGGAGCCGGCCCTCGCTCGCCTTGGCCGCCAGCTCCGGATCGACCAAATGGGCCCGGCCCATGGCCACCAAGTCGGCTCGGCCCTCGGCGATGAGCCGATCGGCCATCAGCGGATCCTTGATCCGGCCCACGGCTATTACTGGAATCGCGACCGCCCGCTTGACGGCCTCGGCCAGATGCACGAAGCAGCCGTGAGGCACATACATCGACGGGATCGTCACCGGCAGGGAGCCGTAGACGCCGGCCGAAACATGCAGCCAGTCGGCCCCGGCGGCCTGCAGCAGCGGACCCAGCCGGACCGCCTCGTCCAGGTGCCAGCCGTCGGCCACATAATCCTCTCCGTTGAAGCGCACACCCACCGGATAATCTCGGCCGCAGCGGTCTTTGATCGCCCTCAGGATCTCCAGCAGGAACCGGGTGCGGTTCTCGAAGGGACCGCCGTATTCATCGCTGCGGCGGTTGGCGTTAGGGGCCAAAAATTCGCTGATCAGATACCCGTGGGCGGCATGGATTTCCACAAAATCAAACCCGGCGTCGCGCGCGCGCCGGGCCGCCTCAGCGTGGCAGACGACCAGTTCTTTGATTTCGTCGCGGGTCAGCTCCCGGGGGACGCCCTTGACCACCGCGAGCGAAGGCAGGGGGGATGGCGCCACCCTCCGGTCGTGAAAAGCCTGACGGCCGCCGTGCAGAAGCTGCAGGCCGATCCGCGCTCCGTATTGCTTCACTTCGGTCGCCAATCGGCTCAGGCCGGAAATATAGCGATCGTCCCATACCCGGGGCATTCGGGGGAGATCCAGCCCGTCCGGGTGGACCGTCCCACCTCCCATGACGATCATGCCCGTGCCGGCCTTCGCGCGCTGCGCCAGATAGACCGCGTGCTGGTCGGTCACAACCCCCTGCTCATCCACCCCAAAGTTAACACTCATGGGCGGCATGACCAGGCGGTTGCGAACTTCCATTCGCCCCAAGCGAACCGGTGAAAAGAGATGCCTCAGCCGCGTAGCACCCTGCTTGCCCGCCCGATGATTCCGGCCACCTTCCACGTTTCACCCTCCCCGAAGCTCCCTGGATCAACACGTCAATAGGTTCCCAATGGCTACAGGGACGTTAGACACCAAGACACCCTTACGGTCAAGCACGACCAGAGTGATTGATTTCAAAAGGCCCAACCATTACTATGAAGAGATGATCACCAAACAGCTCAGAACGGGCACGATGGATAACTTCTGCTACCTGGTCGGATGCGAACAGGCCCATAAGGCTATGGTAATCGACCCCGGTGCAAATGTGAAGCGAATCCTGTCTGCAGCCGAAAAGCTGGGGCTGAGCATCGAATCCATCGTCAACACCCATGGTCACCGGGACCACACCGCCGGCAGCGCCAAGCTTAAGCTTCTGACCGGCGCTCGCATCATCATGCATGCCTTGGATGCCAAGGCGGTCCCCGAGACGGATATCCGTCTATCCGGCGAAGAGAATCTGCAGGTGGGCATTCTAACCTTTCGAGTGATTCACACGCCGGGGCACACGCCCGGCGGCATCTGCCTTTATGGCGAGGGCCAGCTTTTTACGGGCGACACCCTGTTTGTCTCCGACAGCGGCCGCACCGATCTTCCCGGAGGCCATCGCCCGACCCTCGCCGCTTCCATTCGTCGCCTGATGCAGCTGCCCGATTCAACCGTCGTTTGGCCGGGCCACGACTACGG
>CAZNAX010000280.1:0-3816 GCA_964570965.1 uncultured Desulfatibacillum sp.
CTGCGGCCGGACCTGGTGATGCTGGATCTCAAGATGCCGGGCAAGGACGGCATGGAGGTGCTCAAATTCATCCAAGAGATGGACGCACGCATCCTGGTGATCGTCGTCACCGGTTACGCCACGGTCGAGGCTGCCATCGAAGCCATGAAGCGCGGCGCTTACGATTTCATTCCCAAGCCCTTCGAGCCGGATCAGCTGCGCATCGTGGTCAACCGTGCGGCCGAGAAAATACGCCTGACCCGGGAGGCGGAGTTGCTCGAACAGGAAAAACGGAGGACCCTGTCGGACCTGGACACGGAAAAGAGTCGGATCCACACCATCGTCGAATCGCTTCCGGACGGGGTGCTGGTGACCAACACGTCCGGCCAGCTGGTGCTCATGAATCCGGCCTGCAAGCAGCTGTTGGAGCTGGCCCCGGAGGTAAAAGCGGGCAAACCGATCGACGATTACATCCCGGACGAGGCCCTCTGCCGGCTGATCACGGAGATCTCCCAGGGCAACCATCTGGACTTTGACGACATTCCCGCCCATGAATTCGCTTTATCCAGCGGCAAATACCTGCGCGCGCGAGGACAGCCGGTGCTGGGCGACCGCAAGGAGTGTCTCGGCGCCGTCGTAAACCTAGTCGACATCACGGCCCTGAAAATCGTGGATCGCCTTAAGTCCGAATTCGTCTCCAAAGTATCGCACGAGCTGCGCTCGCCGCTGTCCACCATACACGAGCAACTGGCCACGGTCATCGGGGATTTGGTCGATCACGCGCCGGTTCAGGATCAGCACATCCTTTCGCGCGCCAAGGAGAAAACCAAGGGCCTGATTTCCCTCATTAACGACTTGCTGGACATGTCGCGGATCGAAGAAGGACTGATCTGTCGTGAGCCGCGGCCGGTTCTGCTGGAGGAGCTGCTGCGCGGCGTCGTGGATTTTCTGCAGGCCAAGGCTCAGCCAAGGGGCCAGTCACTGACCCTGGCGTTGCCCGCAGCACCGTTGCCCGAAATCCAGGCAGACCCGCTGGCGTTGGAAAGCATATTCGGAAACCTTGTTAGCAACGCGATCACCTACACGCCCGATGGCGGCAGCATCCGGGTCGAAGTGAATATGGCGGGGGTCAGCGTGCGGGTTCGGGTCGTCGACAACGGATTCGGGATTCCCGAGAAGCATCTGTCGCGGATCTTCGATCGGTTCTATCGGGTCAAGGACGAGAATACCCGCTATATCACCGGAACCGGCCTGGGGCTGCCGATCGTCAAGGGGCTGCTCGACGCCATGGGAGGCATCATCGAGGTGCAGAGCACGCCTGGGGAAGGGTCCGTTTTCACCGTGCTTTTGCCGGCTTCGCCGGTAAAAAATGAGGGATAGAAACCATAACGCATCGGGCCGTCTTCGGTGGGGCCATCACGGCGTTTAAGCATCCAGGCTTTCGACCTTGCTCCATGCTCTTTGTTTGATGCTTTAGGCGGCCGGCCCCATGCCGTTCTGCAGGGCATTTAAAAACTCTCCCGGCGGCACCTGGATCCCGGTCCAGAGCTGCAGGGTGCGACGGGCCTGGAAGGCCAGGGGATTCAGTCCGTCCATGAAACGGATGCCTTCCTTTTCGGCTTTCTCCTGCCAGAAGTTGCGGCGGCGGCCGTAGTTCAGGTCCAGAATCAGCTCGCAGCCGCGCAGCTCCAGCTTCTCCACCAGGCCGGCCATGTTGGCGGATTCATCCGGGCTCGACACCGAAGTCGCGTTGATGACGATGCGGGCCGGCAGCGGCAGGCCCGGCAATATGCCCAGGTCTACGCCCCGCCCGTAGAACTGGGCGACGATCTCGCGGGCGCGCTGGACGTTGCGGCCAGCCACCCACACCTCACGCGCCCGCAACCACGTCAGAATAAAGGCGACCGTTCGAGCGGCTCCTCCGGTTCCGAAAATCAGAGCGGTTTTGTCCTCCACGTTGAAATCGACCTCGCGCAGGGTGTCCATGATGCCGATGGCGTTGGTGTTGTACCCTTTCAGACGGTCCCCGTCCCGCACGACGGTATTGATCGCCCCGATGATCCGCGCTCCCTCCGAGAGTATGTCCAGATAGGGAATGATCGTTTCCTTGAAAGGAGCGGTAACGTTGGCGCCCGCGATGTTGAGCACCCGCAAGCCTTTTAGTGCTTGCCCCAAATCCGGGGGGTGGACGACAAACGGCACGTACACCGCGTTGATCCCCTGGCGCTTTAAAACCGTCGAGAACATGGCCGGTGACCGCGAATGAACCGCGCGTTCGTCGCTGAGAATGCAGTAGACTTTCATCGCGGAGGCCCCGGGGCTTGAGTGATCAGAGGGCGGCGCGGCACACGACCCGCGTTCCTAGTGACTCAAGCCTTCTCATCGTTTTCCCGTTGCGGCGAAAGCTCAATCCATTGCCAACAGCCGTTTCAAGCTGCGAGTGATGTCGGCGGCGGAGGCCGGTTTGGCGATGTAATCATCGGCCTCGGTGGACATGCCGTCGGCGTGGCTGTAGCGGGTGGAGGTCACGTGGGAGGCCACGGCCGTCAACAGAACGACGGGGATGTTGCAGTACGCGTCGCTGCACTTCAGCTCCTTGCAGACCGTATACCCGTCTTTTTCGGGCATCATGACGTCCAACACGATGGCATCCGGCGGGTTGGCCCGCACCTTGGCCAGTCCCTCCACGCCATTATAGGCGAGTTCCACCTGGAATCCCTCTTTTTCAAGGTTTCCTTGAACTAAGGCGGCGAAATCGGCCTCATCGTCGACTACCAGAATTCTCTTTTGGGCTACCATGCTGCACCTCCCAACGATCATCTCTAATTAGATTGAATGTGGACCCGTTCCTAAGGCTTTTTTCAACGCATGCCCCTTGATCGCTCTCACACGGACGGTCGGGGGTAAAGACCCGCTCGTTCGACAATCTCCGGCACTCGTTCCTCCCACTCGATGGCCATGACGTGGAACCCGCTGACGCCCTTGACCTGCTTCAAGCGTTGGATGGACTCGACACAGATCGTAATGCCTTCCTCCGCCTGTTTGTCCTTGGGGGTGGCTGCCATGCGCTTGACGACCTCGTCGGGAACGTCCATCCCCGGCACTTTGGTTTTCATGTAGCGGGCCATGCCCGCGGATTTGAGAGGGGTGACGCCGGCCAGGATGAAGACTTTCTCGTGCAGCCCGCGGTCGCAGACCATTTCCATCCATGTCTCAAATTTGGCGAGGTTGTAGATGCACTGGGTCTGGATGAATTCGGCCCCCGCCGCCGCTTTTTTAGCCAAGCGCGGCACGCGGATCTCAAAGGGATCCGCAAACGGGTTGGCGGCGGCGCCCACGAACATCTGGGGCGGACGCTGAATGGCGTCTCCGCCAAGAAATTTGCCCTCATCGCGCATCCGGCGAACCGTCTGAATCAGCTGCATGGAGTCGAGATCAAAGACGTTTTGCCCCTGGGCGCTGTCCCCGAAGCGCTGGTGGTCTCCGGACAGGCAGAGCACGTTGTGGATGTCGAAGGCGGCCGCACCCAGAAGGTCGCTTTGCAGGGCGATCCGGTTGCGGTCGCGGACCACCATCTGCAAGACCGGCTCCAGCCCCATGAGCTTCAACCGAATGCAGGCGGCCAGGCTGCACAGCCGGCAGACCGAGGTCTGGTTGTCGGTGATATTGATGGCGTCCACGTGGCGCTGGATCAATTCGGCCTTGTGCGCGATGTGGGCCGCATCGCTGCCGCGGGGCGGACCGCACTCGGAGGTTACGGCCAGGTGGCCGGCGCGCAGGATTTTCTCCAGTTTGCTGGGCGTGTTCGGGCTCATGATCGCAGATCCTCCCTGATGA
>CAZNAX010000281.1:0-3793 GCA_964570965.1 uncultured Desulfatibacillum sp.
TGCCGCCGATCGTGGTGATCAACAAGATCGACCGGCCCGACCGCCGCATCCAGGAAGTGCTGGACGAGATCTACGATCTTTTCATCGATCTGGACGCCACCGAGGAGCAACTGGACTTCCCGGTGCTCTACACCAACGCGAAGACGGGCATCGCCTTGACCGAACCCGAGGGCCAGGGCCGCGATCTGGTGCCGCTCTTCGAGGCGATCCTTGCTTCGATTCCCGCGCCGGCCTATGACCCCGACGCTCCGCTTCAATTTTTAATCACCAACCTGCAACACAGCGACTACGTCGGCCGGATCGCGGTGGGAAAGGTCGTCAACGGCGCGTTGAAGAAAGGGCCGGGCGTGGCTCTGCTCAAACCGGACGGCACCAGCCGCGAAACCGCTTTAAGTGTGGTCTACACCTATGAAGGCCTTAACCGGGTCGAGCAGGAGACCATCCTCGCCGGCGACATCGCGGCCGTGGCCGGGGTGGAGGACATCTTCATCGGCGATACGTTGGGAGACCCGGCCGATCCGCGGCCGCTGCCGACTATCACGGTGGAGGAGCCGACCATATCGATGGTGTTCTCGGTGAACACCTCGCCGCTGGCCGGTAAGGAGGGCCGCTTTCTGACCTCACGCCATATCAAGGACCGCCTGGACAAGGAGCTGCTTTACAACGTGAGCATGCGGGTCGAGCCGGCCGAAAACCGCGATTCGTTCCAGGTGAGCGCCCGGGGCGAGCTGCAGCTGGCCGTGCTGGTGGAGACCATGCGGCGCGAGGGCTTCGAGCTGTCGCTCTCCAAGCCTCGGGTCATCACCCGCAGCGTGGACGGAAAGACCGTGGAACCAAAGGAACTGGCGGTGGTGGACATCCCGGAGAAGTTCATCGGGATCGTCACCGAGATGATGAGCGGTCGCCGCGGACGGATGACCAAGATGGTCAACAACGGCTTCGGCCGGGTGCGGCTGGAGTTTGAAGTGCCCTCCCGCGGGCTGATCGGCTTCCGCAGCCAGTTTCTGACCGACACCCACGGCACCGGGATCCTGAACACGCTGGTCGTCGGCCACACGCCCTACGCCGGCGAGATCAGCGGCCGGCCCAACGGGGTGCTGGTCTCCGACCGCGACGGCAAGGCCGTGACCTACGCCATTTTCCACCTGCAACCGCGCGGCACGATCTTTGTCAACCCCAACGACCCGGTCTACCCGGGCATGATCGTGGGTGAGAACTCGCGGCCCCAGGATCTCTGGGTCAATATGTGCAAGGAGAAGAAGCTCACCAACATCCGGGCCTCCGGTACCGACGAAGCCCTGCGCCTGATCCCGCCGCGGCAGTTCACCCTCGAGCAGGCCATGGAGTACATCAGCGACGACGAGTTGGTCGAGGTGACCCCCAAGTCCATCCGGCTGCGCAAGATGAAGACCAGATGAACAAGGCGCCGCCTCCGCATGATAATTGGGCTTTCAATGAAGCCATCAGTCATGCTCCAGGCGGAACCACACCTGGGCGTCGAAGGGGATTTTGCCCTTTTGCCCAGGGCCTTCCCGCTGCGGCACATTCTCCAAACCGCCGACCAGCACCTTTTCCACCGACACGCCGGTGATCCGGTAGCCCTGCTTCCGCACGGGCGTCTCGATTTCGCTGACGATTTCCGGTGAGAACAGGACATCCGCCACATAACGGTTGACGTGGACGCCGCGCGGTTTTCCGGCGGCGGTATTCCATTTCGGGTCCTGCGATGCCCGCCGGGCGAGGAATTTGACGAGCCAGGGATAGTCGATGAGACGGCCGATGGCGAGTGAAGTGAACTTCCGGGCGATTAGTATGGGATGAGGTTCTGAAAACGCCTGCGTCAAGACCTGAATTACGGCTGTCTTCTCGATGAAGCACGGGCGATGGTCCGGGTGGCCGGCGCGCAGCCGCAGCGTCGGCCAGTTTTCGGCCGCCTCCAGGCTCAAGTTGCATTCGCCCGCGGGAATCGATGCGAGGATCGCCTCGCCAGCGGCGGAAATGCTCGCCCCAAAAAGCAGGACCGACGCCAGGAGAATTCGAAACGCCATCATCCTCCAAGTGGTGCAATCCGCCGACGGTGAGGCAGGTTATCCTGCGGCGATCACGCCGGCCAGCCGTTCAACTCCTTCCAGAAGATCCGGAGTATCGTAGTAGGCGAAACTGAGGCGCAAAAAGTTCATCAAGCCTTGGCGGCTGGAGAACTTGAAGCCTGGCATGAATTCCACGTTCCGCTCAATGGCTTTGGCCAGAAGGCTGGCAGCGTCCATGCTTTCGGGAAGCGCCAGCCAGATGAAGAACCCGCCGGCGGGATCGGCGAATTGCACCGATTCCGGCAGCCGGCGGCGTAGCGCGGCGCACATGGCCTGCATCCGGCGGGAATAGGTGTCCTTGAGCAGGGCCAGGTTTTCGTCCAGCAAGTCCAGTTCCATCGCGCTGCGCACCACGCCCGAGGTGAAGGGGTTTACGCCGCCGCCGCTGTCCAGGAGCCCGCATTGGACGATATGCCCAATGATCGCGGGCGCCGCCTGAAGCCAGCCCAGACGCAGCCCGGGAGCCAGGATCTTAGAAAAGGAACCGAGCGAAATGACCTTCGCCGACGTGCAGAACTGGGCCAGGGGCGGCGGCGGAACGGAGGTGTAGACGAGCGGGTGGTAGACCTCATCCGCCACGACCGTCACGTCATAGCGACGGCTCAACTCCGCCAGCTGTTCGCGGCGGCCGGCGGAAAGGCAGGCGCTGGTCGGATTGTGATAGGTCGGTATGGTGTAGAGGAACGCCGGCCGCGAACGCTGGAGCTCAGCTTCCACGGCCGCGATGACCAGGCCATCGGCGTCCATCGGCAACGCGATCGGCTTCAAATGATGGTCGGCGAAGATTTTGCGGGCCAGGAAGTAGGTCGGCTCCTCCACGAGGATCGTATCGCCCGCCCGGCTGAACAGCGTGCAGATCAGATCGATGCCCTGGGAGGCACCGTTGGTGACGAGCAGGTGGGCCGGGTCGACCGGCATCGCGTAGATTTGCTCAAGGAACCGGGACAACGCCGTTCGAAAATGCGCATCCCCCTGCTCCGATCCATAGGACAGCAGCATGCGGTCGGAGTGGCGGCTGCAGTGAGAGGCGGCCTCGGCGATGGCTTCCGTCGGAAGCAGCCAGGGGGATGGCTGGCCGATGCCGAGGTCGATCATTCCGGGCGGGATTTCCTTCTGAGAGGAAGAACTGGCGGTCATGGGACCAACCATATTCCAGCTGGTCGGATTTGTGAACTGGAAATTTTCGGAAAAGTTTTCGCTTGACATGATTTCGGCCTTTTGTCATATTCGCGCCAATTCTATTTCCGGGAAGCGTTCCGTATGAACACCATCGCCTGTAAAAACATCCGTCGCCGTAACCGCCGCCGTATTCGCCGGCTGGGGCCGGGTGTTTTCTGCGTTGGAGACGCGTGACGCGACCACTTCCTGAAACGCAAAAAACCCCGGCTGAGGCCGGGGTTTTTTTTTGCCGGAAAAAGTTACTCAGCTGGTTTAATCATTCATAAAGCGACAAGGGGGGAAGCGAACGATGGTGAAAGACAAGGTTAATAAAGTAGTGCTGTCGTACAGCGGCGGGCTGGACACGTCGGTGATCGTGCCCTGGCTCAAGAACACCTACGGCGGCTGCGAGGTCATCTGTTTCACGGCCGACCTGGGACAGAACGAGGATCTGAGCGGCCTGGACAAAAAAGCCGTGGCCTCGGGCGCAAGCAAGCTCATCGTCGCCGACCTGCGCGAGGAATTCCTGCAGGACTACGTCTTTC
>CAZNAX010000282.1:0-3760 GCA_964570965.1 uncultured Desulfatibacillum sp.
TAGTATGTCAGAATAAAACTCTGCTGAACGAGATAAAATCTTCCGTTTCTAGCCATCCGGTGAATCAGGAGACTTTTTCAACCATACTTCGACGTCATCCACTTTCTGTTTCGGCGAAGAGGAGTACCTCCATGGGAGAGCAGGAAAAATATGTAGCTGCGAATCAGGGCCATCTCGATTTGGCCTCCTTATCCTGGGACGATCAATTGTTTTCCGACATTCTGGTCCGGGACAACCCGATTAACGCCGATCAGGCCCTCGGCATCAGCCGGTCGCTGCGCGAAGAGATCTCCAAGATGGAGGTTCAAACCATTACGCTTTCAGTCATCGAAAAAATGATAGAGGACAAGCTCATGGAATATGGGTTGACCGGGCCGGCTCGTGTGAAGCTGGATAAATTCATTTTCAACAAGGAAGAGTTCAAGCTTACCGAGAACGCGTTGGCCGTATTGAAAAAGCGCTACCTGAAAAAGGACGGCCAGGGCAAGGTGGTGGAAACCCCGGAGAAAATGTTTCGACGGGTGGCCCAACACATCGCCAAGGCGGAGAAAAATTATGAAGCCGACGACGCTCGCGTAAAGGAGATCGAGGAGATCTTCTACAGCCTGATGACCCAATTCGTTTTTCTCCCCAACTCTCCCACTCTGATGAATGCCGGTAGGCGACTGGGGCAGCTTGCGGCTTGCTTCGTTTTGCCGGTGGAAGACACCATGGAGGGTATTTTCGGCGCGCTCCGCAATGCGGCCATGATCCACAAGTCCGGCGGCGGCACCGGGTTTTCATTTTCCCGGCTGCGCCCCAAGAACAGCAACGTAGGAACGACCGGCGGGGTGGCCTCCGGGCCCGTGTCGTTCATGAAAATCTTCAACACGGCCACGGAGCAAGTCAAGCAAGGCGGCACCCGCCGCGGCGCCAACATGGCCATCCTGCGCGTGGATCATCCTGACATCATGGAGTTCATTTACAGCAAAAGCAACGGACGGGAACTGAACAATTTCAACATCTCCGTCGGAGTGACCGATGCGTTTATGCAGGCCGCGGCGGCGGACCAGGAATACGATCTCATCGATCCGCGGGACAAGCAACCGGCCGGCCGCCTGAGCGCCGCCAATGTCTACGAAGCGTTGGTGACCCAGGCCTGGAAGACCGGCGACCCTGGCATCGTCTTCCTCGACCGGATGAATGCCGACAATCCCACCCCGGCTCTGGGGGAAATTGAATCCACCAACCCCTGCGGAGAACAACCTTTGCTGCCGCTGGAGGCATGCAACCTCGGCTCCATCAATTTGGCCAAATTTGTGGTGGCGTCCGAGGAAGGGCCGGCGGTTGACTACCCGGCGCTCAAGGATGCCATCGCCTGGTCCGTGCGGTTCCTTGACAACACGATTGACATGTCCCGCTACCCGTTGCCGGAGATCACCGAAATGGTGCGTGGCAACCGCAAGGTCGGGCTGGGGGTCATGGGGTTCGCCGATCTGCTCTACCAACTGGGGATCCCGTACAATTCGGAGGAGGCCCTGCAGGTAGCCGGAGAGGTCATGCAATTCATAAAAGCAACCTCTCACGAAACCTCCACGGCGCTCGCCGAAGAAAGAGGCGTCTTTGCCAACTGGGACCGTAGCACATACAAGGATAAGGGCATCAAGCGGCGCAATGCGACCACCACCACCATCGCCCCCACCGGCACCCTGAGCATCATCGCCAGCTGTTCCAGCGGCATCGAGCCGCTGTTTGCCTTGAGTTTCGTTCGCACGGTGATGGACAACGACAAGCTCATGGAGGTGAATCCGGTTTTCGAAAAAACGGCGAAGGAAAGGGGGTTTTACAGTCCTGAGCTCATGGATCAAATTGCCCGCCGGGGTAGCATCCACGCGATGGAGGAAATTCCGGAGGATGTCCGCCGGGTGTTTGTGACCGCACACGATGTATCCCCCGAATGGCACATCCGCATGCAGGCTGCTTTCCAGAAGTTCACCGACAACGCCGTGTCCAAGACGGTAAACCTGCCGCGGGACGCCAGCGTTGAAGACGTCCGCAAGGTTTATGACCTCGCCTTCCGGCTCGACTGCAAGGGCGTCACCATCTACCGCGACGGCAGCAAGGAGAACCAGGTGCTCTCCTTTGGCCAGAAGAAGGAAGAAACCGATCGGCTGATGGGAGCCGTTTTAGACCGACCGGAGACTCTCTTCGGATTCACCACCAAGATCAAGACCGGATATGGTCAATTGTATGTCACGGTGACTGAATTTGAAGGAAAACCCTTCGAAGTTTTCGCTACCATCGGCAAATCCGGCCGCTCCACCACCGCCAAGACCGAAGCCATCGGCCGCCTGGTATCGCTGGCCCTTCGAGCCGGTGTTACGGTCGACAAAATCGTAGAGCAACTCAAGGGGATCGGCGGCGAGCACCCCATCTTTCAGGACGGAGGCCTGGTCTTGTCGATCCCGGATGCCATCGCCCGCGTGCTGGAAAAACGCTATCTGACCGGTGAAAATGCCGCTAAGTTCCGCAAGACGGAATACAGCCTGCTCGGTGAGAAGTGCCCGGAGTGCGGGCAGGTGGTGAGCTTCGAAGAGGGATGCATGATCTGCCACTTCTGTGGCTTCAACAAATGCGGTTAAATCAAACGCCGATCCGCAGTCCCGGCGTTTGATTCAAATCCTGGTTATTAGCCGGCGGTTTTGCGCGCACCGGCACTCTATGCCTTCCTAAGGCAGTTCTTGCAAATCCCGTCCACGCGGACTTCCACGCTTTGAATTTCGCCGGCAAAGGAGCGCTCGATGCCCCGCAAATCGACGGTGAGGCTTCCGGGCTGCAGGCACTGGAGCGCGCCGCAGCTCCGGCAGTGGAAATGCGGGTGGGCGGGGTGGTTCTCGTTGGGCGCCAGGCCGTAGACCAAGCTCCTGCCTCCCGCGCTCAGCCGCTCCACCAGGCCTTTGTCGACGAGCGTATCGAGAATGCGGTAAACGGTGACGCGGTTGATGCTGGACGTGCGCCTCAAAGTGGTGAAGATGTCCTGAGCGCTCAGGGGCGACGAATTTCCGCCGATCACCTCCAACACCCGCAGGCGGTTGGCCAAGGGTTCAAGATCACGGCCCATGAGCAATTCGCCGTAATTGCAGTGTTGGCACACGGCCGCTTCCCTTCACTCCGAGCTTTGAGTTCCGCGAATCATACCGAAGCCTCTCATAGCTCTCAAACGGCCCCAGAACGCAGACAGCACGAACCCGCCGGCCGCTACCAATATGATGGTGGCCCCCGAGGTCAGGTTCAGCGAATAAGAAAGCCAAAGGCCGGAAAGGGTAAACATACAGCTCAGGGCCGATGAAACCACCATCATGGCGCGCAACGAACCGGTGAATTTTTCGGCAATAAACGGCGGAATCGTCAGCAGGGCAATGACCAGAATCAACCCCACCACGCGGATGATCATCACCACCGTGACGGCGATCATACCCAGCAGAAGGCAGTACAGGAAGGTGACCGGGACTTTTCTGAGGCGGGCGAATTCGTCGTCGTAGGACATGGCCAGGAAATCGTTATAATACCATGTTACGATCGCGATGACGCCAATTCCGATAAAGCCCATCTGCCATAGATCGGAGACCGGCACCGCCAGAATGCTCCCGAAGAGGTAGCTCATCAGATCGACGTTGTACCCCGGCGTCAGATCAAGCAGGATCACACCCGCCGCCATCCCGACCGCCCAGATCACCCCGACCATGGCGTCCGCCCGGTGCTTGGCCTTCAGGGTGACGGC
>CAZNAX010000283.1:0-3758 GCA_964570965.1 uncultured Desulfatibacillum sp.
CCTTCTCGTCGCACAAAATGGGTCGGTCCCAGCCGTCGCCCTTGTTGGTCGCGAAGGTGATCAGGCCGGTGATGCGGTTCTTCCCCTTGACGTCCTTGTGGGTGATGACCTTGGATACTCCGGGCATCTTCTCGGCCTGCGAGGTGTCGATGGAAAGGATCCTGGCGTGGGAGACCTTGGCCTGTACCAGCGCGAGCCGCAGGGTGCCGGCCGGCATTTTGAGACCCAGATCGGCGCCGTAATCGGTGGTGCCGGTGACCTTGGCCACGGCCGTGGGCCGCGGATAGGCCGTGCCCCAGATGCGGCCGTCCGCCGGCAGCTTGAAGGCGAGGTCCTTCAACGTTATTTCGCCGCGAACCACCCGGGCGGCATCCATGACCGCGTCCACCAGCGGCTTGTAGCCGGTGCAGCGGCAGGCGTTGCGGTGCTTCTGGAACCAGTCCCGGACCTGCTGGCGCGTGGGTTTTTTGTTTTCGTCCAGCAGGCCCTTGGCCGAAACGATGAAGCCCGGGCTGCAGAACCCGCACTGGGCGCCGCCGTGCACGGTCCAGGCGAGCTGCAAGGCGTGCAGGTTGTCGGGCGTGCCGACGCCCTCGATGGTGGTGACCCGCGCGCCGTCCTCCACCCGTTTCATCTTGGTGATGCAGGAGCGAACGACCTTGCCGTCCAGGATCACTGAGCAGCAGCCGCACTGACCCTGGCCGCAGCCGACCTTGGTCCCGGTGAGCTTCAGCTGCTCCCTGAGAACGTCTGCAAGCAGCGTGTCAGGCCCCGCGATGACGGTCTTGGGCATGCCGTTGATGTGGAGCATCTTCGTAATCATCGATGGCCTCCTTCATTAAGTTGATCTTCCATTGTAGACGAGTTTTGCGATGAGCCTCTCTTATTTGCCGTACCCGCAATGGGGGTAGGTGCATTTGGCGCAACCCGAGCAATACCCGCCGTGACCCAGCGAGATGAAATCCGCGCGGGTGAGGGTCTCGCCGGCCAGGATGCGCGGCACGACCAGATCGAAGATGCTGGTGCGGTGGTACATGACGCAGCCGGGCAGGCCGATGATCGGCACCGTCCCCAGATAGGCCAGCATGAACATCGCTCCGGGGAAGACCGGTGCGCCGTACGTGACAACCGTGGCGCCGGTGGCGTTGATGGCCGACGGCGTGCGATCGTCCGGGTCTACCGACATGCCGCCCGTCACGGCCACCAGTTCGGCCCCCTCCTCGATGAATTTGCGAATGGCCTGCGCGGTCATGGCAGGGTCATCGGAGACGAATACCTGGCCCAGAACCGGGCAACTCAGCTCGGCAAACTTGGCGTGCAGCACGGGGCCGAACTTGTCCTCGATACGGCCATGAAACACTTCGCTGCCGGTCGTGACAATCCCGACTTGCAGCGAGCGTATGGCTTTGACCTGAATCACCGGCGCATATTCGCGGCAGAGCGCTTCGACCCGCCGGACATTCTCCTCGCGGGTCACCAGCGGAACGATGCGGGTGCCGCCCACCGGCTGGTGGCGCTCGACCAGAAGGTTGGAGTGCAGCGTGGCGAAAACGATGTCATCGACGCTGTTGATCAGCCTCAGCGCCGCTGGGTTTACCGTGAGGAGCCCATTCCACGATGCCGTCAGATTGACCCGGCCCTCCGAAGGGGATGTCAGCTGCAAGCCGGGTCCGGTGGCGGCCGCTGCGATGCGGGCTGCTGCATCATCTTCATGGATGAAACCTTCGGCAAGGTCGTAGACATAGACGCTGGCCTTGCCCATGTCGAGAAGGGGTTCGATATCCTGGGGGGCAATGATGTGGCCTTTTTTAAAAGCAGGGCCTTTGTGCCGGCCGGGAACGATGCGGGTAACGTCGTGGCAGAGCACCATGCCGACCGCATCATGAACGGACACGCTTTTCACGGGCAGCCTTCCTTACTTAAATGCGCACAGACGGAAAGCATCTTGTGAAGTTGGTCCGAAGCAATCGTCCGTCTGCGGGAGTTATTTCTATTAGTTCGAATTACTGATTTTCAGGAATATTTTCCTTGATTGCAGAACAATTCTGAAAAAAATAACACACAGGTTGGCTATATCATTGTTGACACAGCAAGGCTTATACGCTACGAGAATAGGCCGTGTCAAACCTAAACGTAATTTATTTATTTTGTTTCGGTTAGATAGGCTATAGCCTAATAAACGATATGCCGGCGATCAGACCAGGATATATCAAATTTGGAACACCTTAATGTTAAAAACAGGTATTTTAAGTAATTAATCGTTCGTTATACGACTCGATTGACGGTATCGAATTGAATCACCCTGGCAACGGAAACGTGGGGCCGAAAGCATGACTGTCTCCGGACCGCTAAAGCAACTGGCGGGCGCACCGCCGTCTTCGGATGCCATCTTTGCGATCAACGGGGATCTGGAGCAAACCGGTTCGCCGCTCCTTCTGACCGAAAAGACTGTTGAAAGGTGCTGGTCACGGACCATGCAGCTTGAGGGCGACGGCACCAGCCGCTGGCTGCTGCTGATTCGCCTGGCGGAGGCCGCCCTGCTCTGCGCCGGCAATTATGCCGACAGCTGTGAATTCAGGACTGCGGGCGACTTCCTGGTGAACCCGCGCGAAATAGTTATCCGCAGCCGGTGCGGCGGGCATGCAACCATCAAAAAAAGGCATGGGCGCGTATCGGATCAGTTGGGTCCCGCATGGGCTGGTCAACTCGAATCCGCCCAACGATTCTCGGCCGGAGTCGACTTGGAGATCACGCGGCCGCCGCTGCTCCCGCTCATGACTCGAACCCTTAAAGAGTCGGGCCGGGTGGCACCACTCTTTATCCGCCGGCTGGAGGAGGGACAGCGTCGAATTGCGGATGCCCTGGCATTCCTGGCCGGGTGGCGCATTATCGACTCGATCGATCTGTGGAGGCGAATGCAGGCATCGTCCGCCAGCGAGCGGGCCTTTGTTGAATCGTGCTTGTGCCGGTTCGATACGCAGGTTTTTTACCGGATCGGTGATGAGTTGCAGCGAAGCCTCACCCGGTCGGATTACCGGAGTTCCTTCCTATCCGAATCGCACGTATGCGGAAACCAGCCTGCCTGCCGATCCTCGGGAGCCTTACTGGAACTCGCCGAGGCACCGGCCTGAAACGGCGGTTCTGCCATGACGCTGTTGTATCTGCTGCGCCACGGAGAGATCGAATGGCCGGAGGCGGATGGCTTCATCGGGCAGACGGATGCACCGCTCAGCGCCCAGGGGCGCCGCCAGGCGCATGCCTGGAACCATGAACTTCGTACAATAGCGTTCACCGGCATTTGGTCGAGTGATCTCCGGCGCGCGACCGAAACAGCCGCCGTCGTCTTCGCCGACAGCAACCTCGTTGTCCGCAGCTGTGAAGGTCTCAGAGAAATCCACCTGGGAGAGTGGGACGGCCTGCCGCGCCGCCGGGTGCGCGAGCGCCATCCCGATCTCTGGCATGCCCGCGGCCAGGACCTGGCTGGCTTCCGGCCTCCGGGCGGCGAGAGTTTCTCGGATTTGCAGGAGCGCGTTCTCCGGTGCGTAAAGCAGATCGCAGCGACAGCGACCGGCCCAGTATGTCTGGTCACCCACGCCGGAGTGATTCGAGTGCTGCTGTGCCATGGGCTGCAGATGCCGCTGTCGAATCTCTTCAGGATTCGGCTGGATTACGGAAGCTTGAGCATGGCGGCCTATGAACCGACCCGTTTTGAAGTGTGTGCCCTCAACCTGAAACCGCCAGTCTTTGGCGGCTCTGCC
>CAZNAX010000284.1:0-3694 GCA_964570965.1 uncultured Desulfatibacillum sp.
CCGTGCCTTAATCGGCCGCCGGGAGGGTTCGAGAACTGGTGGGTTTAGCTGAACGAATATGCAATTGCGGCGATGATTGGATTCATCGCCGAATATATGCCATCACATCGTTTTCCTGCTTTTCCTTCATTCAAAAACTTTGACAACCACAAGAGTCCGAACCAGGAGACACAAAGAAACTGGATCGGGCAGCCGTGGCGGCGGGCGATCTCTTCGCAATCCGTTCGCAGCAGGCCCCAAGCCTTGAGAGCGTGCTCGTGTCCCAGGAGCGGATATCCACCGTGAAGTGCACCCGTTCGGGTATGGTGTTGCGCGAATTCGGGTGGTTCTGGATTTCACCGACAGTTGCGACCATGTTGCCGCCATGCGCTACGGCAGCCGGCTCGCCTTGACAATCTTCTCGGCCGCAGCGGCCAAGACATCGTGCCGGTCTTCCATGGGGGTCGGGCCTATCTGATTCGCTTCGCCGCTGAGATAGACGTCATACCAGTTCAGGCAGAGGATACCCTTTGGGGCGCCGATTAGCTTCTGCTGCCGTTCCAATGGATTTTAACTTGTTCGCCTCATCCACTTAAACATCTCCATCACCAGCAACACCGTCAGCGCCAGCGCAGCAGCAGAAGCCACTGCGCGAAGGCCACCGGCTTGGTTCCCAAAATTTTATGCATAAAAGGCAGATACATGCTCAGAATATGGATGCCCTGGGCCGCCAGCACCCCAAAGATTAGGATAACATTCCTTCGCAGCGGCACCTTCAGGGCGGATACCGCTTCGGAGCGGCAGTTTAACACATGCACATTCTGGAGTAGAACCATGAACAGCAAAACGAGGTTTCGAGCCACGGCTTCGTCCATCATTTCCACGCCCACCACCCAGTACCAGGCCCCAAGGGCCAGGGCGCCGATGGTCAGCCCCGAAACAATAGTCTGCCAGACCATCTGGGGGTCGAAAATCGTTTCCTCGGGCCTTCGAGGCCTTTGTTTCATGGCGTCCGGCTCGCCGCCTTCAAACGCCAGGGCCACGTCCTGAATGCCGTTGGTGACCAGGTTGAGCCACAGCAACTGCACCGCTAAAAGCGGAATGGGCAGGCCCGCGAAAATCGCGGTGATAAACATCAACACTTCCGCCGCGCCGGTGGAGATGAGCAGGTAAATCACCTTGCGCACGTTGTCGTAGGCAAACCGTCCTTCTTCGACGCCGGCCACGATGGAGGCGAAATTGTCGTCGGCAACGATCATGGAACCCACTTCCTTGGCCACATCCGTGCCCGAGCCCATGGCCACGCCGATGTTCGCCCTTCGAAGCGCCGGGGCGTCGTTGACCCCGTCGCCGGTGACGGCGACGAATTCCCCCCGGCGGATCAGCACATCGACGATTTCCAGCTTCTGGGTCGGAGACACCCGGGCAAACACGTGGGTCGAGGCCACCAGCTTTTCGAAAGCCGGACTGTCCGGCGATCCGGCTTCGCTCAATTGCGCCCCGGTCACCACCGGCTCATCGCGATCGGACAGCCCCAGTTCCCTGGCGATGGGGCCGGCGGTCGCGGGATGATCGCCGGTGATCATCAGAACCTGGATACCGGCCTGCTTGCAAATCTTCACCGATTCGACGGCTTCCGGGCGCAGGGGATCAATGAATCCCACCAGTCCGTAAAAAAGCAGTCCGGAAATGGTTTTCTCTTCAGCGGAACCGCCGGATGGGGCGCTTTCGGTTTCGCCGCCGGCAACGGCCAATACACGGAGCCCTTTTTTTGCCATGGCTTCCGCCTGCTGCTCGACGTCTTCCCGGTCGAGTTTCGCCGGCCTGCCGTCTCGAACCATGCCGCTGCAAAATTCCAGAATCGTTTCCACGGCGCCCTTTGCAGCTACATGTCCGGTGCCGTCTTTTTCAAAAAAGACCGCCGAGTATTTCTGCTCGGATTCATAGGGCACCTCCCGGGTAACACGGACCTGACTTTTTACCTGTTCCGGATTCAGGCCCAGCTTGTAACCCATGGCCAGAAAGGCCACATCCATGGCGTCCCCGCGATGTGTCCGGCCGTCTTCTTTCTGGACAAGCGATCCCTCGTTGGCCAGAATGGCCAGATCGGCCAGCCGGTTCAAATGCTCCTTATCGGCTGGGGATATCTTGTTGCCTCTGCCGCTCTCCGAGACATCACCTTCGCCGTTATAGCCTTCTCCGGAAAATTCGAAAATCCGCCCATCCGCCAACACAACAGTACGGACGGTCTGCTGGTTGACGGTCAGGGTGCCTGTCTTGTCGCTGGCGATCACCGTGCAGCTCCCCAGGCTCTCCACGGCCGTGAGCTTGCGCACGATGACGTTGCGGTTGGACATCCGCTTGGTGGCGATGGAGAGCGACACCGTCAGGGCCACGGGAAGCCCTTCGGGAATGGCCGAGACCGTCAGGGCCACCACAAAGAAGAAAATCGCCGCAAGATCGTTGCCCTGAATCCACAGAAGAAGTGCCAGAAAGGCGCTGATCACCAGCACCAGGATGCTGATGTGTTTGACGAACCGCTCCATCCGAAGCACCAGTGGCGGTTTGCCGCTTTCCGATTCGGTGACGGTTTTGGCGATGATGCCCACCTGGGTCTCGATGCCGGTACTGACGACGATCCCGACTCCCCTGCCGGAATTGATGGTCGATCCGGCAAAGGCCATGTTCTTGCGGTCCCCCACAACGGTCTCCTCGGGCAGGCGTCCAGTGGTCTTTTCCGAAGCGATGGATTCGCCGGTCAGAAAACTTTCGTCGGCCGCGAGGCTGTTGACCTCTACCAGACGCAGGTCGGCCGGCACCTTATTACCCGACTCCAGCAGTACAATGTCGCCCGGCACCACCGCTTCGGCGGGAATATCCATCTCCTTGGCCCCTCTGCGCACCCGCGCCGCAATTTTGAGCAGTCGCTGTGCAGGCCGGCAGCGCTCTTTTCAGCTTGATACTCCTGGTAGGCCCCCAGGCCACTGTTCAAGGCAATGACGATGAGAATAAACACGGCATCTGCGCCTTCGCCGATGGCCAGCGAGGCGACTGCCGCAGCCAACAAAATGAATATCAGGGGGTTGAGGACCTGATGCAACAGGATGGACCAAGTCGTGGGCGGTTCCTTGACAGGCAGCGTGTTGGGTCAGTAATACGCAAGCCGCTTTTTCGCCTCCTGCTCTTCCAATCCGTCCGGCCCGGACTGAAGCTCCTCATAAACATCCTGTTCTTCAAAGGTGTGCCATTTTTCTTCACACAACCGGCAGGCATGTTCTTTTTGTTTCATCCCCTCCTCCCAATGCTGAATCAGCTAACCGTAGTACCGGAAGATGTCTCTTCACACAGGATATTCCCGGAGCATTTCATGGATGCCTTTGTGCATGTCGTACCAGAATTCGTAGGCGGCGGCATGCTTATCGCGCGTGAAAAACTCGACCCAGCGGTCCAGTTCAGGGTGGCTGGTCCCGTCGATCTGTTTTTTGTTTTTCAGGAATTCAAACACCATGTCCATGTTGCGTTCCGACTCCCAGAACACGGATGCATTCCGGCTGGTGATGCGGCTTGCGGTCAGGGTGATCGAGCGCAGAAACGCTTCTCCGCACCCGAAGATATTTTCCACGATCTCGGGTATTAGTGTTTCGGCCCAGGCTCGATGAAAGCGGCAGATCCCGAGGTTGTCCAGCATCAGTTCCTTGAGCATGCGCCGGGCATT
>CAZNAX010000285.1:0-3672 GCA_964570965.1 uncultured Desulfatibacillum sp.
CCTTGAGGGCCTCCCCCCACACATTGTCCATGATGCCTTTGCCCGTGCGGTCGGCCTCGAAGACGGCCCGGAAGGCCGACGCCTCGCCGAAGCGCACGGTGTGGCCCCCGAAGGTCCGCTTGCTCAAGCGGCCCTCTTCGTCGCGGGTGAAGTGCATGCCGCGGTTCTCCAGCCAAACGATTTCATCCCAGGCGGCGTCCACGATCTTCTGGACGACGGCCTGGTCCGCCATGCAGTCCGATCCCTTCCAGGTGTCGAACATGTGATAGATCGGCTTGTCGACCTGGTCTTTGGGATCGACCGCCGCCAGCCCACCCTGGGCCGTGCTGGTGTGGGATTTTTGAGGATGGGATACTTTGGTGAGCGCAATGATTTTGGTGCCGGGCCTCTTTTCCAGGATGTGAGCGGCACAGCGCAAGCCGGCCCCGCCGGCCCCAACGATCAGCACGTCGCATTGGATCCTGGAAGACAGTTTGAACGTATTTGGCATCGAGCGTTCTCCAGCGAATAGGAAAACTTAAATTCAGAACGATTTAAACCGTCCCCGTCGCTTGCGGCGGAGGCGGTTTAAATTGATACGATCAATCTCAGGCCGGCCACGGCCGCGATCGTCATAACGAAGATTATCGCGCCACGGCCGACGACCCGAAGCTCTTTCGAGCCGATATAATCATTCAGGATCGAGTTCAGCCCGTAGCCGCCATGGTATAGGGCGGAAAGGAGGAGAGCGGCATCGACCAGTTTGATCCACGGGTTCTGCAACCGCAGGGCCACCAGACCGGCGTCCTTGGCGATCTGCGGGCCCAGGTGCATAAACAGGAAGTGAGCGGGAACCATCACCAGCAGGAAGGTGCCGGTCAGGCGCTGCAGCTTCCAGCCCCACGCGTGCGCCGTCTGTCCGATGCGGACGTAGAGGCCATAGGCGGCGGTCAATGCAACCGACACGGCGACCAGCCAAAAAAACACGGCCGAAACGCTCTGGCTTCCCATCAGCATCAGCACGGCCAACAGACTCGCGTACAGCAGGGTCAGTCCGACCACCCAGTTCACGAGCATCTGATCGTTGCGGCACCGGAAGCTCTCGTACAGGACCAGACGTGCGCCGTTCAACGCATGGAAAACAACGGGCAGGGCCAGGGCCCACTCGATGAAGATCAGCACCGGCAGCTGGTATAGCTTCATTTTATCCGTGTACGCCGCGGGAGTCGTCAGAGCGGATAAGGTGAAAATATGGAATCCGATGAAAATCACCATGAATATCCCGGAGAGCCGGTGTGCCCAGCTGATCGCAAACGATACCCCCCGGTTCCGGATGTAGTAGGCGAGCGCCGGTATTCCATTCAGCAGTTTCAAAATGCGCGGATCAATTCCGTTTTCTGAGCTCTGAAAAGCCATCCGATTCCTCTTTTCTATTTCGTGGACGCCTTGAGTTTCTCTTGCTCGTCGAGGTAACCTATAAATTTGTCCACGGCCACATCGATATGCATTCGGACCAAGGCCTCCAGTTTATCCGGGTCGGTATGCTTGCTTCGGAAAAGCCCCATTATTTTCTCATGCGTTCGATAGGAGCTCCTAAAGTCCTCCTTGTAATACTGGTAGGACAGCCGGTACCACATGATTTGCATTCGCAGGGTTTTCAGCAGATCGATCAGCAGCTGGTTGCCGCAGGCGTCGATAAAAATCTCGTGAAAGAGGATGTGCTGCTTCCAGTAGTTCTTGGTATCTTCGTTTTCGGTGGCGGTCTTCATACGCGCCAGGGCCCGCTCCATGGCCTCCAGCGTGGCCGGATTCATGTTGGCATAGGCCTGTTTGGCGGCCAGGCCTTCCAGCACCGATCGGACCGGAAAATGCTCCTCGATGTCCCGCGGCGAAATGCGTTTGACGAACGTGCCCCTGCGCGGGATGACCTCGACCAAGCCTTTTTTTTCGAGCACGCGAAAGGATTCGCGAATCGGGGTGCGGCTGATGTTGAACTGCTTTTGCAGTTCGAGTTCGGTCAGCTGGTCGCCTTCCTTGAAAATCCCTTCCAGGATGGCCTCGGTCATGGCCTCGGAAAGCTTTTCGACCAGCCCAGTCGGTCTGAACTCAATCGATTTCAGCCTGGAGCTCAAGTCCTTCTTGTTCTCAGGTCTCATACAATTTCCGGATGGCGATGGCTTGGGGTTTGCAGGCCTGCAGACATAGCTCGCAGAGGATGCACTCATCCTGATTCTTGTCGACCACCTCCGGCGCATCTCCCTTCTTCCGGAAAATACTGACGGGACAGACCCGAACACATCCTCCGCATTGAGCGATGCCGACGCAGGTGGTCATGTCAATGTTCACCCGAATGAACTCACTGGCTGAACTCATGGTGCCTATTTTCCTTTCATAGTCCTTAACCGATGGTAGCCCCCAACCGGAGGATCCGGCGCGAGCGCTCCACCACCGGGTAGTCGATGAATTTGCCGTCCAACTGCAGCGCCCCGATGCCCTCGGATTCACTCTTCTCGAAGGCCTCCACCACGCGCCGGGAATAAGCGAGTTCCTCAGCGGTCGGTGAAAAAATCTCGTTGCAGGGTCCGACCTGGTTCGGGTGGATGCAGAGCTTGCCCTGATAGCCCAGCTGTTTGGCACGCAGCGCATCCGCCCGGAGGGCATCCAGATCCTTCAGGTCGATCATAAACGGCGTGTCGATCGGTGGTTCTTTTCCAGCGGCCCGGCATGCCACGGCGATCCGTGACCGGGGGTAGTGCAGTTCGACGCCGTCACGGCTCAAGTTGATTCCCAAATCAAGGCTGTAGTCGGCGGCGCCAAAGGCGGCCAGCCAGGCGCGTTCCGGCGCCATGGTTTCGGAAAAGATCCGAAAGACGTTCTGGACCCCTCGGGCCGATTCGATCTGCGCCACCACCGTCGTCGACCCCGGCGCCACGGCGCTGTTGAGCTCGACTTCGAGCAGGCGCTGGTGGATCTCCCGGATGTGCTCCTCGGATTCCACTTTGGGCAGCATGATGCTGGGCGGGAATGCGCCCACCAGCGCTTCAAGGTCTTTGCGATTGAGCCCGCTGCCCAGCGCATTGACCCGCAGCATGAGGTTGCGCCCGGCATGCTCCTTGAGTTTATTCCACGCGGCTTCGCGGGCCTCCGCTTTCAGCGCATGGGCCACGGCGTCTTCCAGGTCGATGATGACCACATCGGCGCCCGCGTTCAACGCCTTGTCGACGCGGTCGGGCCGTGTGGCCGGCACAAAAAGGGCGGTTCGCACCGTACCGATCGTTTTCATGCAGGCTCCTCACAGATAGCGTTTGGCGATATCGGCAATGTCCGAGAAAGACTCGGCCACATGGATCCCGGCCTTGCGGAACATTTCGATCTTGCTCTTGGTGCTGCCGCGGTTGCCTTCGACGATCGTGGCGGCATGCCCGAAACGGACTCCCGGCATATTGTCTACGAATCGGCCGGCGATGAAGCCGATGATCGGGGTTGATAACCTCTTCGCCATGACCAGTTCCGAGAGACTCTCCTCGACCACGCCGCCGGGTTCGCTGAAAAGCACGACCGCCTTGGTTTCCGGGTCGCGATCGAACAGCGGTATCAAGTCCAGGAAATTGGACCCCACCACCGGATCTCCGCCGATTCCGATGCAGGTGCTCTGCCCGATGCCCCGCGTGGTCAGCAGGTTGGCGATTTCGG
>CAZNAX010000286.1:0-3655 GCA_964570965.1 uncultured Desulfatibacillum sp.
CCCGCCGGCAAACCCTGATCGGGCTGTTCGTGTTCGCGGTCCTGGCGGCGGCCGCCTTCTGGATTTGCTGGGCGCAGTCCAGGTTCAATCCGGCCGTGCTCAACTACCTCGCGGGAGCCGTCGTCGCCACCCAACCCCCCGCTTCCGCGGAACCCTTCCTGGAACTGCCCGAGGGCCTGTCGCCGCTTTCGCCGCCGGAACGATTCGACCGCGAAACACTTGCGGACAAAATCAACGGCAAGGCCGAACTTTATCTTTCCGCCGGCTTCGTGCGCCTGCATTGCCAGCGCCTGGCTCTTGCCGGCCGGCCGCAGGACTGGCTCGAAGCCTTCGTCTACGACATGGGCACCGCGCCGAACGCCTACGCGGTCTTCAGCCAGCAGCGCCGCAGCGACGGAACACCGTTGGGGTTCGCCGAATTCGCCTACCGGGCCGAAAACGCGCTGTTCTTGGCACACGGATCCTTCTACCTGGAATTGATCGCTTCCAGCAAGGATTCCCGGTTGCTCGACGCCATGGAGGCGCTCGCCCGCGGATTCATGGCCCAACGGCCGGCCGCCGGGGCCGCCATCGCAGAGCGCGATCTATTCCCCCGGGAAGGCCTCGATGAGGCCGGCATCCGCCTGATCCCCGCCGACGCCTTCGGGCTGGCCGGCCTGGACCGGGTCTTCACGGCGGCCTATGCCGCGGACGGCGGCGAGATGACGGCCTTCCTCTCCCGCCGGGAGAGCCCCCGGGAAGCCGTCGACCGGGCACGCGCTTACGTGGATTTTCTCAAGGCCTACGGCGGAGAGGTGAGCCTCGCGGACAAGCCGGTCGGCGGCACGTCCGTCATCGCGATTCTGGACACGTACGAAGTGGTTTTCGCTCTGGGGCCTTTTCTGGCCGGCGTTCACGAAGCGCCCAGCCGGGAGGAGGCCCTGGCATTGGCCGTGCGCTTGGCCGAGAAGCTCAAGGAGGCGCCGCATGGCCCCTGACCCCCTCCTGAACCGGCGCGAGTTCATGGGCCGGGCGGCCCGCGCCGGCGCCGCCCTGCTCGCCGCCGGCGGCATCGCTTTCCTGACGCACGATCCATCCGGCCCTCAGCCGGCATCCGAGGAGTTGGCGGCCTCCGGGCTGCCCGACTTCTCGCTTCCGGAAGCCGGGCGCAAGATGTGCATCGCCCGCGGGGCCGACCGGCTGCGCACGCTGCCGCTGGCCCTGCAGGCCCTGGGGGGCATCGAGACCTTCATCCGCAAGGGGGACCGGGTCCTGATCAAGGTGAACGCGGCGTTCGCGTCGCCTCCGCTCCTGTCGGCCACCACCCACCCCGAGCTCGTCTCCGAGCTGACTCGCTTATGCCTGAAGGCCGGGGCCGCGGCCGTGCACGTGGCCGACAACCCGATCAATGACCCGGCCAGCTGCTTCGCATTGACCGGCATCGGCCAGGCGGCGCGCAGCGCCGGCGCCGTGGTCGTCCTGCCCGAGGAGCGCTTCTTCCGCCCCCTGACCCTGTCGGACGCCCACCTGATCAAAAACTGGCCCGTGCTGCTCGATCCGCTCGTCCGTGCCACCAAGCTGATCGGCCTCGCACCCCTGAAGGATCACCACCGCAGCGGGGCCTCGATGGTGATGAAGAACTGGTACGGCCTGCTCGGGGGACGGCGCAACATCTTCCACCAGGACATCCAGACCATCATCGCCGAGCTGGCCCGCATGGTGAAACCCACCCTGGTGGTGCTCGACGGCACCACCACCATGGTCAGCAACGGCCCCACGGGCGGCTCGCTCGCAGACCTCAAGGATACCCGCACGCTGATCCTCGGCACCGATCAGGTGGCCGTGGACGCCTACGGCGCCACCCTGCTCGGAAAGACCGCGGCCGATCTGCCGTTCATCGCCAAGGCCGAAGCCCTCGGCGCCGGATCGGCCGACTATCGGGCGCTGTCCCCGATCGAGGTGAGCGCATGAGGATCGTGACCGCCCGCCGCGCCAGCCAGGTGTTTTTCGTCGTGGCCTTCCTCTGGTTCTGCACGGTCGCCACCCTCGGGGAAAGGCCCTGGCAGCTGCGGGGCTGGCCGGTCAACTGGCTGCTCGAGCTCGATCCCCTGGTGGGGATCGCCACGCTTTTGTCCACGCGCACGCTTTATGCCGGCCTGTTTTGGGGGCTGGCCACCGTGGCGCTCACGCTCCTGCTGGGTCGGGTGTTCTGCGGCTGGATCTGCCCGTTCGGCGCCATGCACCAATTCATCGGCTGGCTCGGGCGCCGCTCCCGGAAGCTGCCCGCCCAGCTGGAGATGAACCGCTTTCGTCCGGCCCAAGCCGTCAAGTACTACGTTTTGATCTTCTTTTTGGCCGCCTGCGTTCTTCTGCCCCGGGAGTGGATGTCTTCCGGCTCGCTGCAGATCGGCCTTCTCGATCCGCTGCCGCTCGCGCACCGCTCCGTCAACCTGATCCTGCTGCCGCTCGCCGACCGCGCCGGCCTCGGGCTTGCCCCCCTGCCCCGCTTCTATGAGGGTGCCGGGCTGATCGGCGCCGTATTCCTATGCGCGCTCTTCCTCAACCTTTGGATCCCCCGGTTTTACTGCCGCTTCATCTGCCCCCTGGGCGCCCTTCTGGGGGTTTTGAGCCGCTGGGCGCTGTGGCGCGTCGCACGCACGGAGGAAGGCTGCACGGACTGCCGCCGGTGCGAACGCAGCTGCGAGGGGGCCTGCGCGCCCACCGCCAAAATTCGCATCAGCGAATGCGTCATGTGTCTGAACTGCCTGGACGAATGCCGCCACGACGCCATCACCTACCGCACGCAGCCCTCGGCCGCCGGGGAAGCCCTGCTGCCGGACCTGTCGCGCCGCGGGTTCGTGGTGGCCGCCGTGTCCGGCCTGCTGGCCGCCCCCGTCCTGCGGCTGGACGGAACCAGCGGCCCGAACTGGTACGCCGGCCTGATCCGTCCGCCCGGCGCCCTGGCGGAGGAGGACTTCCTGGCGCGCTGCATCAAGTGCGGCCAGTGCATGCGCGTCTGTCCGACCAACGTCATTCATCCGGCGGGTCTGGAGGGGGGGATCGAGGGGGTTTGGACCCCCAAGTTGAATTTCCGGGTCGGAACCAGCGGCTGCCAGCACACCTGCATCGCCTGCGGCCATCTCTGCCCCACGGCCGCCATCCGGCCCGTCAGCCTCGACGAGCGCCTGGGCCGCAGCGGCTTCGCCGGCCGCGGCCCGCTGCGCATCGGCACGGCCTTCGTCGACCGCGGCCGCTGCCTGCCCTGGGCCATGGACAAGCCCTGCATCGTTTGCCAGGAGAACTGCCCGGTCAGCCCCAAGGCGATCTTCACCCGCGAGGTCTTCAACCCCGTGCGGACGAGCGTTGCACTGACGGTGAAGGGCACCGACCGCGGCCGCCTGCTGCTGGCCGCCGATGCGCTCGAAGGTGGCCGCTTCGGCACCGGGGATTACCATGCGCTGCTCCCCGGCGGCCGGCGCCTGCGGATCGCCGCCCACACGGCTGCCGAGCTGGAGCTGGAGCGGCCGCTGGCCGCTGCCGAAGCTCCCCCACCCGGCAGCCCGGTCTCAGTTCAGGTCCGCTTGCAGCAGCCCTACGTCGACCCGAAATTGTGCATCGGCTGCGGCGTCTGCGAGCACGAATGCCCGGTCCTCGGCCGACGGGCCATCCGCGTGAC
>CAZNAX010000287.1:0-3638 GCA_964570965.1 uncultured Desulfatibacillum sp.
TGTTCTACGTCGCCGGCTACCCGGTCAAGCTGTTCAAGGAAAACGTGGCGGCCCAGGAAGGCCTGGCCTTGTTGCCGATCACCAATAAAAGTATCGCCGAGTTTTATCCGACCGCCAAGATCCCCCGTGCGACCTATGCCTTTTTGACGGAAGACGTCGATACGATTGCCGTGAAAGCCGTTCTCGTATCCTATGATTTCCGCAGTGTTCACTGCGACCATGTCGGCCGATTTGCTAAAATATTGTCCGACAATCTGGGCTGGCTTAAAAAGAACGGGCATCCCAAATGGAACTTCGTCGACCTGGAATACAATCTAAAAGGCTGGGAGCAATACGATTGCGTCCAGAGAGCGCTGGGCAGGCAAAAGGAGCTGCAGCGGAGGAAAGCATCCGAGATCAACCCCGTTCTGGATGCCATCCGGGATATGTTCTGAAGGGGGAGAGATGAAGGACCTTTTAGACGATATCAAACGGCTTCAGGGGATAGAGGAGAAAAGAAATTGGAATCTGCTCCCCAGGGCCGTGTTGGTCTTTGCGGCTATTGCGCTCGTCGCCGCCATGGTCATGCGATTGCAATATAAGTACGACCGGAACGAACCATTCCATTTCAAGCCGGCCGTTCTCGTCAAAAAACTGTCTGATTCATCCAGCCCGGCCCCGCTGACGGTCCCCGCCGCGGCCGATGCCGAAAAAAACGTTGCGCCCCATTCGGACGCTGCCGCACGAGCAATTGCGGCTCCCAGCCCGGAGGGGTCGGACCGGGCGGGCGCCTTCCGCCCGGGGCCGCCGGAGCAGCCGGACCTCGAGAAAGCGATCGACATGCTGATGCAGCGGCGGTCGCCCAAATACTGAACGGCAGAACTTCCGACACGTGCAGCCTCAGCGGTTGTGGCAGGCGATCGAACGTCCGGTGGAGATTTCACGGAATTCCGGGGCTTGCTGCGAACAGATGCCTCGCGCGTCACGGCAGCGGGGGTGGAAGCTGCAGCCCGCGGGCGGATGAATGGGGCTCGGCACGTCGCCCGCGAGCAGGATGCGCTGCTTGCGGGCCTTGGGATCCGGCACCGGCGCCGCAGACAGCAGGGCCTGGGTGTAAGGGTGCAGCGGCTCGCGGTAAAGCTCTTGTTTGGACGCCGATTCGACCAGGCGTCCGAGGTACATCACGGCCACCCGGTCGCAGATGTATTCCACCAGGCGCAGGTCATGGGAAATGAAAATATAGGTAAGGGTGAATCGGGACTGCAGGTCTTTGAGCAGGTTGACGACCTGGGCCTGGATCGATACATCCAAGGCCGAGACCGGCTCGTCGGCCAATAGCAACTGCGGATTCAGCGCCAGCGCCCGGGCGATGACGATACGCTGGCGCTGGCCGCCGGAAAACTCGTGGGGATAGCGGCGGCCGTGTTCGGGTAAAAGCCCCACCACATTCAACAGCCACGCCACCCGCTCCCGCCGCTCCGCCGGCGTGCCCACCCGGTGGATGTCGAGCGGCTCGCCGATGAGGTCGCCGATCGCCCGTCGGGGATTGAGCGACGAGTAGGGGTCCTGATAGACGATCTGGGCCTCGCGCCGGAATTGCTTCAAGCGCGGCGGGTCGAAGGCCGCAATATCTTCGCCGTTGAAGCACACCCGGCCGGCCGTGGGTTCCTCCAGCCGCAGCAGCACCCGCCCCAAGGTGGATTTGCCGCAGCCGCTCTCCCCCACCAGTCCGAAGACTTCGCCCGCCGCCACGCCGAGAGATACATCCGCCACCGCCAGCACCCGTCCCCTGCGGCGGGAGAAGCCCGCGCCCTTGAGCGGGTAATGCTTGGCCACGTGCTCGGCGGTCAGGATCGGCGGCGACATCGCATCACTCCATCGGCTTCCAGCAGCGGGCATGGTGGCCCGCAGCGATCCGTTGCCAGGGCGGCTCGGCGACACAGGCCGCGTGCCGTCTGAAGCACCGGTCCTGGAAGGCGCAGCCCGGAGGCAGGTTCAAGAGACTCGGCACCACCCCTGGGATGGGCTTGAGGCCCCCCTCCCGCCCGCCGACCCCCGGCAGGGAGTTGAATAGCCCGACGGTATATGGGTGGGCGGGCCGACTGAAGATCGCATCGACGTCGGCACTCTCGACGACCTTGCCGGCGTACATCACCGCCACGTTACGACAGATCTCGGCCACCACCCCCAAATCGTGAGTAATCAGGAGCACCGACATGCCGAACTCATGCTTCAAGCGCGCGATCAGGTCCAGGATCTGGGCCTGAATGGTGACATCGAGGGCCGTCGTCGGCTCGTCCGCGATCATGAGGACCGGCCGGCAGGCGAGCGCCATGGCGATCATCGCACGCTGGCGCATCCCGCCTGAAAACTGGTGCGGGTAATCGTCGAGGCGTGCGTCGGGTTCGGGCATCCCGACGAGCCCCAGCATGCGGCCGGCCTCGGCCCGGGCCTCGGCGCGGTTCATCCCGCGATGCCTGCGCAGGACCTCCTCGATCTGAAAGCCGATGGTGTAAACCGGGTTGAGGGACGTCATCGGCTCTTGAAAGATCATGGAAATGCGGTTGCCGCGGATGCGGCGGATCTCCGCCTCGCCGGCCGTCGCCAAATCGTTGCCCTGGAACAGGATGCGGCCTGCGGCGATCCGACCGGCCGGTCGGGGCAACAGGCGCAGGATCGACAGCGCCGTGACGCTCTTGCCGCACCCGCTCTCACCCACCAGGCCGAAGGTCTCGCCGGGGTGCAGCACCAGGTCCAGCCCGTCCACGGCCCTCACCACTCCGCGCCGCGTCCGGAACTGGGTTTTGAGGCCGATGATCTCGAGAACCGGCTCGCTCACGCCGCGCTCCTTCAGACCGACCTCAGCGAGGGGTCCAGCACGTCCCGCAGACCGTCGCCGAAGAGATTGAACCCCAGCACCAGCACCAGGATAGCGGCACCGGGAAAGGCCGCCACATGCGGAGCGATCTGAAGGTACTGCCGGCCCTCGCTCAGCATGGCGCCCCATTCCGGCTGGGGCGGTTGGGCGCCCAGGCCCAAAAATCCCAGGGCCGCCGCCTGCAGCACGGCCGTGCCCATGCCGAGCGTCGCGTAAACGATGATCGGCGGCAGTGCATTCGGCAGGATGTGTCGCGCGAGGATGCGGCCATGCCCGCCGCCCAGGTGGGAAATGGCCTGCACGAAGAGCTGCTCCTTGAGAGCGAGCACGCTCGCGCGCACGATGCGCGCGTAGTGCGGGATGTAGACCAAGCCGACGGCCACCATGGTGTTGGGCAGGCTCGGACCTAAAATGGCGGTGATGAAGATGGCCAGCAGAATCGCCGGAAAAGCGAGCAGCATGTCCATCAGCCGCATGATCAAGCTGTCGGCCCGGCCGCCAAAATAGCCGGCCACCAGCCCCAGGAGGGTTCCGGGCAGCAGCGAAATCGAAACCGAGAGCAGCCCGATCAAAACCGAGATGCGCGCCCCATAGATCACCCGGCTGAAGATGTCCCGGCCCAGGCTGTCGGTTCCAAACAGATGCTTTTCGCTCGGCCCCTTTAGCCGATCCAGCGGCGCGGGCTTGAGCGGATCATGCGGGGCCAGAGCCGGTCCGGTCAGCGCGACCAGCAGCACCAGCGCGATCAGCGCCATACCGAACGTCGCGCTGCGGCTGCGCA
>CAZNAX010000288.1:0-3544 GCA_964570965.1 uncultured Desulfatibacillum sp.
AGCACGACCAGGTCGAATGCCTCCCGGCCGGCCTTTTTCAAGGCGTCCTCGCCGGAAGCCGCCAGTACCAGCTGATAGCCTTCGCGCGACAGATGAAATCGGACCAGTTCCAGGATATCTTCTTCGTCGTCGACGACCAGAATACGTTCTTTAGCCATGTGAGTCCATCCTGCTGGGGTTGACCCAACTTGAGCCATGCGGTAACGTCCGCCGCTCAATTTTGATCAGATTAGCGATATTTCAAACGGCGATCAATTTATTTGTAGGCGATTGGCATAAGGTTAGGGTCGGGTTAGATTATGGTTAACCCCATCTGAGCATGACTCCGGAGCCGGGATTTGCCTATGTCGGAGTGAAATTTTCCGCAGGCAGCAGTTGACACGGCCGCGGGAGGCCTTAAGTATGAATGTATGAGCAGATATTCATACAATGGCCCTTTGACCGATGTCGATCCTCTTGAAAATCCTGCCGCCATCAATCGCCTCAGAGTCGTTCACCCCGATCGGGTTAAAAACGCCCGCGGCGAGGCATCCCCGGATCATGAGCTGGCAGGTTTGTCCAAGATCTATCGGGTTCTCGGAGACCCGAGCCGGTTGAAGATCCTCATGGCATTGCGCCGGGACGAGATGTGCGTTTGCGACCTGGCGGCGCTGACCGGCACCAGCGAATCGGCCGTTTCGCACCAGCTGCGCCGACTCAAGGATCTATCGTTGGTGCGAAGCCGGCGGGACGGTCAGGTGGTCTACTATGCACTTGATGACAAGCACGTGGTGCTGCTGCTCGACATCGGGTTGAGGCATGTTCGTGAAAAATAGACTTTCCGCCTTAAAATCCCCCTATCCCCATTTGTCAAAGGCATGGATAGTAAGAACAATCGGGGGTGGATTCGATTGCCGTAACTTACGCCATGATGGACCCGGTCATGACCGTGGCGCGGCCGGTTGCGGCCTTTTTCACCGCTTTCGTGGCGGGGATTGCTGAAAATCTCTTCGCCTATCGCAAGGATGACCCGCCGGTCGCCCCAGACCTGACCTGCCCGGTGGACGGATGCTGCGACGGCGTCAACTGCGACCCGCAGGTTCATCGAAACCATCACAGCTTCTACGAGAAACTGAGGGCCGGGATCCGATTTGCCGTCACCGACCTCTGGGGCGACATCGCGCCATGGTTTTTTCTCGGTCTTCTGCTGGCCGGCCTGATCACGGTCCTCATACCCGACGATTTTTTCAGCCGTCATCTGGGCGCTGGACTGCCGGCCATGGTGCTGATGCTGGCCGTCGGCATCCCGCTCTACATTTGCGCCACGGCCTCGACGCCCATTGCCGCGGCCCTGATCCTGAAAGGAGTGAGTCCGGGTGTCGCCCTGGTGTTTCTGCTCGCGGGGCCAGCGACCAACATGGCGTCGATGACCGTGCTGGTCGGGACCCTGGGCAAACGGGCGGTCGCCATTTATCTGGCGGCGATCGCCGGGTGTTCGGTGCTTTTGGGCTGGGCGGTTGACCAGGCCTATGCCGTGTTGGGGATTTCGGCCAGGGCCGCGGCCGGACAGGCCGCGGAAATCGTTCCGGGATGGCTGCAGTGGGCCGCGGCCCTGCTGATCGTCGCCATGTCGATCCAGCCGACAATCTTAAAGTTCAAATCGTTGCTCGAAAAAAAAGGAGCGGCCGGACCTCCAGCAGCCGCGGCAGCGGCGGCTCGTGAGCCGGCCGCCCCCCCGCCCTCAGCGCCGTCGTGCAGCGGAGCCGCTTGAGGGTGCGCCGAAGCGCCGGTCGGAGACCGGCGGGCGTAGAAGGTATAGATCATCAGTTCTTGACATGTGCAGTCCTACGCAAGGGAATTTCTAATCAAGCCGGAACCGTTCACGGCCGCAGAAGATGTAAACCCCCTCCTTGGGCGCCAGACAGGCAAGGCCCATGTTGAGGCGCGACGCCAGCTCGACCGCCAGCCCGGTCGGCCGCGACACGGACAGGATGACAGGTATCCGCGCTCGGGCGGACTTCTGCACGAGCTCATAGCTGATCCGGGAGGACATGATGAGCAAGGCCGTCCGGGAGAGCATTGCGCCGAGAAACGCCTTGCCGATGGCTTTGTCCAGAGCATTGTGCCGGCCGATATCCTCGGCGACCGCAATGAGGTTGCCGTGCGCATCCCAGAGGGAGGCGGCATGCGAGGCGTGCGTCCGGCTCCTGAGCGGCTGGTGAGCGGACATGTCCCCCAGTCCTCTCAAGGCAGTGGCGATAGCGATGGCCGCGCCGGCCGGCACGGGTCGGATCTCCTGGTACAGGTCTTGAACCAGCTCCTTGCCGCACAGCCCGCAGCTCGTCTGACTGAGGTAGTTGCGGCGGTCAAGAATCGCACCGATCGATTTCCGGCGAGACGGGTTCAGCGTCACCGTGACCACGTTGGTGCTTTCGGCGTCGCAGGTGGCGATCGACGTATAGTCCGCCGGGGTGTCGATAATGCCCTCGCCGAGGCAGAACCCGGCGACATGCGCGATTTCCTCCCCCGGCGTGCGCATGATGACCGCGTAGGGCTTGCCTTCCACTCGGATCGACAGCGGCTCCTCTGCCAACAGTTCCATATGCAAAGAAGCCGTACCGCTGCGGTCAGATAGAAGGACCGGCTGATGGATGGAGGCGTTCACGATTCCCTCTGATTTTTTTGTTGACATTTTTTTCGTATCATCTAATATTTACCGGTTTTTATGATACCATTTTTTTCAGGAGGCCATCGGATGTACGCGGTCGTAAACACAGGTGGAAAACAATACAAAGTCCAAAAGGGCGAGACCTTGAGGATTGAGAAAATTCCCGGCGAGGTCGGCAGCCAGGTGACTTTTGACAAGGTGCTCATGGTGGCGGATGGCGAAAATGTCCGCGTGGGTCAGCCGCTTCTGGAAAAAGCGGCGGTTCTGGCCAGCATTGTCGAGCAGGACAAGGCCAAGAAAATCATCGTCTTCAAGTACAAGCGCCGCAAGCGTTATCGCCGGAAACAGGGTCATCGTCAACCCTATACCGCGATTCGCATCGACGGCATCGAAGCATAACCAAATATTTTAGTCAACGATCCGGCGGATTCGTAAAAAGCTCAAATTCAATGCGCACGAATCCCGCCGAACGAGGCGTACGTGAGTACGCCGCAGTGAGTGCGGGATGAAGTGCAACACAGAAGTTGGGCTTTCTACGAATCCGCCCAAGGAGTAGCGGGATGGCACACAAGAAAGCAGCTGGCAGTTCGCGAAACGGTCGTGACAGCGCCGGTCAGCGCCGCGGGGTGAAAATCTTCGGCGGGCAGACGGTCAAGGCCGGCAATATCATCGTGCGGCAGGTGGGCACCAAGTTCCACCCGGGGGACAACGTGGGTTTGGGGAAGGATTTCACCCTGTTCGCCAAGATCGACGGAGTGGTTGCGTTTGAGCGCCATGGGCGGACGCGCCAAAAAGTCAGTGTTCATGCATCCGAGTGAAATTTATTGACGAAGCGGTCATAACCGTTCAGTCCGGCGACGGCGGAAACGGTTGTGTGAGTTTTCGCCGGGAAAAATA
>CAZNAX010000289.1:0-3539 GCA_964570965.1 uncultured Desulfatibacillum sp.
AAGCCCCATCGCCGCCAGCGCCTCCAGAAAGTCCTTCTGGGCCAGGGAGGGGATCTGGGTGTTGGAGTGAATCGTCAAGTTGTTGCCCGGGTCGAACTCGGCGATGGCCCCGCTGGTGCCCATGCAGCAGTGGGTCACCCAGGTGGTGGTGAACCGTTCGCTCACCACGAACGCCGCCTCGCGGCGCGCCGCTTCCACGTCGCCGTAGTGCAGCTTCCAGGGCATGCGCAGCACATTGGTCTTGTGCGCCTCGTGGACCAAGGGCGCCCCCTCCCGCATGGCCGTTTCCGGGTCGAAGACCGCCGGCAGGGGGTCATAGACGACGTCGATCAAGCGCAGGGCTTTCCGGGCGGTCTCCGGGTCGACCGCGGCCACCGCGGCGACTTCGTCCCGGTAGGAGCGGACCTTGCCCTTTTTCAGGGGCCGGTTGTCCTTGTAAACGCCCATTTTGATGTCCGGGATGTCCTCGGCGGTCAAAACCGCCCGCACCCCCGGAAGCGCGCGCGCTTGGGAGACATCGATGTTGACGATGCGGGCATGGGCGTACTTGCTGTAGAGAATTTTCCCGTAGAGCATCCCGGGCAATTTGAGGTCCTGAATGTAGCGGCTGCGGCCGGTCGCCTTGTCGGCGGCATCCAGTTTGGGAACTCGCTTTCCGACCGTGCTGAAATCGTGCATCAACTATCTCTCCCTTTTAATTGCTACTCTGTCTCTTTATGAGATGGGTAACCTGAGTCCTCCGCTCTGCATGCCGAGATTCAGCTTTCCTCGTCCCTCCAGGCCACCACGCGCGGTCCCTCCGGCGCATCGCCGCACACGCTTTTGATGGAGTCGATAATCTGGATATATCCCGTGCAGCGGCAGAGGTTTCCGGCGATGGCCGCCCGGATGTCCTCTTCGGATGCGGCCGGATTCTCGTCCAGAAGCGCCTTGGCCGAGAGGATCATTCCCGGGGAACAGAAACCGCACTGGATGCCGCCGCGCTCCACGAAGGCCTTTTGAAGCGGATGCAGGCTGCCGTCCGCCGCCGCCAGACCCTCGATCGTCAGGAGGCTCCGGCCGTCGAGCTCAGCGGCCAGGTAGAGGCACGAATTGACGGCGGCTCCGTCGACGATCACGGTGCAGGCCCCGCATTCGCCGCTGCCGCAGCCCTCCTTGGTGCCCGTGTAGCCGAGCTCCTCCCGGATGAAGTACAACAGCGTCCAGTGGTCCTCCACCCGAGCTGTCATGTTGTTCCCATTGAAAACGAAGCTGATATCGCGTGCCATGATTTCTCTACTCCTCCACCTTCCACCTTCCCCCTTTGCCCTATGCCCTTTGCTCCGTGCGCTTGGCTCTTTCCAGCGCCAGGAACCCCATGCGCTTGACCAGCACGCCCACCATTTCACGTCGATACCACGCCACCCCGCGAATGCTGTCCCGCACCCGCGATTCGCCGGCGGCGATGCGGCCGGCATCCGAGAGCGTCTCCTCCGTGATCGGCCGGCCCGTCAGCGATTTCTCGGCCTCCCGCGCGCGGAACGGCGTGGGCGCAGCCACGCCGAGACAGATACGCGCTTTGGCGCAGGTCGTCATGTCCGGCTCGAGGCTGAGCAGAACGCCGACCCCCAGCATCGGCAGCTCCATGGCCTCCCGGCGCCCGTGTTTGGTGTAGGCCCCGCCGGTCCGCGGCGCTTGACGCGGGACGATGATCTCGGTCAGGATTTCGGCGCTCTGCAGGTCGCATTGCCCCGGCCCCAGGAAAAACCGCGTCAGGTCGATCTGACGATCCCCTTTGGGCCCGTAGATGTGGGCTCTGCCGTCCAGCGCGATGAGCGGGATGGCGCCGTCGGCTGAGGGCACGGCGTTCACCAGATTCCCGCCGATCGTGGCCACGTTGCGGATCTGAACCGAGCCGATGTTTTTGACCGCATCGTGCAGAATAGGATAACGGTGTTGAACGAGAGGCGAACGTTCGATCGAGCGGTGGGTCATGAACGCGCCGATGTAAAGTTCGCCGGTTTCGGCGTTCAGAAAGGGACGGTCCTGGCCGATGATATGCCGGAGGGAGATCAGGCAGTCCGGCGCCAGTTTGCCTTCCTTCATTTTGACGAGCACGTCCGTGCCGCCCGCGATGTATTTGGCCCGCCCGTGGCGGGCTTCGTGCATGGAAATGGCCTCGTTCAGGCTGCCGGGAACGAGGTAGGTGAAGTGGTGCATACGCTCCTCTCAGCGTCAGCGTCGCCCGGGTCTTACAGGGGGCGGTTGTCGAAAATGCGCTTGGACTTGCGCTCCGAGCGCGGCAGGGTGCAGTAATCCACGATTTCCACCTCGGGCCGCACCATGATGCTGCCGCGGATCTGTTCTCCCACTTTCCGGGCGAGTACGGGCCTGTGACAGGCCTCGAGCTCCTGGCAGCACTCCAGCCGGATGATCATGTGGTCCCTGCCGTCTTCCCGCCGCTCCAAAAGGACCTGGAACTCGCAGCTGGCCTCCGGGATCCCGGACAGCACCTGATCGATCTGCGAGGGATAAATATTGACCCCGCGGAAGATGATCATATCGTCCGAGCGGCCCAGGATCCGGTCGTGTAGGGGCAGCAGGTTACCGCACGAACAGGGCTGCGGGATCATGCGCGTCAGGTCCCGGGTGCGGTAGCGGATCAACGGCGAGGCCTCCTTGCAGAGGGTGGTGACCACCATTTCACCCATCTCGCCGGGGGCAACCGGTTGCAGCGTGGTGGGATCGAGGATTTCCAGGATGTAGTAATCCGCCCAATAATGAATCCCTTCGTGCTGGGGGCAGTCAAGCCCGGTGCCCGGGCCGTAGAGCTCCGTCATTCCCGGAATGTCGAACATGTCCTCCAGTCCCAGCAGGTCCTTGATCCGCCGGCGCATGGCATCGCTGCTGCGCTCCGAGCCGAATATCATTTTTTTAAGGCGGATTTTCTCCCGGAGGCCCCGCCGGTTGACTTCTTCCGCGACCAGCAGGCCCATCGAGGCCGTGCAGCACATGACCGTGGGCTGGAGGTCCTCCAGAAACTGGCACTGCATCGCCAGGTTCCCGGGGCCGATGGGAAGCGCCATCGCTCCGAAGCGCTCGCAGCCGAGTTGAAAACCGACGCCCGCGGTCCATAGGCCGTAGCCCACGGCAATCTGCACGCGGTCCATGTCCGTGAGCCCGGCCAACTCGTAGCATCGGGCGAAAAACTGCGCCCAGTCGTCCACATCTTTGCGGGTGTAAGCCAGCACCTTCTTCTTCCCAGTGGTGCCCGAAGAGGCGTGGATGCGCACCACCCGGCTCTCAGGCACCGACAGCAGCGGAAACGGATAGTCTTCGCGCAGATCGTCGGCGGCGGTCAGCGGCAGCCGCCGAATATCATCGAGCGCACGAACATCCGGAGGCCGAACTCCGGTCGCTTCCATCCGCCGGCGATAGAACGGCGATCCGTCATACGCGTGCGCGACCGTCCACTGCAGGCCCCTCAGTTGATGGTCCTCCAGCTCCGCGCGGTTCCTGAAAGAAGGCATGAAGGTTTTTGACATGCAACCGCTCCTCAA
>CAZNAX010000290.1:0-3463 GCA_964570965.1 uncultured Desulfatibacillum sp.
AGTGCCTCCTCTGCCTCCGGGATGATGACAATTGCAGTGGCAGGGTTCGCTGCCCGGTGCTTATTGCATGCGTGGGACTGCTATCCGCTTCTCTCGCGCTCGGCATGTACACAGCATATTTAACGGTTGTTGCAAACGATTCAAAGGATCATCCTGAGTCATTATGCTGTTTCCAGACCAAGGTTTAAGCGGGCGGGGTATTTTGGCCAAAAGACAGAAAGTTCCCAATGCCTGTTCACCGGTAACGTTCGAAAGTTTTCCCGTTTGGACGCCGCACGGATTCCGGCAGGTGCACGGTCCTATGGATATAGCGCAATGCGGGCCCAATTGCGCGAAGACCTGGATAATGCATGGCAGGGTAGTCGTAGTTATCGAAAATCAATTATGAGCGTCTGAGGAACTTTCTTCTTGACAAAAATGTTATAGAAACAGTAAGTTGCGGAACGTAGAAGTTCTGCCACTTTTTTCCAATCCTCAATCATTCGAGCCTTTCCATGACCCTCACCAAGGACAATCTGATTACCGCCCTGGTAGAATCAAATGGATACCCTCGTAATCAAGCAGTAGATCTGGTCGATACCCTCATTGAGCTAATAAAATCCAAACTCGTATCGGGTGAGAATGTCCTGATCAGTGGTTTCGGCAAATTCTGTGTAAAGGAAAAAGGCGAGAGGCGAGGACGGAATCCGGCAACCGGCGAGGAAATGATGCTGGCCCGGAGGCGTGTCATAACCTTCAAGTGTTCAGGTCAGCTGCGGGATAAAATTAATAAATCTCAGTAAATTGCAAGAATTTGATTTCATCCGACAAATCTCCGAGCAACCATTTCTGAGATAGTTTCAGCCAATCTCAGGAGCCGAAAGCCTCTGGACGCACCGTAAACCGCAACTAATCTGCAATCCCCCAATCGATACTTTTGATCTGCTCAACCAACCACGCCTCCAGCCTAAGCAAGGATTGGAGAAGGCGCGAAAGGCGAATTTCATTTGTGACTCTGTATGTATTTAGTAATGAAAATTTCGACACAATTTTGAAATCTAATTATCATGTGCTAACATCCAATTAATAACAAACAAAGTTGAAAGAATATCGCAAACCGAATTGGAGTGCCGCTGTGGTATTCCAGAGGTGGGCCGGATGATTTTTGGCAACACATTTTACGAAATTGCAGCAATATTAGGCCTTGCGGCAGTAATTGGAGCCATCGGCCAGAAGCTGCGCCAACCGCTGATCATCATGTTTCTGGCCACCGGCATCGTGGCCGGTCCGGCCTGCTTGGGGGTCATCGAGAGCCATCAGCAGATCGAGCTCTTGGCGCAGATCGGGATTGCCTTGTTGCTGTTCATCGTAGGCCTGCGCCTCGACTTGGACCTAATCCGCACAACCGGGATTGTAGCACTGGCGACAGGCCTCGGCCAAATAGTTTTTACATCCGCTATAGGTTTTTTCATCGCGCTGGGCCTCGGGATGTCCTTGATCAGTTCTGCTTACGTTGCCGTTGCCCTGACCTTTTCCAGTACCATCATCATCGTCAAACTGCTCTCGGATAAAAAAGAGATCGACTCCCTGCATGGTCGCATCGCAGTCGGGTTCCTGATCGTCCAGGATATTGCGGCCATCCTTGCCTTGGTGGGCCTGACGACATTCGGCTCCCATCTCCCGGAAGGAGAATCTGCACTCGCTGCTTCGGCCGTTATTGCGGCAAAGGGAGTTGGAATGTTAGCCGGTGTCGGGATAGTCATGCGTTTTGTGCTGCCACCACTTCTTCAGAAAATGGCCAATTCTCAGGAATTGCTGAATGTTTTTGCGATTGCTTGGGCTGTTTTCCTCGGGGCCTTCAGCGATTTTCTCGGCTTCAGCAAGGAAGTTGGGGCGTTTTTGGCCGGTGTTTCGTTGGCCTCCACGGATTATCGAGACGCCATCGGAGCCCGTTTAACGGGACTGCGCGACTTTCTGCTGCTGTTTTTCTTCATTGACCTTGGAGCCCGGCTGGATTGGAGCACCGTCGGTTCACAGATCGGTGCATCCATGCTGTTTTCTGTTTTTGTTTTGATCGGCAATCCGCTCATCGTGCTGATCATCATGGGCGTAATGGGGTACCGCCGCCGCACGGGTTTTATGGCAGGTCTCACGGTTGCCCAGATCAGCGAATTCTCCCTGATTGTCGCCGCCCTGGGGCTGAGCCTCGGTCATATCAGCCCGGAAACCATGGGGCTGATCACGCTCGTTGGAGTCGTAACCATTTTCGCTTCGACCTACATGATTCTTTATTCGGAGCCGCTCTACCGCTTTTTCTCCGAACCACTCAAAATATTTGAAAAAGCCTATCCGTACCGGGAGGTGAGTGTTGACGTTTTTCAAATCCAGCCCGTTGTTGATGTCATTCTCGTTGGTCTGGGAAACTATGGCAGCGGACTGGCCGAGCATCTCTTGGACAGGAAAAAAAGTCTGGTAGCCGTGGACTTTGATCCCCGTGCGCTTGAGAAATGGCGCTCCAGGGACGTTACGGTTCTTTATGGGGACATGGGCGATCCGGAGCTTCATGAAGAGCTGCCTTTGAACAAGGCTAAGTGGGTGGTCAGTACCGTGCGCAGCAAAGAACTGAACCTTGCGCTGCTGAAATTCCTGACTCATCGAAAATTTGCCGGAAAAGTTGCGCTTACGGCGACTTCACCCGAGGAGTGGAATCTCTACAAGGCGGCCGGAGCGCATGTCGTGCTGCGGCCCTTCACCGATGCCGCCGAACAAGCAGCGGATTCACTCACCCATGCCAGAGGGGTTTTCACGTCGACCATCGACTGGCCGATCGCCTTTCATGAGATACGGTTGAGGTCCGGCTCAATTTTTACGGGCAATAAAATTCATGAAATTCCGTTGAGGAGTTCCACCGGCACATCGATACTTGCCGTGAACAGGGCCGGACATGTGTTTTACGACCCCAACCCGGAATTCCGGATTTACCCTGGAGACCGGCTGGTGGTGATGGGGCCTCATGATGAGTTGAAGCGTGCTGAAGACCTTCTTGGACAATTGCATGATATCGATTCTTCAGGCACCCCTGACCAATTTGTCGTCGATGAAGTGCTGGTTCCCTGTGACTCCGATGTTGCAGGCAAAACCTTGGCAGAGTTGAAATTCCGTCAGCAATACAAGGTCACCGTGGTCGGAATTCGGCGTGGAGAGGAGCGTATCGTTTCCCCCGGACCACATGAGCGCCTGGTCCCGAATGACCGGCTGGTGGTCTTGGGTGAAAGCGTGGCGGTGGAGAGAATCAAACAAATATGCCCTGCCGGAGTGCCTACGGTATCGATGAGTACCAATAGTTCCTAGTGTATGGCATTTTTCAAAACTGGCAGACATCCACAATACTAACCGGGGTGACATATGAAGCCGTTCAAGAACATCCTTTACGTCACCGAAGGGACCGTTGATCAGGCTTCGGCACTAGAACGTGCCGTATCTT
>CAZNAX010000291.1:0-3453 GCA_964570965.1 uncultured Desulfatibacillum sp.
GGTAGGTCATCAGCAGCAGGTGCACGATCTTGTCCGGCACCCGCAGCCGGTGCAGGGCATGGCCGACGGTCGCAAACGGCATGGTGGCCACCAGGGCCATGAAGGCGAGGATGATGGCATTGGATTTGAGCGTGATCTGGGCGGCCAGCTCGATTCCCTCGCGCGCTGCATGGAGCGGCCCCAGGCGAAACAGCGCCTCGCCGGGGAAAGTGAACGGGATCACCGCCCAGATAAATACCACCAGCCCGTTGACGACCAGCAGGCGCTTGAGAACCTCCGCGATCCGCAGGCGGGCCGCGGCGACCAGCGCCATGGACAGGAACAGGGCGGCCAGAAGGGCGGGGAACTCGCGGCACACCGCCAGCACGCAGGAATAACCCGCGGCGGATGCCAGCCGGATGCGGGGATCGAGACGGTGCAGGGGCGAGCTGCCGACGGCGAAGGGTTCGCGCAGCACTCAATGCTCCCACGCGAAAAAGGTCGGCTTCATTGGAGGCCGTCAGGACTCGAACAGGATCTTGTGATTGACCAGGTTCATCGTTTTCAGCTTGCCGCGAATGGTTTTCTGTTGGCCGAAGATGTCGACCAGGAGGAACCCCCCGTCATCCTGGGGTTCAACCACGTCGACCGACTCCAGGACGAGCTCCTCACGATCGTTGCGGATGATGTACGCATTGGCTTCACACATCGGACAACACCTCCTTGAGTTTCTTGTAAACCAGCTGTTGAACCAGATGGGGCAGGGGTTCGCTGCTGACCCCCACCAGCACCACGGGTTCTTGGGACAGCGGCAGAAAAAGCTTGGGAGCCGGGCTGGACATGACCGCCTCGGCCATTTTCGGCGTGATCTCGCCGAGCATGGCATTGGCCCAACTGATGGAAATGGGGCCGATGATCACATCGACGCAACGGCTGGTAAAGAGAATGGCGTTCTCGCCGGAAGCCGCGCGGTTGGCGCCCGCTTTAAGCATCTGGGCGGCGGCGATGGCGTTGGTTCCCAAGGCGATCAATTCGACCGCCTCGCCGTGAGCCTCTTTAAGATACCGGATGACCGTGGCGCCGATCCCGCCGCCCTGGCCGTCGATGACGCATATGCGTTTCAAATGCCGTCCCCTTTATTTGCGCTTGAAGTAGGCGGCCACGCCCACCAGGCCGAAAATATATCCGAGGCCGCCCAGAACGTCCGTCAGCCGGATTTTTTGCTCGTGCATCTCGGCCAGCATTTTGATCACGGGCGCAAGCTTCTTGTCCAGCGCTTTTTCAAGCGCCGGCCCGATGTCTGCGGCCGGCAGTGAGGAGGGTCCGGCATGGGACTGCTGGGCAGCCGGCGGCGGCGCTTCGGTTTTGGGAGCGGCCGGCTCGGGCGGCGACGCCGGCCCGGCGGGGGCAAGGTCCTGTTTGGACAAGGGCCAATCCGCGCGGTGGCCCATTCCGGCCTCCAGAACGATGGTGAGATCATCCGGCTTGGGGACCCTGAACGAAAATTCACCCTTGTCGTTGGTCTTCCCGTTGAGAAGTTCCTTGCCGCCGGAATCCAGCACCCGGATGACGCCCTCGCGCACTTTTGTGCCGTCCGGGTATTTGCACTCGACGAAAGCGGTCTCGCCCTCGACCCAGGCAAAAACATTCACACGGTGGGCAAGGGCCGATCCGGCGCAAAGAACCAATATCCCGACCGCTAAAATTGAATAAGCAAGCGATCGCATTTTCATGGAACCTCCTTGGGAGAAAACCCCGGCAGCATGGAAGGCTGGACTTTCTGGAGGAACGCTACGCAGAGCGCGGTTACGACGCCTTCAATGATCATGACAGGCAGATGCGCTGCCACGACCGCCGCCGCCACCTCGAAGAATTTCTCTTCCGTAAACATCAGCGCCGAGCCGACGATGATTCCGCCCAAGCCAACGGCCAGAAACCCGCAGGCAAAGGCCGCGGCCAGCGCCACGGCCTGTCCGCGGCGCAGCAGCGGCGCGAAAAGACCATAGCAGACCACCGCCGGCAGGGCCATGATGACGGTGTTGACCCCCAGCGAGGTGATGCCGCCGAACTGAAAAAAAACCGCTTGCAGCGCCAGCGCCACCAGGATGGCGGGAAAGGCCGGCCAGCCTAAGATCAGCCCGAGGAGACCGTTCAGGACCAGGTGCACGCTCGTGGGGCCCAGCGGAACATGGACCAGCGAGGCGATGAAGAAGACTCCCGAAAGCATCCCGGTTCGAGCAATTTGGTCATAGTCCAGCTTTTTCAAGCCGATGGCGGTGCCGGCGGCGGCGAGGGCCGCGCCGGAAACGAGCACCGGACCCGATAGGACTCCTTCGGAAATATGCATCGCACGTTCCTATTGCTATGGAAGTGTGTCCTTGTGGGAGTGGCTTCCAGCCACGACCGCATCGCGGCAAGACGCCGCTCCCACGAGAAAATTTAAGCTTTATTCGAAAGCCTGCAGGAGTCTAATTCAATACAATGCGCTTGGCAACTGATGCCGACACGCTTGCTGCAGCTTCAGAAGTTGAACTCCCCTCGGACCATGCCGGCGAAGACCCCGTCGTTATCGGAGTCGCCGCCGGGGTTCCAGACGTACTGGACGTCCGGGGTGAAGGCCAGGTTTTCGGTGACCGCGATGCGGTAGTAGACCTCCAGGTGGTATTCGGGATCGTCCTGTGTGAAGCGGCTGTCGGGCACCAGGCCGGCAAAGCCCAGCCCGATGGTGTCTTCTTCGCGGCCGGGAATCAGTCCCGTGAGGTTCACCCCGCCCGAGGCCTCCCACTTGACTACGTAGACATCCTCGTTGTTCCAGCCGAAGCGGCCGAACAACCCGATCATCTCGGTGATCTGCTGGTCGGCGCTCAGCCCGATGCCCCAGCCCTTGGCTTTCTCCCCATCAATGGGATTGCGCTCGGCGTCGAGCTTGGAGTGGTCGTAGCCCGCGTACCAACCGTAGAGCCGGTAGTTGCCCTCCAATTCGCCGAACTTGGGAGAAAAGGTCAGTTGGCCGCCGATAAACGGCGTGCTGAAAATGTTGTCGTACTTGCTTTTGGAGGTGTTTTCGAGCGGGGTGTCCTCCACATAGGGCCGGGAGGTGGAGGCGCCCACCAGCGAGAAGGAGACCAGCTCCAGCGGTTTGAAGCTCACCCCGATCAGCGGGGTGTACTCGTTTTCGCTGTCCAAGACCGAGTTGTTCACGAAGGGCTTGCCGACGAACTGCCTGCCCTCGTCGTTGGCGAAGGCGTTCTCGTCCAGAAAGCCCAGCTGTTCGGCCTTGCCGCCGGTAAGGCTCAGCTTCTCATCGAAGAAGTGCTGGGTGTAGTGCGCCTCCAAGAGCCGCAGGCCGCTGTCGTCGTCCTCGTCGGAGTTGTCGTCGGCGATGGTGTTGAGGTTGGCCAAGAGCACGTCGGCGGGTTTGATGCCGCTGCCGCCGGTGCGGTCGGCGCCGGTGCCGTTGCCGGCGTGGATGCG
>CAZNAX010000292.1:0-3434 GCA_964570965.1 uncultured Desulfatibacillum sp.
GACTACCTGGGCATCGTCCCCTGAGAAAATTGGTTGTTCCCTGTGGGAGCGGCTTTCCAGCCGCGATGATAGAGCCCGGAATCACAGCCCGCACGACAGGCGGAAATTTGCCCGGCCTGCCGTAACCGGTTTTTGACCATTTTCCCGCGGAGGCCTGCGTGACATTTCCCCTCAACAAAACCAAGATCGTTGCGACGATCGGCCCGGCGTCAGATTCACCGGAGGTGCTCCGTGAGCTGATCCTGGCCGGCATGAATGTCGTGCGCCTCAATTTCTCCCATGGGGATTTCTCCGGTCACGCCGGGGTAATCGCCCGGGTGCGCGCCGCGGCCGAGGCGGCCGGCCGGCGGGTCGCCATCATGGCCGATCTGCCGGGGCCCAAAATGCGTATCGGCAAATTCGACGAAGAACCGATCCAACTCGCCACCGGCGAGACGTTCACGCTGACGACGGAGAACATAATCGGCACACGACAACGGGTTTCGGTCAGTTTTCCCGAACTGCCTGCATCGGTCCGTCCGGGCGACCGGCTGTTTCTCAACGACGGCTATATCGCCATGGAGGTCTTGCAGGTAGAGGGTACCGACGTCGTCTGCCGCGTCCAGGTGGGGGGCGAGCTGCGGTCGCGCAAGGGAGTGAACCTGCCCGGGATCGATCTCGGCATCAGCGCCTTCACGGAGCACGATCGCAGGTGTCTGGAATTCGCTCTGCGGCACGGCGTCGACGCCGTCAGCCAGTCTTTTGTGGACCGCGCCGAAGATATTACGGCCGTGCGCGCCGCCGCCGCCGATCTGGGGTTCCATCCCATGATCATCGCCAAAATCGAGCGCTCCGGCGCCTTGAAGCGCATCGATGCGATCATGGATGCCGCCGACGGCATTATGGTCGCCCGCGGCGACCTCGGGGTGGAGATCCCCATCGAGGAAATGGCCGTCACCCAGAAACGACTGATGCGCCTCGCCAACCGTAAGTGCAAACCGGTCATCACCGCCACCCAGATGCTGGAGTCCATGATCACCAACCGCCTGCCGACGCGGGCTGAGGCGACCGACGTCGCCAATGCCATCTTCGACGGGACGGATGCGGTCATGCTCTCGGGGGAGTCAGCCGTGGGCCGCCACCCCGTCGATGCTGTCGCCATGCTGACGAAAATTGCGGCGGCCGCTGAATCCCACCGTGCGGACTTCGGCACAGTCTGCGCCGGCGCGGTCATGGCGGCTGATGAAAACATCCAAGCCGAGGAGTTGATTGCAGCGAGCGTGGAAGCCACCATCCATCGGATCACTCCCGCGACGGTCATCGTCCCTACCCACAGCGGCGGAACGGCCCGCAGCATTGCCCGTTTCAAGCTTCCGGTGTGGATTACCGCCGTGAGCTCCCAAGAAAAGACCTGCCAAGACCTGATGTTCTCCTACGGCGTCTTTCCGGTGTTTGAAAACGAACATCCGGACCGCTGGAAGGAGTGGTGCCGCCGCTGGCGCGAACGACAGCAACTGGTCGGCCGTTACATCGTTCTGACCGAAGGCCCCTCCCGCAGGCACCCGGACCGGAACAATCGCATGGAGATTATCGACTTAAAAACCTGAGCCACATGATACCGGTTACGAAATGTTGGATAATGTTGGATAAAAAAAGTGGATTCAGCGTTAATGCCGCCATCGGGCGCGGCAGGCGCCTCAGGTTTTTGTGGGAGCGGCTTTCAGCCGCGGTGATCGAGGCCGGAGGCCTCTCCCACCGGATAAGGCGAGGCATCCTGTATCCTGTATCTCGTCGCAAATGAAACAGAGATCTCATTCATCGCCTAAAAGACATAGAGGAGCCACAATGCTTCCGAAGATAAACCCCACCGCCACCGCCGCCTGGGAAAAACTTGCCGTCCACCATGCTGCCATGAAAAATGTGCACATGAAGCGACTATTTACGCAGGACCCGGATCGCTTCCAGAAGTTCTCCATACGCTTCGACGACATCCTCCTGGATTATTCCAAAAACCGCATCACGGACCAGACGCTCGGCCTGCTGTTCGAACTGGCCCGGAGCTGCGGCGTGGCGGAGGCCATCGACCGCATGTTGGCCGGTGACCGGATCAACGAGACCGAAAACCGCGCCGCGCTGCACACGGCCCTTCGCAACCGTGCGAACACCCCGGTTTTAGAGAACGGCAAGGATATCATGCCCGATGTCAACGCTGTGCTCGACAAGATGAAAGGATTTTCGGAGCAGGTGAGGTCGGGCTCATGGAAAGGCTTCACCGGCAAGCAGATCACGGACATTGTCAACATCGGCATCGGCGGCTCGGATCTCGGGCCGGTCATGGTCACGGAGTGCCTGCGGCCCTATGCGCAGCCCGGGCTTGCCGTGCACTTTGTTTCCAACGTGGACGGCACCCACCTGACCGAGACGCTGAAAACCCTCGACCCGGAGACCACGCTCTTCCTGATCGCATCCAAGACGTTCACCACTCAGGAGACCATGACCAATGCCTTCAGCGCGCGGGAGTGGTTCTTAAAAAGCGCCGGCGACAGCGCCCATGTAACGCAGCATTTCGTGGCGATTTCCACCAACACCGTCAAGGTGAGAGATTTCGGCATCTCACCCGAGAACATGTTCGTGTTCTGGGACTGGGTCGGCGGCCGCTACTCCCTGTGGTCGGCCATCGGACTTTCCATCGCCTGCTATGTGGGCTTTGAGCGTTTCGAAGAGCTTCTCGCCGGCGCCTACGCCATGGACCGGCATTTTGTAGAGGCGCCAATCGATCACAACATCCCGGTGATTCTCGCCTTACTCGGCATCTGGTACGTGAACTTCTTCGGCGCCGAAACCGAGGCGATCCTACCCTACGACCAGTACATGCACCGCTTCCCCGCTTACTTTCAGCAGGGCAACATGGAAAGCAACGGCAAATCCGTCGACCGCGCCGGACACCGGGTCGGCTACGCCACCGGGCCGGTCATCTGGGGCGAACCCGGCACCAACGGCCAGCACGCCTTCTACCAGCTGATTCACCAGGGAACCCGCCTCGTTCCGGCGGACTTCCTGGCGCCGGCCGTGAGCCACAACCCGGTCGGCCGGCACCACTCCATTCTGCTCTCCAATTTCTTCGCCCAGACCGAGGCGCTGATGAACGGCAAGACGGCCGAGGAGGCCGCGGCCGAGCTGCGCCGGGAAGGCAAGAGCGAGCAGGACGTCAGACGCCTGACCCCCCACAAGGTGTTTGAAGGCAACCGCCCGACCAATTCCATCCTGTTCGAGAAACTGACGCCGCAGGTTCTCGGCTGTCTGATCGCGATGTACGAGCACAAGATCTTCGTGCAAGGCGTGATCTGGAACATTTTCAGCTTCGACCAGTGGGGCGTCGAACTCGGCAAGCAGCTGGCCGGAAAAATCCTGCCCGAGCTCGACGACGACCGCCCGGTCGCCAGCCACGACAGCTC
>CAZNAX010000293.1:0-3419 GCA_964570965.1 uncultured Desulfatibacillum sp.
TCTTACGGCTCCTCTTCCAGCGGAAGGTACTGATAATGTTCTGCTGGATCTCGCTCGTGCCCTCGTAGATGGTGGTGATGCGGACGTCGCGCTTGATCTTCTCCACCCCGTATTCGGTGATGTAACCGTAGCCGCCCAAGGCCTGGATGCAGTCCTCGGCCGCGCGGTTGCCGGCCTCGGTGGCGAACCATTTGGCAATGGAGCCCTCCACCTCCAGGTCTCTCTCCCCGGTATCGAGCCGCTCGGCCACCTCGTCGATATAGGCTTCGGCCGCCGCCAAGCGAACCACGTTGGGAACGATCAGCTTGTGGGTGTACCCCTGTTTCTCGGACAGCGGCGTCTTGAACTGGATGCGCTCCTGGGCATAGGGGACCGCGATCTCCAGAGCCGCCTCGCCGGCGCCCAGGGCCATGGAGGCCACCATCAAGCGGGTGTAGCCGAAGACCGCGTTAGCCTGCTTCAGACCCTGGCCGGGGACTCCGCCGATCAGATTTTCCATCGGAACGAAGGCGTCGCTGAACGTCAGCGGCGAGGTGTTGGAAGCGCGGATCCCGTGCTTTTCCTCGCCTTTGCCGCGCTGGTAGCCAGCCGTATCCTTCTCCAGAATGAAGAAGGTCGGCCCCTCCGGCGCATCGGCCAGCACGGTGATGAAGTCGGCATAACCGCCCGTGGAGATGAACTGCTTGGCGCCGTTGATGCGGTAGCCGGTGATCCGGCCGGAGGCATCCGTCACCGGCTCGGCTTTGGTCTTGAGGGCGGCGACGTTGCTGCCCGCGTCCGGTTCGGTGACCGCATAGGCCACGAGGGCCTCGCCCGCGGCGATCTTGCCGAGCCATTTGCGCTTCTGCGCCTCGGTCGCCCCGACGATGATCGGGTCGGCTCCGAGCTGGATGGCGAAGAAGGCGGTGGTGATGCCCAGGCAGATCTTGGCCATTTCGCGGGTGATCGCGCAGCTGTCCCGCGCCCCGCCGCCCAGGCCGCCGTATACCTCCGGGATCATGAGCAGCTGCAGGCCGATCTCGGGCCCCAGCATTTCCCGGATGACCTCCTCAGGGAAGATCTCCTTGCGGTCGAACTCGAGAATTCGCTCCTTGGTCAGCAGCCGCTTTTTCAGCTGAGCCACCGTGTCCAGGACCATCTGCCTGGATTCAGGGTCCAACCCGGCCAGGGACCGGCCCTGCGTTGTATCCTGGGATGCCATTCGGTCGGTCCTTATTCGTCTTCTTTGGTTTTGATGACTTTGCGGCCCTTGTAGGATCCGCAGCTGGAGCAGACACGGTGGGGTAGAACGGGCTCTCCGCAATCCGGACAGGTGGAGAGAGACGGCGCAGTCAGAGTTTTTCCGGTTCGGCGCTTGTCCCTCCGGGATTTAGACACTTTTCGCTTAGGCAGGCCCATGAGCAATCTCCTAACTTATTGAGTTAAAATAAATAAACTATCAATTCGTACCTAATTATAAGTCCTGCGTTAAGTAATTTAATTCAGCCGGCATGTCAAGCCTAAAAAGTGTGCGATTGCACCTCTTGAGAAAGAATTCGTTCCGTGCTATGCAATGACTGCAAGCTGATCGGCCCCTGCTTTTATTCAACTAAATGATATAATTTGTAATTATTGAATGACTGGCAAGCGGGATTTTGGACGGCAAACTCGATCGGTGCGGCGCCGCCGCCCATGCCGCCGTCCCGGGCCATTTCCCCGGCGGCCTTGCAAAACGGGCAACACCGCATGATTACTTGCGCGGATTAGTTAAAATTTAGATAATGAAGAGATTGTTTGTAATCTATTTCAAATAGGTTATCCGAAAATCATTTGTTCGGAAGCCTGCCAAACCAATTAGAAAAACCGCCGGCTGGGCAGCCGCCGGCATCCCTTTTTATCTGCCGGCAGGGTATCACACGAGGAGGGTTTTATGTCCGGAATCATCACGCGTTTCCCGCCCAGCCCTACCGGCTATCTGCATCTCGGCGGCGCCCGCACCGCAATCTTCAACTGGCTCTACGCCCGCCGGATGAAGGGGCGCTTCGTGCTGCGTTTTGAAGACACCGACACCGAGCGCTCCTCGCGGGAATTTGTGGACGCCATCCTGGAGTCCCTGGAATGGCTCGGCATCGATTGGGACGAAGGCCCGTATTTCCAGACCCAGCGTTTCCCCGTCTATCGGCAATACATCCAGAAGCTGCTGGACTCCGGCAACGCCTACTACTGCACCTGCCCGCCGGAACGCCTCGATGCGATGCGCCAGAAGGCCATGGCCACCGGCGGCAAGCCCAAATACGACGGCACCTGCCGGAACCTGGGGCTGGCGGCCGGACCGGGTGCGGCCGTGCGCTTCAAGGCCCCGCTGACCGGCACGACCGTGCTGGACGACGTGGTCAAGGGCGGCATCATCTTCCAGAACGAGGAGCTGGACGATTTCATCATCTGCCGCAGCGACGGCACCCCCACCTACAACTTTGCGGTGGTGGTGGACGATATCACCATGGGCATCAGCACCGTCATCCGCGGCGACGACCATGTCATGAACACCCCCAAGCAGATTCAGCTCTACAAGGCCTTGGGAAGCCCGCTGCCCGTCTTCGGCCACGTGCCCATGGTGCTCGGCAAAGACCGCACCCGATTGAGCAAGCGCCACGGTGCGACCTCGGTCACCGCCTACCGCGAAATGGGTTTTCTGCCCGAAGCCATGATCAACTACCTCGTCCGGCTGGGGTGGTCCCACGGCGACCAGGAGTTCTTCACCCGCCAGGAGCTGATCGAGGTCTTCAATTTGGAAGCCATCGGCCGGGCGGCCGGGGTCTTCGACCCGGAGAAGCTGTCCGCACTCAATGCGGACCATATCAAGGGAACGCCGCCGGCAGGGTTGGTCGACTGCCTGCGGCCGTTCATGGCCGCCCGCGGCGTGGAACTGATTGAAAGCCCGATGAACGAAAAGGTGATCGCCTCCCTGGCTCCGCGCAGCAAAACATTGGTGGAGATGGCCGATCAGGCCCTCTTCTACTATCAGGACGAGATCAGCTACGATCCGGACGCCGCCCGCAAATTCTTGACCACCGAGGCGCTCCCCGCCCTTAAAACCCTCACGGCGAAGCTCGGAGCCTTGGAGGACTACACCGAACAGGCCCTGGAGGAAACCTTCAAGGCCGTGATGGCCGAGACCGGCGTGAAGCTCGGCAAGATCGCCCAGCCGGTCCGGGTCGCGCTGAGCGGCCGTGCGGCCAGCCCGGGCATCTTCGAGATCACGGCCATCATCGGCAAGGCAAAGACCCTGCAGCGCCTGCACCGGGCCATCGAGATTATGGAAGGAAGATAATTGGCTCTTGACTGAACCAGGCCGGTCGGTTATTTTGTTTGCGATATCGCCTTGCTGAGGGATCGTCTAGCGGCAGGACGACGGGTTCTGGCCCCGTTAACCTAGGTTC
>CAZNAX010000294.1:0-1340 GCA_964570965.1 uncultured Desulfatibacillum sp.
GGACGATCAGCCCGTAGTTGCTCATCACGTCCGCCGTGAAAATCATGTTGCTCGATGCCAGCCAGAAAACGGTCCCGATCATGCCGGCCATGTTTTCCTGCCGGGGGGGCGTCTGTCTCTTCAGGAGAAACCGATAGGCATCGTAGAGGAAGTCATGGTCGAGAGGGGGTTGGCCCAGCACTCGGTATATCTCGCCGAATGCTCCGAGTATTTCTCTGAACCATCGGTCGAATTCCTCCGGATCGCGGCTGGGAACGACCTTCAGCAGCATATCATCTAATATCTTGGCCGAGGTGTAGAGGCTCACCGACGGGTTGATCATCAAGACCTTCTTAAAATTAAAAACGCGTTTTTCCTCGTCCAGCTTGGAGACGAATGCCGACTGGGAGGCGCCCAGACTATATCCGGTCAGGTAGAACTCCTTGACCTTGATCCGGTCCTTGATCTGCTCCCAGGCGAGCGTCATCACCCGGTAGAGGTCCTGCGAGTCCTCTATTATGTTGCCCGGCACGCTGGTCGCCGAGGCCGTGGTGACGAAATTCATCTGCGTGGGGGAGGAGAGGCAGATGACGTGAAAACCGGCCCCGTAGAAAGCCTTCTGCAGAAAGATCATGCTGGAGGAGTAGAAGCTGCTGCCGGTCCCGGCGATGACGAAAATCAGCGGCGCCTCCTGCTTCTGGTAGCTCAGGGTGTACAGGAATTCCCGCTGATACCAGAACACATCGGGCGTGGGGCGGTTGGGGAAAACCTCCAACCCCAGCTGTTCGTAGTCGATCTTCTCGGGCAGCGGTGGCTCGAGCTCCGTGGGCGTCCCGGCGATGGTCGCCGCGTAAGGGTCTTTCAGGGGGTAGTCATAGGCCGATACATGGGTTCCGCCGAACCCCACGATCACGGTACAGATTAAAACCAACACATGTCTCTTCACGCTGTCTCCTTTCAGATTCTCCGCAAATACGCCTGCCAAAATGGATTTGCGGATATCAGGTGGGCTGACAGCCGTTCGCCAATGAATTCAAGCCAGTAAAGCCAGGTAAATGCCTTGCCCTGTAGCACAGGCTGTCAGCGCGGAGCAAGCGGTGTTTTTCATTTGTCCGGGGAGGGGTAACCCTTTGGCGGAATGACATAATCATAGAATCGGTCTTTCGGTGATACGTCGGATGATCTGTCAGGCTATCCAACAAATCAAAATCATTGCAGATTCGTCATGCATAACAAGCTCAGACTCCTTCCCACCAGTTAATACCAAACACCGACCGGAAACAAAAATTCCTTTCTTGCCTGGGGTAGATGCCGTCTACCGCACGATTTTTGAAAACTGATGTGGTGCCCAAAGCTGTCAA
>CAZNAX010000294.1:1440-3373 GCA_964570965.1 uncultured Desulfatibacillum sp.
AGATGCCGTCTACCGCACGATTTTTGAAAACTGATGTGGTGCCCAAAGCTGTCAAGAGTTCGGTCTCTTTTCGAATTTTCTTTTAGAACCACTTAAAAAGGAGTCTGCAACCATGTATTACATAGCCGATTGCAAACAGCGCAATAATTATCTTCCAAGCAACGATACCGCCTTCACTGAAGCTCATCAAGATTAGCCTATTATAAGATTTCGATGCTTTCGTGATACGTCGAATGGATAGTTCATTTACCCATCAATCAAAAAAAATACCATATAAGTTCCGCCAACCTCCTGCTTTAAGAATCCTGATATGGAGGGGCCTCCCATCATCTCTTGCACAGTTGCGTGCGATTACAGGTAAAGAAAAACTTCCCACCTGTTTGCACTCGTGGCGCACGTCGCTGTCAGTATATCCTGGATGGGAAGATTGATTTTCGTACGATATATAATCAGGAATCACAAAATTCTGGGGGAGACATTTCTGAAAGGCTGGTTTTTTGCATCAATTGCTTTGGATAGCTCATTAATCTTGAGCCGATTTTTTGTGCTTATCTATTGTTCCAATCGAAAGACTTAACTCGATCTTACACTCATTTATCAATTTTGAATCGACAATTTTCCTGTCTTCTGCGAATCCAGTCATAAGCGCACAATCACATATCGAATTTATCAACCGTGGTACTCCTCCAGAAATAGCAAAAATGTCCCGGCATGCACCAACTGTAAAAATACCTCTCTTGGAGCCTGCAATTTTAAGACGATGAGCAATATATTTGACCGTCTCTAATTCATCTAATGGACGGATATTATAACTCAGGCTGATTTTTTGGCTAATTGCCTTATTTCTTTCATCCATTAATATTTGCTTAATTCCACTTTGACCAATAAAGAAAATATTAATCAGTTTTTGGTCATCCACCTCAATGTCAGACAAAAATCTTATTTCTTCCAAATGCTCATGGTTGAGTCTTTGAGCTTCATCAATGATAACAAAGATGGATTTGTGATCTGAATAGGCCTTAAGCAAAAACTGTTCAAAATCAATCAGGAAATCAGCCTTGTTAGAAAATACCCTGTTCATTTTAAATTCTTCAGATAGATAATTGAAAAAATCAATTGCCGGCATATCAGGATCTTGGATGGTGGCCACCAACGCCGAAGATTCAATTACCTTTAAGAGATACCTGATAAGTAACGTTTTCCCAGTGCCGACATCACCGGTCAACAACAAGAACCCGACCCGCTTTGATATTCCATATTTGAGAAGGGATAGGGCTTCTTTGTGCTTTTCGCCAAACCAAAGAAACTCTGGGTCAGGGTCTGTTCTGAAGGGATACGCCTTTAGTTCGTAGTAATCACGATACATAATCACTTTATGACGTTTATCGTCTATTTCTATCGTGAAGCCGGCAAAATAGGTTTCTATACGATGACTGTGTCGGTAGGATTGGCCTTTTATTTATACCGTCGGCCGGAAATAGTCAATTGAGAATTAGAGTTAAGTTGGGTGGGACGTAAGAAGCGGGTTTCACCCTTTATCTTTGACTTGGTGCCAAACCAAAACATACACTTGGTGATTTGTATTAGATAACATGGTTCTCTCAAATTGAGATATGTCGGATAAAGCACTACGTTAACAAGCAAATAGATCCTAAATTCAGTTGATATATCTCTTGCCACATAGAAATAGGGCGTACGATATTATCTTAAAGTGCCTCGGGGGACGATTCCATCACAAGCTCCTTGGAAACTTTTCCCTCACGCATCTCGAAAATGTGGACAAGCCTCAGTTTAGCCTTTGTTCCAACAGGAAGGGGCATAATTCCTTCCTTCGCCACCGTGAAAGTAAAAAGGCTATCATCAACAACACGGTGCTCAGTCGCAAATCGATCATAGGAATGGAAATTATAATCCCTCAGTCCAGAGAATAGCT
>CAZNAX010000295.1:0-3337 GCA_964570965.1 uncultured Desulfatibacillum sp.
CAGCGACCCGCGGCGAAAGCACCCGTGTGGAAACCACCGTGGCAATGGAATTCGCGGCGTCGTGAAAACCGTTGATGGCATCGAACACCAGCGCCGCCCCCACCGTACCGATCACCAGCATCCAGAGCCCCGTCAGTTCCAACTTGGCTTGTCTCCCCTGTCAGCAACCGGAGATGGTAATGGGGTCCATCCCAGACGGTCAGGCATTTTTCAGCACGATCCCCTCGATGGCTTTAGCCAGTTGCCACGCCCGGTTGAAGGCCTTGTCGATGCGATCGTACACGTGGGTCCACTTGATGATTTCCATCGTCTCTGCCGGAGAAAGGTTGGGATGGTCGTACAGTTCGCCCAAACCACTCAGCAGCAGCATCTCGCACTCTTTCTTTTGATGCTTGACCTGCCCGACGTAGTCGGCCACCTCACCCTTGTTTTCAAGCATTCCGAGCAGGACGCCGATCGCGGTGACCATGTCCTTCACGTTGGACACCAGCCGCTGCGCCGGAAACCGCATCCGGGTGAATTCGTAGACCCCGATCCGGTTTGAAATGGCCTGGATGTGATTGAGGATGGTTTCCTGGGAGGAGTTGATCAGGTGAATGTCCTCTCGGTCGATGGGAGTGATGAAGGTCGTCGAGAGCAGCTGGGAAATGGTCCGGTTCAAGGCATCACCATCGGCCTCAAGCCGGTTGATCATCTGGCAGCGCACGTCGCAGTCACCGTAGTCCAGAACAATGGTGTTGAGCACCGTAGAGGCCTCGACGATGATTCGGTTTTGCTCGCGGAAAAATTCAAAAAATTTGGGCGCTTTCGGAAAAAGTCGGAATGACATGGCCCCTCCTTGGCGTCGCTTCATCGTGGGGTCCGGGGAATAGGTTGCTGCAACGCACGCCGCACCCTCGGAATGAAAACGAGATAGGCTTTATATGAAAAAAACCGACATAACAATCAAATATTTTAATTTTTTCGTTCCAAAAAAATTAATGATGAATTTATAGGCTTAGGAGATGAATCGGCCGATAAAGGCACGCCGGGCATGATTGCGGGGGCAATAAAAAGACAAGCGCCGGGAAATATTCCCGGCGCTTGTCTTTTAGGCTGAATTTTTTTAGCAATGCATCATAATGTTACCAGCCGCGCATCAGGTAGTCGTGGATTGAATTGGCGGCATTCCGGCCCGCGCCCATGGCAAGGATCACGGTGGCCGAGCCGGTCACGATATCGCCTCCGGCCCAGACGCCTTTCTTCAAGGTCTTGCCGGTTTGGGGGTCCGCCTCGATGTACCCCCACTTGTTGATCTTGAGATCGGGCGTGGAGCTCGTCAGCAGCGGATTCGCGCCGGTGCCCACGGCCACGATGCACAGGTCGCAGGCAAGCTCGAATTCGGAGCCCTTGACGGGGACCGGCCGCCGCCGGCCGGAGGCATCCGGCTCGCCCAGTTCCATCTTGATGCACTCCATGCCCGTCAGACGTCCCTTCTCGTTGCCGATGTAGCGGGTCGGATTGGTGAGCAGGAAGAACTCGATGCCCTCCTCCTCGGCATGGTGGGCTTCCGCGGCCCGCGCGGGCATCTCGTCGCGCGAGCGCCGATAGACGAGCCGCACCCGGTCCGCCCCCAGGCGCAGGGCCGTGCGCGCGGAATCCATCGCCACGTTCCCGCCGCCCAGCACCACGACGTCTTTGCCGCGCGGAATCGGGGTATCCACCTTCGGAAAAAGGTAGGCTTTCATCAGATTCGCCCGTGTGAGGTATTCGTTGGCGGAGAGAATGCCTACCAGGTTCTCGCCCGGGAGGTTCATGAACTTGGGCAGCCCGGCCCCCAGCCCCAGGAAGATGGCCTGGTAGCCTTCCTCGAAGAGCTCATTGAGGGTCACAGTCCGGCCGACCACGGCATTGCAGTCCACTTTCACCCCCAGGCGTTCCAGAAAGTTGACTTCCTGAGCCACGATCTCCTTGGGCAGGCGGAACTCGGGGATGCCGTAGAGCAGCACCCCGCCCGGTTTGTGAAAGGCCTCGTATACGGTCACCTCGTGGCCCTTCTGGATCAGGTCGCCGGCCACGGTCAGGCCGGCCGGACCGGCGCCGACGACGGCGACTTTCTTGCCGGTGGACGCTGCTTTGGGGGGCAGGGCCCCCGTGCCGTGCGCCCGTTCCCAATCCGCCGCAAACCTCTCCAGGTTGCCGATAGCTACCGGCTCACCCTTCTTGGCCAGGATGCACTTGCCTTCGCACTGGATTTCCTGGGGACAGACCCGGCCGCAAACCGCCGGCAGGCTGTTCATGGTCCATATGTGGCGGATGGACTGGGTGAACTCGCCCTCCTTGAGAAGCTTGATGAAGCCGGGAATGTCGACGCCGACGGGGCAACCGTCAACGCAACCGGGATTCTTGCACTGCAGGCAGCGCGCCGCCTCCTCCTTGGCCATTTCCGGCGTGTAGCCGGTGGGCACCTCAAGGAAGTTACGGGCGCGCACCTTGGGCTCCTGCTCGGGCATCCGCACTCTGCTTTTTTTCTCTTTCTTTTCCTTCGGGGCGGTTCCTTCCGACATGGCCATCCTCCGATGTAATAACATAAAATTATTTAATTTATTTAAGTTACAACCTGAAATAAGCGGCCATCGGGCATTACCGATGAGCGCTTATTTATGCAATGATTCTTCCAGCATGCAAAACTCGTTGTGGCACATTTTTTCGTCTTCGCAGTAGGCCTGCAGTCGCAGCATCAGCTCATCGAAGTCCACTTGGTGCCCGTCGAACTCGGGGCCGTCCACGCAGGCGAACTGGGTCTTGCCGCCTACTGAAACCCGGCAGCCTCCGCACATCCCGGTGCCATCCACCATGATGGGGTTCAAGCTTACCATGGTGGGGACGTTATATTCCTTAGTAAGTTTGCAGACGAACTTCATCATGGGGACCGGCCCGATCGCCACCACCAGGTCGATCTTTTCCTTGTCCAGGATGTCCTTGAGGGCGTGGGTCACAAACCCGTGGCGGCCGTATGAGCCGTCATCGGTACAGACGTGCAGTTCATGCGAGGCGCTCTTCATGAAGTCTTCGAGGATGAGCAGGTCTTTGGTCCGCGCGCCGATAATGGCGATGACATGGTTTCCGGCCTGCTTCATCCCCCGCGTGATGGGATGCAGCACGGCGACCCCGGTGCCGCCGCCGACACAGACCACCTTGCCAATCTTTTCCACGTGCGTGGGTTTGCCCAGCGGACCGATGACATCCTGATAGCCCTCGCCCACGTTGAGGGTTTTGAATAGGGCCGTGGATTTGCCCACAACCTGATAGATGACGGCGATGATGCCTTTTTCAGGGTCGGTGTAAGCCATGGTCA
>CAZNAX010000296.1:0-3330 GCA_964570965.1 uncultured Desulfatibacillum sp.
TTCGCGAACATTCCCAGGCCAATCGTAAAGCTTCAGACGCTCCAGCATCCCTTCGGCCAACACCGGCTGATGCCGAAGATTCATCTCGCGGCATTTGCGTTCGATAAAATGATAAACGAGCGCGGGTATGTCCGCCGTCCTTTCTCTTAACGGGGGAATGCGGATGGGGACGACATTGATCCGATACCACAGATCTTCCCGAAACTCCCCCCGCTGGACCATTGCCTGGAGATCTCGGTGGGTGGCGGCTATCACCCGAACGTTCACGGAAAGCGGCTCGGAGCCGCCGACGCGCTCGATCACCTTATCTTGAAGAACTCTCAGCAAACGGACCTGAGCCGCGAGCGGCAGCTCCCCAATCTCATCCAGGAAGATGGTCCCGCCCTCGGCGCGCTCGAAGCGGCCGCGCATCATGGTGGCCGCACCTGTAAATGCCCCTTTCTCATGACCAAATAGCTCGCTGTCGATCAATCCTTCCGGGATGGCCCCGCAATTGACTTTTATCAACGGGCCACTGCGGCGCGGGGAAGAATAGTGGATGGCGTTGGCGATGACCTCTTTGCCCACCCCCGTCTCGCCCAGGAGAAGTACGGCGCTTTCCATCGGGGCTACCGCGGCTACCAGCCGCATGACGTCTTTCAGCCCAAACCGTTCGCCGACAATCTCATTGCCGGATAGCCGGTGCAGCTCGCTTTGAAGATACCGATTGTCGTCCGCCAGCAGGTCCTTGAGTCGCAGCACCTCTCTGTGGCGGAGATGATTGGACAACGCGATCGCGAATGGATCGTGCAGCAGTTCCAGCAGCCCGAGGTGGGTTTTTGTGAGTTGCTGGGCCGAGTTCGACAACACCCCAAGACCACCCAGTTGTTCCCCCTTGATCCGCAAAGGTATCCCGAGCCCGCTCAGATCCGGAAGGCCCAGAGCCGTTGATAGCTCTCTGGCGAAGGTCGTGTGGGGTGAGCTTCCAGCTGAGTCAGCCATCAACACTTCGCCCGCATGCGATTTCATGTAGCTATGGGATTCCGCTGATAGGGCAATGGGGATATCAACTGAGTCCTTGACGGGAAAATCGGCCGCCAGCGCCAGGATGCGAAGCGCACCAATCTCCGGTTCGAACAGACCAAATAGAATGCAGTTCAGCGGCATGAAACTTTGAAGGAAAAGAAGGCAATCATGCAACGCTTCATGGATGTCCAGGCTGCCGCAGATCTTGGACGTTCCCTTTTTAAAAAAGGATAGCTTATCCACTAAACCTCCTCCTCTGCCGTACCACCCAGAATGATACATTTTTAATAACTGAGATATTTAGCATGTCAATTCTGCCATATTTTTCACTATATTGCAAGCCATTCGTTTAATATTCTGATTTAATAGTAAAATATTTTATGGCACGGTTTAAGCTGTACGGGTTGCCATGAAACCGCGATACGATTCCATCAGTACTATTGAGGTCGTTCAGGTAAGGCTAAGGGAATCGACATCTATCTGAATGTGCTCGACGCGCAGCGCAGCATGTATGCCTCCGAATTGGAGCTGATTGCCACCCGTTTTCTCAAGTATAACAACCAGGTCAATTTATACGCGGCCCTGGGGGGAGGCAGCGATTGATTAAAAGAACATGTGAAAGTCGGAACGATTGTAGTTGTCCGGGTCACCGGCTGTTTTTCGGAGAGTTCCATGGACGCCGGACTCCGTTCCCAGACCCTGGTGCAAGTAAGGTGGTCGAAACCCCTCTCAGTCGACGACGAGATTTGCTACGCCACTGGGTTGAAATATGTAACGGTTGATTAAGATTCGAAGCCTGTCAGCGGTTATTCCTGCGAAGGAAGAAGACATAATAGGAGGCCCCGATGAGAATACATGCCGAGTTCAATCCTCACCCAAACAACATGGATTTTGGGAATCTATGCCAACCTTTTGATCGCCTATCCAAAGATCGTGTGCTTTCTTCTAAACGGCCTTGGGGTGAAGTACACTTAAAGCGACAAATAATAAATTTTTCCTTAGTTTTCATTTGGCTTATCCTCCTGCCGGTTCGCGCAATCGCCGATCAATGTGTTGAAGGAGACTGCGTTAACGGCAAAGGCACAAAGATTTTCTCCACCGGGCACAAATACACCGGCGAGTTCAAGAACGGGAAACTCGACGGGGAAGGCTATATGACTTTGCCGCTCGGCCGGACTCTGAAGGGGCGGTTCCGCGACAATTCAGTTTTCGAGGGAACTTTCACCTACCCGAACGGCCAAGTTTATATCGGTCAGTGGGAGTTTCTTGAGCGCAACGGCCGAGGGACAATGAAGTACGCAGACGGCCGGGTGTATACTGGCGAGTTTAAAAGTGGTTTGAGGCATGGCAAGGGGATTATGACCTGGCCTAGCGGCCGGCGGTACGAGGGCGATTTCATTCGCGGCAAGCGCTCCGGGAAAGGGATCCTATCCTATCCCGACGGAAGAGTGTACACGGGGGATTTCCTAGACGGTGAGCGGTCCGGCAGTGGAGTCATGACATTTCCGAACGGGGAGCGACTGGAAGGGCAATTTGTCGATGGTAAATATGTCCTACCGCGATAGCTTCTATCCAGATGCCCAACCATTATCCTTTCCGGATGCCGAACGAACAGAGATGCAAACTCGACGCATCAATGATGATATTCTCGTTTACATAGTGCTGCCAGTTGCCGGTTTGCAGGCTGGGGCGAGAGGATATGCGCGGGCTGATCAAGGGCTCGTTCAACCACGCCGTCGGCAAGATTGGGATTCGATCCGCGTTGAGACAGAGAGCCTTTCATCCGGGCAGCGCGGCCCAAATCATTTCCGACGTAAACCGCCAGATCGTTCAGGATATCGAACCATCCGGCGATTTTGTGACCTTGTTTTTCCTGATAATTGACACGGCCAGCAAGGAACTCAGCTGGGTGCGGGCCGGGCATGATCCCGCCATTTTATATGATCCCACAAGCGATTCGTTCCAGGAACTCGGCGGATCGGGAATGCCTCTGGGCGTGGATGGCAGATACAACTACGAAGAGCAAAAGGGGGCCATGCTTTCGCAGGAGGGGGTCATCCTGCTCGGAACCGATGGGGTTTGGGAGGCACCCGACTTGAAGGGAAACCGGTTCGGTAAAGAGGCGGTATATGAAGCCGTGCGCCGCTACCATCAGAAGAGCGCTAACGAAATTCTGGACCGCATTTTATCCGCCCAGGTTTCGTTCCAGGGGAGCGCTAAAAGAGAAGATGATGCCACGCTGGTTATTATTAAAACCTTACAGTGACGTGTAAGAGCCTTGATCTCATCGGTGAATCCAGATGGTGGCTGTGCGCCCAAGAGTTC
>CAZNAX010000297.1:0-3306 GCA_964570965.1 uncultured Desulfatibacillum sp.
CCAAAGGGGGAGAAGACCAGTCAACGCAGCAGGATAGAAGTGGTTTCCTAACCTCTGATCACGGCCGCGGGCAAGGCGTAGGCCGGTTTGAAAGCGGAGCAACCTCGATAGGTTGTGAGCATTTCAAACCGGCCTGCAACGCCGCCCCCGGCCGTCAGACGGGGTTAGGAACCACTTCTACAGCAGTTCCGCCTCCGCGCGGTCGCCTTCCTCCTCCAGCCAGCGCTTGCGATCCTTGACCCTCTTCTTGGACAGCAGCATGTCCACCACTTCCCGCGTGCCTCCCTGCTTGGGAAGGGTCAGCCGGACCAGCCGCCTGGTTTCGGGGTGCATGGTGGTCTCCCGCAGCTGCAACGGGTTCATTTCGCCGAGGCCTTTAAAGCGCTGAACATTGATCTTGCCCTTCCTGCCGTCGTCGTCGAGGCGTTTCAGGACGGCGTTCTTCTCCTGTTCATCCAGGGCATAAAAGACCTTCGGACCCTGGTCGATGCGGTAGAGCGGCGGCATGGCGACATAGATCTTTCCGGCCTCCACCAACGGGCGAAAATGCCTGAGAAACAGACCGCACAGGAGCGTGGCGATGTGCAGGCCGTCCGAATCGGCATCGGCCAGGATGATGTTCTTGGCGTAGCGCAGGCCCGAAAGGTCGCTCGACCCCGGATCCACGCCGACGGCGACCGCGATGTCATGAATTTCCCGGGACTGCAGGATCGTGTTGGCGTCCTCCTCCCAGGCATTGAGGATCTTGCCCCGCAGGGGCAGCACCGCCTGGGTGTTCTTGTCGCGCGCCTGCTTGGCGGAGCCTCCGGCCGAATCGCCCTCTACCAGGAAGAGCTCGCTTTCCTCCGGGTTCTGCGAGATGCAGTCCGTGAGCTTGCCTGGAAGCGCCGGGCCGGCACCCACCTTGCGGCGCACCACCTTGGCGGCCTCCTTCAGCCGGCGGCGGGCGTTTTCGATGGCCATCTCGCAGAGCTTCTGCGCGGACTCCGGGTTCTGGTTGAGCCAGTGCGAAAAGGCGTCCTGCACGACGCTTGAGATAAACGCCGTGCATTCCCGGGAGGAAAGCCTTTCCTTGGTCTGCCCGGAGAACTGAAGGTACGCCAGCTTGGCCGATAGGATGTAGCTGCACCGCTCCCAGACGTCCTCGGGGGTGAGCTTGACGCCTCGGGGGATGAACCCGCGGAATTCGCCGAAATCACGCAGCGCTGCCAGCAGGCCCGCCCGGAAGCCCACCACGTGGGTCCCCCCCTGGGGAGTGGGAATCAGGTTGGCGAAGCTTTCGGCGATGCCGTCCCCGCCCTCGGGAAGCCAGATCACCGCCCAGCTGACGGATTCATCCTGTCCCTCCACCTGACCGACGAACGGCTCTTCGGGGATGTGTTCGAAATTCTTGACGCTTTCCGCCAGATAGTCCTTCAGGCCGTCCTCGAAATACCAGCTGTCGCTCTGTCCGGAGGCTTCGTCCAAAAAGGTGACGGTCAGCCGGGGACACAGCACCGCCTTGGCCCGCAGCGTATGCCGCAGCCGGCTAACGGAAAATTTCAAGGTTTCGAAATAGGGTGCGTCCGGCCAGAAGCGGATCGAGGTGCCGGTATCGGACTTCTTCGTCTTGCCGACGGTCTTGAGATCGGAGGCTTTCTTCCCGGCCTTGAAGACCATCTGGTAAAGGAGGCCGTTGCGGCGGATCTCGACATCGAGCCGGGTGGAGAGCGCGTTGACCACCGAAACGCCGACCCCGTGCAGACCTCCCGAAAATCGATAGTTCTTGTGCCCGAATTTCGCACCGGCATGCAGGCGGGTCATGATGACCTCGACCCCGGACACCTTCTCCTCCGGATGCTGGTCAACGGGCATGCCCCGGCCGTTGTCGATGACCTGCAGCGAGCCGTCCTTGAAAAGAGCGACGTCGATGCGGTCGGCGAAGCCGGCGATGGCCTCGTCCACGGCATTGTCGATGACTTCATGGGCCAGGTGGTTCGGCCGGGTGGTGTCGGTGTACATGCCGGGCCGCCGTTTGACCGGATCGAGCCCCCTCAGCACTTCGAGGTCGGCGGCATTGTAGTGATTCGTATTGTTTTTCATCATCTCAACCGGATTGGATCAATATATTGATATGGCAAAGCGATTAAAGCGTACTAATAGTGTTTTAATTTATCAGGGTTTCATGAAAAAGGCCAGCGGGAATGGGTATCGGTGGCGGGATAACATTTAGGGATAGAGGATATACCAAGCCTTCAGAATGCCTGCCTCACTTTGGAGACCTGCCCGTCTTGGCCCGGCTCAGTTTCGCGACGGCTCCCTGTTTTTAATTTCCTGCTGGGCTTCGACACTGTCGCAATGCCCATCCAAGGCAACGCAGTAGTGCATACAGCGGTTGCCGGCGGAGGACATCCTGAAAAACCGGCAAGCCCTTTGATTGATCACCAAAGGCCCTGCACCGCATTTCGACATGAACCCGACGATACAGCAGTTGACGCCGCCGCATGTTTCATTCGCCTCATTGAGACATTCATAGTGCGCACTTTTTCGGCAGAGTTCAAAATTGTTCATGGGCGATTTATAGTTCACCGACACCGCAGGGAGCCCCTCCGGGGAGCCGGAGAAAACCAGTTTAATGTTCGTGCAAAAACCTTCCGTTTGTCACACCCGCCGATTCGAGCCGGATCGATTTCAAGCGGCCCAGGCGTGCATCGTATTCACTGGCAGCATCGCATCCGGCTTTGACCGCAAGCGTCTTGGTCAGTGGTGCGATCCGCTAAGTTTCGGCCGCTCTTATTTAAAGTAATGGCAACCGTTTGCCCTGTCAAAAGAGGGGGCGTCAAGGAGGGTTGATGCGGAGGGGCCGCGACCATCCCGAGTCATGATTCGACGGCGGCTTTCATGCTCGCGAAATGCTCCCCCCCTGACTTGAGGATAACCACCTCGATGAGTTGCTGGGCGCTCAGCTTCCCGCCGGCCAGAGCAAGGTGCCCGGTGCGACCCAGTTCGGCGTCGGATAGCCCGGCCACAAAGTCGACGAGTGCTGCGCCGTTTTGGCGCAGCACTCCCAAAACCTCTTCCCCGTGTGCACCCGGCATGCTGTCGGGCATGCTCGTTGGCCATCTCGGCCAGCTGTTCCATCGTGAACTCCGGCAGCGTCTCGCCTTTCACGATCATGCGCGCCAGTCCGACCGTCTCGAGATGGGCTGTGCCGATGTGGCGGGCAGTCACTCCCACCGGCCACTCGTCCTTCTCACACGCTCTTTTCCAATTCTTTTCCGAGCAATCTTCGACGAAATGGAAAGCATTCGGTCCGAAGTCCGCACA
>CAZNAX010000298.1:0-3300 GCA_964570965.1 uncultured Desulfatibacillum sp.
GGCGACATCTACCGGGGGGTCGAGTTGAAGGTGGACAGACCCGGCAAGGTGGAACTGGTCTACACGCCGACGGACGGGCCGGAAAGCCGGGTGCTGGTGCACGATTTCAAGGGGCCCGGGGTGGTCATGGGCATCCACAACCTGGAGAAGTCCATCCGTTCGTTCGCGCGATCCTGCATCAACTACGCTCTCAGCGAGCGGATCGATCTGTGGTTCTCGATGAAAGATACCATCAGCAAGAAATACCACGCCTTCTTCAAGGCCGTTTTCGCTGAGGAGGCGGAGGCGCGCAAGCCCGATTTCGAAAAAGCCGGCATTCGCTACCGCTACATGCTCATCGACGACGCCGCCGCCCAGATGATGAAGAGCGAGGGCAACATGCTCTGGGCGGTGAGCAACTATGACGGCGATGTTTTTTCGGACGTGGTGGCCTCCGGTTTCGGCAGCCTGGGCATGATGACCTCGGTGCTGGTTTCGCCGGACGGCAAGTTCGAGTTCGAGGCGGCCCACGGCACGGTGCGGCGTCACTATTACGAGCACCTCAAGGGCCATCCCACGAGCACCAATTCGGTCGCCTCGATTTTCGCCTGGACCGGCGGCATCAAGAAGCGCGGGGAGCTGGACGGCACCCCGGCGGTGGTCGCCTTCGCGGAGAGGGTCGAACAGGCCGTCATCGGCTGTATCGAGGCCGGTATCGTCACCAAGGACCTCGTTGCGCTCATGGACCCGCAGCCGGTCGGCCATCAGAGCACGGAGGGATTCATCGACGCCGTGGCGGAGCGGTTCAAACGTTCGGGCCCCTGATCCGGATCAGGACCGCGGCGCCGGCGAGACCTGAGTGCGCAGGATGCCGGGGGAATCCTGAAAGTATTCCTTCATGGCCATGACGGCATAGGCCGCGGCGCGGGTGCCGATGTAACCCTCGTGGGCGACGACCACGGCAACCACCAGCTGTTTTTTGCGCTGGGGCTCGCGGGCATAGCCCACAAACCAGTCGTAGCGCGTCTCCCCGGTCCCATCCCCCATGGAACCGGTTTTTCCGCCGATTTCCAGTCGCGATAGAACCTTGTCACCCTGGTGTTTTTGAAACTCCTTGTGGGCCGTTCCGGACTGCACGGTGGCCTGCATCAGTTGGCGCAGGACCTTGGCGGTGTCCCGGTCGATGGCCCGGTCCCGGTAGATCGCCTGGCTCTGGTAGATGGTCTGGCCGGCCTCGTTGCTGATCCAATCAACGATCGTCGGCTCCACCCAGCGTCCCTGGTTGACGATGGCGGCCGCCATCGCCGCCCCGTGCAACGGTGAGATCCGTGTCGTGCGGTTGTATCCGCTCGCCACTTCCGCCAGCTCAAACGCTCCGTCGGTGAGTTCGACCCGGCTGGGGCGCAGCGGCAGTTCGAAGTCGATCTCGCGATTGAACCCGAACGCTTCCGCGTAGGCTTCGATCACGTCTTTACCGAGAAGGTTCGCGCCAAGTCTGCCGAAGACCGGATTGACCGACTGGGCGAAGGAGTCCTTCAACGAGAGCTGGTTGGCGTTCTTGGACGTCTTCGAGTTGATCTGCGATTTGTACAGCGTGTATTTGTCGCCCGAGAATCGCAACATGGCGCCGGGGTTCAGGTCCCCCGCCTCCACGGCCGCTGCGGCCGTTATGATCTTGAAAATGCTGGCGGCGGGAAAGCGGTTGTCCAGGCAGGGATTGCCGTCCGGATTGGATTTATCGTACCCTGCCATTGCCAGAACCCGGCCGTCGGCCGGCTCCATGGCCACAATGCCGATATAGCGCGAATTTTTGCGGTCCAGACGTGGAATGAGAGCCTGCTGCAGGCCGGCGTCCAGCGTGGCTTGCAGCGTGAAACACGCATTGCCGCGCCGGAGTTCGATCCGGTTGTCGGCCAGGTTTAGAAAATTCATCCCGGAGAGGAGCCCCTGAACGTCCTGCTTGGCCATCGATCGCGGCGCCGGGCGCGGTTTCGGCGCAACCGGTTGGGAACGCAGATCCTCGCGGGCAGGCGGCCGGAAGCCCACCAGGGTGATGACGATCCCCGAGACCAGGAGCAACCCCGCAGGCACTGCTGTCAAGCTTTTCCAGCCGAAACGGGCCGCCATGCAGCGACGTTTCGAGTGCGGTCTTCTTTGCACCGCTGGCCGTCGCCCATCGATCGGAGCGGCGGGAGCGGGCTGGCATCGCAGGTGATACATGCTCTCTCCTTATAAAATGGGGGACAACGGAACGCTGATCCGTTCGAGGAGCTCACCGACATCCGGCCGACCGCCCGTCGCTACCGAGCGGGTAATGCAGGAATTGCTGACGCCGAGATGACGTGCCACTTCGGCACCCGAATAGCCGATCTCCCGAACGGCGATCCAGGCCACCGCGTATCGCGCCGTGACCACCGGGCGCCGGCGGCTTCCGGAATACAGCTCCCCGGGTGAGACCCCGTGGCAGTCGCAGACCTGGCGGCAAATCCGATCGATTTCCGGCCGGGTCGCCAAAAGCCCCAGATTCCGGCGTTGGCGTTCATCCATCCGATCGATGACGGTACGCACGAAGTCGCTGTCTCCTAAAATTCGCTGATCGCATGCCGCCGGCGCACTGCGCCGTCGCAACGCCAGAACTGCCGACCATCCCCCCTGGCTGCGCACCAACCCGCCACCGACCAGCTCCGGTTTCCGTCCGGCCCCGATGCCGGCGCCCATAAAGCGGCTGTAAGCCCGTCGGGCCTGCGAACGGCTTTCCCCGAACCCGACGAGCACACCGCCGATGTCCTGCCAGGGCCGGCTCATTCGGCCTTTGACGGCGCTGTGACCGCAATAGGGATAATCATCAAGCGCCTCCAGGCTCTTGACCAGCCCGGCCCGCAGGGGGTTGAGGTGAATGTAGCGGACCAATTCCTTTAGATAGCGCTCCTCCTGGCAGACAATCGACTTGAAGCGGTTCTGGAATAAATGTCCGTGGCGCCGCCGGCGTTTGTTGAAATTGACGGCGTATCCGGTGAGCAGCCGGTGCATGCTGATGGACAGCGGCTGCATCCGGGTCTTGCAGAGCAGATGGAAGTGGTTGGGCATCAAGGCCCAGGCGTAAATATCCATGGCGCCGCTTTGGGCCAGAGCGGCGAGTCGATCCAGAAAATCGGAGCGGTCTCCGTCGTTCAAGAAGACCTTGCGGCGCTCGATACCGCGGCCGATCACATGATGCAGCACTCCCGAAGCGTCTATCCGTGCTGATCTGGGCATATCACTATCATATCAAAAACGGCGGTTTAAATAAATCATTTTTTGCATGAACGTCCCCATTACGTC
>CAZNAX010000299.1:0-3268 GCA_964570965.1 uncultured Desulfatibacillum sp.
AGTACATTCCGATCGGAGCGGAGGTGATGCGGCCGTAGAGCTCGCCGTTGATGAAATTGCCCAGACGGCCGAAGGTGTAGCCCAGCGGAATGCCCGGAATATAGAGATCCGCAATGTCCCGCAGGCGGATGCCGTTCTTGTGCGCGTACCACCAGGCCGCCATGAGGATGCCGATCAGGCCGCCATGATATGACATGCCGGAGATGCCGGTGAAAGTGATGCCGTCGGAGAACTCGAAAGGCAGGAAGATTTCAAGCGGATGCTTGAAAAAATAGGATAGGTTGTAGAACACCACATACCCCAAACGAGCCCCGACCATGAGTCCCAGAATGATGACGGTGGTAAGGTCGTTGACCTGTTGGCGGGTGATGTGAAAGCGGTCTTCGTGCTTCAGTCGGTAAACTACCAGGCCATAGGTAATGGCAAAGGCCACGAGGTACATCAGCCCGTAGTATTGCAGCTTGAAGGACCCAATCTGAAAAATGACCGGGCTGATGTGCTGGGGCAGGTGCTGCCACCAGTTCCAGAAATCATCCATCGGGCAGTGCTCCACTGATCGGATTCGAGCGCGTTCGGCTTTACCTATCTCACCGGCCAGCGATCTTAGTTGGGGGGATAGAAGATGTCAACCGGCGCAGGAAGCGCAATCGGCACCATCGGCTTCCAGATGCGGACGACCGGGATTCAATGATGAGATTGCAATTGACACGCTGGGGGGTTTAAATAGAGTCCAGAGGCTTTTTGATTTTGATGAGAGGAGCAGGGAGGTCCCGTGAGTGATACTCCAGGTACGGCCCGCCTGTTTCCGGTGAGCGCCATGCGCCGCTCCGAGGATACGGTCGAGGTCCGTTGGAATGAGAACGCCGGCGATATCGGCCTATCGGTTTATCGCGGAGACTCGCCTGAGCGAATCCAGGATGAGGTGCCCCTGGCAGGAGCTCGGAGAGGAAACTCCGTCATTTTGTCCGGCCTGGCCACGGACAGCCCGCATTTTTTCAAGCTGGTTGACAGTCAGGGCGCCGCCGTGATGGTCGGTGAGCGCCGCCCCGTCGTGGAAGGTGCCCCCAACCTGCGCGATCTCGGTGGCTATGAGGCCGGTGACGGCCGGCGGGTGAAGTGGGGCCGGCTCTTTCGCTCGAGCAACCTCGGGCGCCTGACCGATAAGGGCCTTTCCCAGATCAAGCGGCTGGGGATCCATCTGGTTTGCGACTTTCGTACGGAGGCCGAGATCCGCAAGCTTCCCAACCGCTTCCCGGACTCGGAAACCGTCCGCTATGTGCGCCTGCCCATCCAGCACGGCGAATTCGAACCGACGTCCGTTTTCGACCGGATCAAGAAGGGCGACTACAGTTGGATCTCGGAAGATTTCATGATCCAGGGCTACATCGACAGCATCGAGCGCTACCCGGAGGTATGGGGCCGTTTTTTCCAACTTCTTTCCGATACCCGACACCTGCCTTTGCTATTTCACTGCACCGGCGGCAAGGACCGGACCGGCGCCGCCGCGGCGTTGATTCTTCAGGCTGTGGGAGTGCCCGAAGAGACGGTGATCACAGATTACGGCCTGTCCGACAGCTACAACGCCGATGTGCGCCGGACCATCTACGAGTATCTGCAGCCTTTCAGCGTAGACATCGCAAAGGTGGAGCCGTATTTCACCGCCCCGGAAAGCCGCCTCCGAGCGCTTCTGAGGCATGTCGAATCGCGCTATGGCTCGGCCGTCGGCTATCTCGTGCGGCAGGCCGGAGTCAGTGAACGAGCGATTGCGAGTTTGAAGGGTGATCTCTTGGAATGATCGGGAACTTTAGGAAGAAAAACGCCCACTGACCACGCGGTTGCGGCCCTGCTTCTTGGCCCGGTAGAGATACTCATCCGCACGATTGAGCAGGACCTCCGCCTGCAGATTTTTGGGGAACCGGCCGGCACTGAAACCCACTACACCGAAGCTTGCCGTAATGCGAAGGGCTTCCCCCTGCCACTCAAACGGTTTGTCGGCGATATGCGCCCGCAGCCGCTCGGCCAGGCGTTCGGCGCTTCCCAGTGCGGTTTCCGGCAGCACCAACAGAAATTCCTCCCCGCCATAGCGTGCCAGCCAGTCCGAATCCGCGCGGATGAGTTCATTCAGGGACTGAACAAACTCCTTGAGAACCCGGTCGCCGCACTGGTGCCCGTAGGAGTCATTGATGGTTTTGAAGTGGTCGAGATCGCAAAGGGCCAGGGACAGCGCGCGCCGGTAGCGCAGGGCCCGGCGAATTTCCCGCGGCAGCTGGCCATTCATGTAGCCGCGGTTGAAACAGCCCGTAAGAGCATCCCGTTGGGACAGGTAGAGGATTTTCGCATTGGCCTGCTCCAGGGACTCCTTTTCCTTGCGCAACTTGTCATAGAGCATCGAGTTCTCCATAACCAGGGAGCACTGCCGGGCCAGAACCGACAAAAGACGCATGTTCTCCTGCGTCACCAGGCTCTCCTGGAAGGGAGTGAGCACCATGACCATGCCCAGGGTGCGCTTCACGGTGGCTAGCGGCAACATCACCACCGATAGTTCATGCCGGAATCCCAGCGCAGGGGTAAAGGACGGACGGCGGCGTTTCAGGATGACGGAAAAGGTCCCGACTTCGATTTGGGCGTCGATCTCTCTGTGAAACTCCTCCTTGAGGGTTTCGGGGGTGGCATGGGCCAGTACAAACTCCTGGGTGCTCTCGTCCACCGTGAACAGGGCACCGCTTTCAATCTCTATCAGGTTCCGGGCATCCCTAAGAAACGCGTCCCAAATCCTCGAAATACTGGCGGGGAATTCGATTTTATCCTGAAATTGCGCCAGCTGCTCGATTTTTTCAGCTAGTTCGATGAGCGCTTCCTGAGAGCTTTCCATACGAAATTTATAGCAGAAGCCTTTCGATTTTTCTACTCTCTCGCCTTACCTGCTTTTCAAATCCTTGTCTTGCGATTCATGTTGACCCTCCGCAAGGCCTCTGTTATGAGTCCGGCGGTTCATTCCGCAAAGGCCGATTATTGGCTTGATAGCAACCATCAACCCGCAGGAGGAGCCGTATGAAAAAGAAAAAAAGGAAAGATATGGCCTGATCCCGATGGCACCCAAACCGAGAACCACCTTATTCATTCAATGTCTGGTCGACACCGTCTGGCCGCATGTAGCCGAGGCCATGGTGGGTGTATTGGAAGGTCTCGGCCTGGAACTGGACTGTCCCACGGATCAGACCTGCTGCGGGCAGCCGGCGTTCAACTCCGGCTTCCGGCGGGAGGCCCG
>CAZNAX010000300.1:0-3227 GCA_964570965.1 uncultured Desulfatibacillum sp.
GCACCGACCGCGCCAACGCGGCGCGGCGCGTGCTGGAGGAAAACGGCATCCGCGATAAACAGATCACCGGCATCAACGGGTATGCGGACCGGCGGCTGAAAAACCCCTCCAAGCCATTGGATTTCTCCAACCGGCGAGTCACCATTCTGGTCGCTTTTGCCATCACGGAGGCACCCGGCGCTCACTCCATCGCTCCGGCGGCCACACCGGTCCTCACACGGCCTGTAATGCTCGGCAAGAGCTGAGCTCCTTTTGACTTCCCTTGAAGTTCTGCCGTATAGTTCCAACAGCGCTTCTACCACCGCTGCTGCTCCTCCATCCGCTCAACCTTCTCACAGGAGAAGCCATCCATGATCCCCCGACGACTAGAAGCCTGTTTACGAGGGGTAATTCCCGAAAGCATCCTGCAGAAGAGAATCCGGCGCTGGGATGGTCGCTGCCATCTGGCGCTGGACTACCGGGACGAGCATCTGCTGGCCCGAATGGGCATTGTCTGCGACGTGCTGGGCCCCAAGCTGGTGGCGTTCCTGTGGGATGAAGCTTCCGCCGATGAGATCGGCGGCTTTCTGGTGGTGGATAATCTGGCCATGGGGGCGCCTTCGATGGGCGGCATCCGCGTGCTGAGTGAGATCACGCCCGCCGACATACACAACCTGGCGCGGGGCATGACCCTCAAGAACGCGGCGGCGCATTTGCCTTTCGGCGGCGGCAAGGCCGGCATCCTTGCCGACCCGACCGGGCCGCCGGAGCAGCACGCTCGGGTGATCCGCGGTTTCGCACGGCTGCTCCGCCGCTACCGCCACCTGTATGTCCCCGGCCCGGATGTCGGCTCCAACGACGCCGACATGAAGACCATCGCCGTAGCGAACGGTTTGGACGGAGCGGTATCCAAACCGGCGGAGATGGGCGGCAACCGCATCGATGAATTGGGTGCGGCCGCGGGCGGCGTGGTGATCGCCATCGAGCGAATGATCGACCTCATGCCGCGTCTGACGGTGCTGCCCCAGTTTGGGCAGCTGAAGATGCCGCCGCCCGACGAGGTGGCCATCCTCATCCAGGGCTTCGGTGCGGTCGGTGCCCATGCCGCCCGCATTCTGCGGGAGCGCCTGCCGGCCGCTCGCGTGGCCGGCATCAGCGACCACGAAGGCTATCTGTTCTGCCCGGCAGGGCTTCCGGTGGATGAGCTGTTCGCGCTGTGGAAGCAACATGGAGTGGTCAGCGGCCGTTTCTTCAGCGAGCGCATCCAACTTCAGGGGCCCCGGCATCCGGTCCAATTTTCCACCGACGGCAACAACCTCCTGCGGGAATCCGCCTTTTGTTTCGTGCCGGCCGCACCCGTTTTCAACTACTTGGGGGTGCTGCCCTCTGAAAGATGTTCGATGAGCGTCGAGCGCATGGGCGCCTGGTCCCTGATCGTCGAGGGCGCCAACACCTATTCTCCGGATCCGAATCGCAAGGCGGCGCGCACGCGCATGGAGCAGGTGGTCTACCGACAAAAAGGGGTGATGATCGCTACCGATTATCTCGTCAACTCGGGTGGGGTCATTTTTGCGGCACAAGAGCAGATCCTGCCGACCCCGCCGGAGCTCCAAATTCCGGAGAGAATGCTCGGAGATCGGTCGGCCGTGGAGGCTTGGCTGCGGGAGCACGCGGCAGATTTTGCCGGACTTTCCGAGAAACGGTTGGAAGCCGGAGATGCCTACCGGGAGCAGGTGATCCGCCGCAACATGACCGAGCTGGTGGATCTGCTGGCGTCCAACGCGGATCTGCTGCCCTGCCAGGCGGCGGAGCGCATCAGCGTGCGCCGGCTGGCCGAAAAAGAAAGCGAACGCACCGCCAAAGACATCATGGAGCCGATGCCCATGGTGCGGATCGATACCCCCCTGACTCAGGTCGCGGCCCTGATCGTCCAAGGCCGCGGCAACATCATCGCCGTGCTGGGAGCCGACGAGCGGCTCGTCGGCGTGCTGACCACCTGGGACATCACGCGTGCGGTGGCGGAGGGGACCTGCGAAGGGAGCCTGGAGGCGATCATGACCCAGCGGGTCGTTTCCGCCGGGCCTGCCGCGCGCATCCCGGATATCATTCGCGAACTCGAACAGAACCGCATCTCGGCCATGCCCATCGTCGAGGAGGGCCGGGTGCTCGGCATGGTAAGCTCGGACCTCCTGGCGCAACGCTACTTGCCGCAGCTGTTGCGCGCTCAGAGCGTGGATGCCGCAAATCGATCGATCGGTTCATGAACCGCAATTCTATCTGCGTTACCCCGCCAATGCCCTGACCGATGGAGTGCACGAGCGGCTGAAGTCAATGAGAGCATCCAGTTTCTGTTGGGCTCTGCCGGTGTCGATCGACTGCGCCGCGCGCTGGATTCCCGTTTTAAAATCGGCGTCCAGCCCGACGGCGACAAAAGCCGCGGCCGAGTTTACCAGCACGACATCCCGGCGAGGTCCTTTGGTTCCCTTGAGGATGTCGCGGATGATCTGCGCGTTTTCACGCGCGCTGCCGCCGCGGATGTCAGCCAGCGTCGCCCGCGGCAGGCCGAGGGCGTCGGGGGTCACCTCGAAGGTCTGAATCGCGTGGTCCTTGAGGTGGGACATGCGGGTCGGTCCGCAGGTGCTGATTTCATCCAGGGTGCCCTCGCCGCAGAAGACGAAGGCTTCGCGCGTGCCGAGGTTCTTCAGCACGCCCGCCATTTTCTCGGTCAGGTCCGGATCGTACACGCCGAGCACCTGGATAGAGGCTCCCGCCGGGTTGGTCAGCGGGCCGAGCAGATTAAACAGAGTCCGGAACCCGAGCTGACGCCGCACCTCGGCGATGCGGGCCATGGCCGTGTTGAAAAGAGGTTCATAGAGAAATCCGATTCCGATCTCGCGGATGCACGTCTCCACCGCCGTGGGCGGCACGTCCAGGTTGACGCCGAGCTGCTCGAGGACATCGGCGCTGCCGCAGGCGCTGGACACGCAGCGGCTGCCGTGTTTGGCGACGCAAACCCCGGCGCCGGCAGCCACCAAGGCCGTGGCCGTTGAAATGTTGAAGGTGTTGGTGCCGTCCCCGCCGGTGCCGCAGGTGTCCAGGATCGTTTCATCGTCTATATTGATCTCCTCCCGATCCAGATTGACCAGGTGGTTGCTCACGTCGATCCGGCGGGCTTGGCCGCGCGCCACTCGTGCGGCCGCGGTGATCTCCTCTTCGGTTTCGCCCTTCATCCGCAGAGCGGTCAGAAA
>CAZNAX010000301.1:0-3219 GCA_964570965.1 uncultured Desulfatibacillum sp.
CGAAAATGACGCCGCCGTGGTCCCGGCGGCGCAGCACCCATCCCATCAGCACCACGTCCCGGCCCACATCCCCGGCCCCGAGCTGCCCGCAAGTGTGAGTCCTGCGCATGTTTCCCAGTATGTCCGTCAAGGTTGTTTCTCCTTCTCCACTCCGCGCGGGTCGTTTACGTCTATTTGCGTGCAGCGGTTTTCAGCATTTCCACGACGTGGTCGAATGCGATAGCGGTCTGCTCCTTGGTCTGCATGTTGCGCAAGACGGCCGCCTTCTCGTCAAGCTCTTTGTCTCCAACCATCAGCACATAAGCCGCCTTCAGACGGTCCGCAGACTTCATCAGGCTCTTCAGACTCTTTTCGCCGAGCTCCATCTCCACCCTCACCCCCTCCCGGCCGAGACGGCAGCACCACTCGAATGCCAGCGGCCGGCTGCGGCTGCCGATCGCCGCAAGGAAGACATCCGGCCGCAGCTGGTAGTCATCGGCCTGCAGGCCGACAATTTCGGCCAGGCGGTCGAAGCCGATGGCGAACCCCGTGGCCGGCAGATCCGGCCCGCCCAGCTCCTTGACCAGCTTGTCGTATCGGCCCCCGCCGGCCACGGCGCTCTGAGCGCCGAGCTCACCGGTCTGGATCTCGAAGGTGGCGCGGGTATAGTAATCCAAGCCCCGAACCAGCCGCTTGTCGACGATGTAGGACACTCCGAGAGAAGCCAGCGCGGCTTGCAGATCGTCGAAATCGCGGCGGCAGTCGGCACACAAATGATCGACGACGGAGGGCGCTCCCGCCAGCGCCGCGCGGCATTCGGGCACCTTGCAGTCCAACACCCGCAGGGGGTTGCGGATCCGCCGCCGACTGCAGTCCTCGCAGAGCCGGTCGCTCACCGCAGCCAGCATGGCCTGCAGCGCCTGGCGGAACCCCGGCCGGCAGGCGGCGCATCCCAGCGAATTCACGTGGGCCTCGATGTGCTTGACCTGCAGCCGGTTCAGAAGCGTTACCAGCAGAAAGATCAGCTGGGCGTCGGCCAGCGGGGAGGCCACGCCGAAGATCTCGGCGTCGATTTGGTAGAACTGCCGGTAGCGGCCCTTCTGAGGCCGCTCGCGCCGAAACATCGGGCCGATCATGTAGAGCCGCTGAGCCGGATCGGGCGCATAGAGCTTGTGCTGGATGTAGGCGCGCACGATGGAGGCCGTGGCCTCGGGCCGCAGCGTGACCATGTCGCCGCCGCGGTCGGCGAAGGTGTACATCTCCTTTTCGACGATGTCGGTGTCCTCGCCGATGCTGCGCTTGAAGAGCTCGGTCTTCTCCATGATCGGGATGCGGATCTCCCGAAAACCGAAGTTCTCGAAAAGCGCCCGTGCCTCCTGCTCGATCTTCTGCCAGAGTTCCACTTCGCCGGGCAGGATGTCTTTGAAACCGCGAATCAATTGAATCATGTTGTCGCCGTTTCCCTTGGATCTTGGCCTCTTTAAGAAGTCATCGATTCGGATGACTTTTTCCAAGGCCATCAATCGTGTAAACGTTATTTTTTAGCCTAGTTCGGCGCTGTCCGTCAACATGATTGTAGCCGCCAACCCGCGTAAGGCCGGTTGCGGCACTGGCCGAGGTCGAGTAATATGCCCCACAACATCGGCTCCATCCAATCCCATGGAGGGTCGGCTTTTTCAGGAAGTCGATTTTAAAATTCCCCCGCTCCCCTTGCCAAAGGGAGAAAACAGAAGGAGGCACATTTTGACCGCTCCCGGAAAATTCAATGCACTGACCGACGTCGCGCGGATCCTCGTCGGCAACCATACGGACACGGCCCATGTGAGCGGGGTCACCGTGGTCTTATGCCCCGAGGGCGCCGTGGGCGCGGTCGATGTGCGCGGGGCCGCGCCGGGCACGCGCGAGACCGACCTGCTCGCACCGGTCAACCTGGTCGAGAAGGTCCAGGCCGTGGTCCTTTGCGGAGGTTCGGTCTACGGACTCTGCGCGGCCGACGGCGTGGTGCGCTGGCTGGCCGAAAAAGGCTGGGGCTTCCCACTGGGAGACGGGCATGTCGCCCCCATCGCTCCCGCAGCCGTGCTCTTTGATTTAGGCCGCGGACCGCAGTTCGTACCGCCGGTCACCCCCGAATGGGGACGTTTGGCCTGTGAAGCCGCTGCCGGCGAGGGACCGATCGCCATGGGCTGCGTGGGTGCCGGAACCGGCGCCATGGCCGGCTCAGTAAAGGGCGGGCTCGGCAGCACCAGCCTTGTGCTCGATTCCGGGATCACGGTGGCGGCGCTGATGGCCGTCAATCCCAACGGCTCGGTGCTCAACCCGGCAACCGGCCGGCCCTGGGAAATCGGCCTGGAGTGGGCCGGCGAATTCGGCGAAGCGGGCCGCCGCGGTGTTCGACCGCCGACCCAGCTCACTGGCGGCCCGGCCTGCAACACCACCATCGGCGTGGTGGCCACCGATGCCGCGCTCACCAAAGCGCAGGCCCTCAAGGTGGCGCAGATGGCTCACGACGGCCTGGCCCGGGCGATCCGGCCGGCCCACACCATGTTCGACGGCGACACCGTTTTCTGCCTGGCCACCGGAAGGTGCCCGCTGCCGGAAACCCCCGGCTTTTTTGAAGGCCGCTATGCCCAGAGCATCAACGCCATCGGTCACGCGGCCGCCGACTGCACGGCGCGGGCCATCATCCATGCGGTGTTGTCGGCCAGGTCCCTGGCCGGCATGAGCGCCATGGCCGATCTCCCGTCTCGATAGAATCAGGTCGCAGCCGCGGGCCTGTGGGTCGGTCTTCTGCCGAACGGTCCTTTGGGGCGACTCGAATGTCGGCCAGCGGAACGGCGGAATAGCGCTGGGGTCAGTTTATAATTTTATGGACAGGGTCTCTTGAGGAGAGTATAAAGGTTGGCTTGACTCTTGAGCCAGTACCTTTATGGCTTGCAGCCATTCCGAAACCGCTCGACCGAACAAAAGGAGGATACATGAAACGCATGCTGGTGATTGGTCTTATGGTTTTGATGCTCGCTCCGATGGTGTGGGCAGCGGGTGAAACTCCGAAAAAGGGCGGCAGCCTCATCGTCTGTGTGGGCGACGAGCCCCCCGGTCTGGATCCAACGGCCAGCGCCTCCGCCGCGATCGACCGCGTGGTTTACTCCAACCTTTTTGAAGGCCTGGTGAAAGTCGACCGCAATGGCAAGCTGGTGCCCGGCCTGGCCGCCAAGTGGGATGTTTCGGCCGACGGCAAGG
>CAZNAX010000302.1:0-3189 GCA_964570965.1 uncultured Desulfatibacillum sp.
ACCGGAGCTGCCGAATAGACCTTCCCGCGGTAGTGCCACTCACGGCAATCAACGCTGGTGTTGTTGTCAGTGAGATCCCCACAGGACTCGCATAGCGATTCACGAATGTCTTGAGCGATGTCGCGGCCATTCAACCGTATAGTCGGAGAACTGAGCAAGGCGACTTCCTTCGCCTCACCTGATGTCTGCACCACCGTTTCATGGTGCCGCAAATCTATCCCAAGTGCATCGGCTACCGGGGTAAGAAGCTTCACGGCCGCCCTCAACTGGTCTCCGGTCGGCACGCAGCGCTTGCAGGAGCTCAAGTCGATCACGATCAAGGTGGCATTCAAAACCTTTCTCACTTCCGGCAACCCGCTTGATTCTACAACGGCAGATCCACATGCCGTATTTGAAGTACTGCTGTTGCAGCCGCAGCCGCAACCTCCGCCATGTATTGGCCCGCCAAGCTCGGCACCTTTCAAGTCTCTCATTTATTCTCTCCTTCCTATTGGCGCCTGTCCGCACCGTGGTTAGATGATTACGTTAAATAAATAGCCAACGACGAGGATCCCCAAGCCGACGACGCCGACAAAGGTTGCGATCAGCCGGACCTTGAGCACTTTTCGAAGAATGAGGATTTCCGGCAGGGACAGGGCGATGACGCTCATCATGAAGGCGAGCACCGTGCCTAAAGCCGCGCCCTTGCCAAGCAGCGCCTGGACGATCGGGATCATCCCGGCTGCATTCGAATACATGGGGATGCCGATCAGAACCGCGATCGGCACCGACCACCAGGCCCCTTTGCCCATCAGGGAGGCGAGAAAATTCTCAGGCACGTAGCCGTGGATGAACGCGCCCACGGCGATTCCCAGAACGATCCATTTCCACACCTTGCCGACGATGTTGCGCACGGCTTCGAAGCCTAATTGCACTCGATCCCGCAGGGTCGGCGTTTCGGTTTCGGACTGGGCTCCATTCGCGCGGATCTGGGTCACCCACTCCTCGATGTGCCGTTCCATCTTCAGGCGGCCGATGACCCAACCGGCAACCATGGCGATGAGAAGCCCGGTGCCGGCGTATATGGCGGCAATTTTCCAGCCCAGAAGTCCGTAAAGAAGCACCACTGCCACCTCATTGATCATGGGTGCCGCAATCAGAAACGAGAAGGTCACTCCCAGGGGAATTCCGGCCGTCACGAAACCGATGAAGAGCGGGATGGCCGAGCAGGAGCAGAAAGGGGTCGCTATCCCCAGGAAGGCCGCCAGCACATTGCCCACCGACTCCTTTTTTCCGGCCAGAATGCGGCGGGTGCGCTCCGGCGTGAAAAACGAGTTGATGATCCCCACGCCGAATACCACGATAGCGAGCAGCATCAGGACCTTGGGGGTGTCGTAAATGAAAAACTCCACCGCCGCGGCAAGGTGCGAACCCTCGGCCAAGCCGAAGATGCTGTAGGTCAGATAGTGCGCTATCTCAGGCAGGCTCTGATAGAGCAGCCACCACGCGGCCAGGACCGCGATGAATATGGCAATCTCGCTCAATTTGATGGGCCTGGCAGAAGCTGGCTCTCCGGAAGGTATCGTCTTCGGCCCGGCGCAGCAGGTTTTGAATTCGGCGATCGGTTTCAGTTCCATTTTCAGCACCTCAAGAATAATGTTGCATTCGAACAACGCGAAAAGTTTTGCCTACTCCATCCTCACCCGGGAAAATATATCAATAGTCTCATAATTGTCTGGACCTATCGTTGGAAATCTCCCCCGGCCCCTCTTTTTCAAAGAGGCAAGCTGCCTCCCTTTGAAAAAGGGAGGTCAGGAGGGATTTGCAGTTATCCATTCGGTTCAATTTTGAGACCGTTTATAAAAGCGAATTCGGCCTGCGATCAGCATAGGGGTCTTTAGCCGTGCGCCTTGTGCCGTGCACCCTGCGCCCTCATCCTATAGGCCTGCCAGAGGATTTCGACCGGATGGACCACCTTATTCGGCAGCAGTTGTTTGAACTGAAGCCGGCAGCTGAGGCAGTCTGTAACAAGCAGTTCCGGGTTCAATTCCTTGATCTTATCCATCAGCCGGCTCCCGAGTTTGATTGACTCTTCATAAAAATCCTGCTTGAAACCCATGACACCGGCAAGCCCGCAGCAATAAAGATTGCCCCTGATCGATTCCAACGCCATTCCGGGTATCAATGCCATGAGGTCCAAATACGGCTGCCCGAACTCCTGTTCCCGCTGATGGCAGGGCGGATAATAGACCGCCAGGCTTTCGATAGGGGAAAAGTCGGTTCTGAGCGCTCCGGATCGATGCAGACGCAAGAGGTATTCACCGACATCGTAGGTTTTTTCCGCTACCACAACGCGCTTCAGCGGGTCTATGGAGGAGAAATAGCCTTGATCCTTCAGAATGTTCTGGAAAATGGTCTTGTCGAAAACCTCCATTTTGCCTTGCGGCGATTCTCCCGGCTTCAGCCTGGCCGGCACTCTTATAAATTTGGAATCTGTTCCGATTGATTGCTGGTATTCGGTCGAATAATATGCACCTTCAGCAAGCAGGTTCCTTAGCATGAAGCTGCAGGTCGGGCAGGAGCAAAGAATTTCATAGCCTTCCTTTACGGCATCCGCAAAAATATTCAGATTGTGATGTGCGAACTCCAACGTGAGTTTGCGGTCCCCTTCCAAAAAGCTCGGCATGCCGCAGCATTTGTGATCAGGGCAGAAGACGTCGATGCTGTTTTGCTGCAGCACCTCCACCGTCGCCCTTGCAACCTCGGGAAAGATATAGCGCGCTGTGCAGCCGGCGAAGTAAGCGATCCTACGTCCGCCAAGGCTGCGCGGTTTGACGTCGAGCCCTCTCTTTTTGACCCACGCAGAAAAACTCTCTTCGGGGAACACGGGCATGTTGCGGTCGCGGTGGATGCCGAGCGCATCCTTGATCATGCCGCCGGCAAAATTGCTGCGCAACAACCGGTTGGCCAGGCCCGGCAAGGCTCCACATATTTTTCCAATGCGCTCGACATTCTCGACAGTGCGTACGCCGAAATTCAGGCCGTCCCGTTCTATGAACCGGGTCTTGGCCCGAATGATGTCCGCCCTAATGTTGGGGCAGGGGCAAAGCGCGCAGAAGTTGCACATGTCGACAAGCCGGCGCAGCTCATCTGCGGAAATCTTCTGCCCGGTCTCCGTTTCCTTGTCATAAAGCCGGTACAACTCGGGAA
>CAZNAX010000303.1:0-3162 GCA_964570965.1 uncultured Desulfatibacillum sp.
CTGCACCGGCTGCGGGTGCCGGACAAGATCGTGCACCTGCTGCTGATGACCTACCGCTACATCTTTGTGCTCGAGCAGGAATACCAGCGCTTGATCCGGGCCGCCCGCATCCGGGGCTTTCGACCGGGCACCAATCTGCACACCTACCGCACCTACGCCTACCTGGTCGGCATGCTGTTTGTAAGAGCCGTGGACCGCGCAGAGCGAGTGCGCTGGGCCATGCTCTGCCGGGGCTTCAAGCACAAGTTCTACAGCCTGCACGAGTTCAACGCCGGAGGGGGCAGCATCGCTTTCTTCGTCCTGATGTCGGCGGCCGTGCTGGGGATTGCCGCCCTCGAGCTGCGGGCGGTGTGGTGAACAGAAGGTATCTTGAAGCGCAACGACGAAATTGGACTTTCAAGGGCGCCGAGCTCATTCGAGGTGGGATTAGACTTGAAAACCGTCGCCGGGATCAGCATAATCGGTTCATGACAACTGCCGCTCCCATCATCGAGTTGAAGGGGGTGACCTTCGGCTATCCGGGAGGGCCGCCGATTCTGCGCGACCTCGACTTTGCTCTATGTCCCGGTCAGCGCATCGGCATCATGGCCCCCAACGGCAGCGGCAAGACCACCCTGTTTCACCTGATCATGGGCCTCGTCAAACCGCTCTCGGGGCAGGTATCGATATTCGGCAAGGCGCTCCGGGAGGAAAAGGATTTCGCCGAGGTGCGACGCCGCGTCGGTCTTTTGTTCCAGGATCCGGACGATCAGCTTTTCAGCCCGACGGTCCTCGAGGACGTGGCCTTCGGGCCTCTTAACCTCGGCAAGACCAAGTCCGAAGCGGCGGCCATCGCACGGCAAACCCTTGCGTTCCTGGGATTGAACGGCTTCGAGGACCGAATCACCTTCAAGCTCTCCGGCGGAGAGAAGCGCCTGGTGTCTTTGGCGACCGTGCTCGCCATGGAGCCCGAAGTACTGCTGCTGGATGAACCCGAAAACGGGCTCGACACCCGCACGCGCGCCCGGCTCATGGAGATCCTGCTCGGCCTCGACATCGCCTACATACTCATTTCCCACGAACTCGAGTTTCTGGCTGCCGCCACGAACATCATTTACACGATGGACGCCGGCCGGATCCATGTCGACCAGGAGCTCCACATCCACGAGCATGTGCACGCCCACCCCCTGGGCTCCCACCCGCACGCGCATTGCCCGCCGGAATGATATCGCGGCCGGAAAGCCGCTCCCGCAAAAAGGGCCTTCCAATGAAGTTCACCTTTTTTTTCCTGTGGGAGCGGCTTTCCAGCCGCGATGGGTTTCACTGCTTGTCCGGCACCTGCGCCTCCTCGAAGGTCATCACCTCGGTTATCACCCGGACGGCCGCCTCGATCACGCTCATGGCCAGCGCCGCGCCCGTTCCTTCGCCCAGTCGCATTCCGAGATCGAGGATCGGCGCCAGCTTCAAATGCGCCAGCATGTGGCGGTGGCCGGGCTCCTCCGAGCAGTGGCCGGCGAACATGTAGTCGGCCGCGGCTGGCGAGAGGCAGTGTGCGATCAGAGCCCCCGCCGTCGCAATGAATCCGTCGACGACAACCGGTTTGCGGTGGTAGGCCCCGGCCAGCAGGATTCCGGCGATGCCGCCGATCTCAAAACCGCCCACCTTGGCCAGCACGTCCAGGCCGTCGCGCGGGTCCGGCCGGTTGAGGTCCATCCCCCGCCGGATGGCCTCGCGTTTGCGCCGAATGCCCGCATCATCGACGCCCGTACCGGGACCGACCATGTCTGCAATGCCCTTGCCGGTAATGGCCGCTCCGATGGCGGCCGACGAGGTGGTGTTGCCGATCCCCATGTCGCCGGTGCCCAATAGATCGACGCCCCTGCCGATGAGGCTCGAAGCCAGCTCAAAGCCCGTCAGAATGGCCTTGTAGGCCTGCTCGGAGGCCATGGCCGGTCCGCTCGCGAAATTGGCGGTGCCGGGGCCTACCTTGCGCACGAGCAGCCGACCGCTGTTCTCGAGGCTGGCGGCATCCAGGTCCGGTATAATCCCCATGTCGGCCACCCAGACCTCGGCGCCCACCTGGCGGGCGATCGCATTGATCCCTGCGCCTCCGGCCAAAAACGTCCGGATCATGGCGCCCGTTACCGCCTGGGGAAAAGTGCTGATGCCTTCAGCGACGATTCCATGATCCCCGGCCATCACCAGCACGGCTTTCCTTCCGAGCCGGGGCGTGAGCGTGCCTTGCATGGCGCAAAGCCGTTCGCCGATTTCGTGCAGCCTTCCTAAAGCCCGATGCGGCATGACCAGTTGCGCGGTGCGCATTTTAGCCTTGGCCAACGTGCCCTCATGCAGGGGTCGGATGCCGTCGATGATCTGCTGCAGCGAAAGATCCATTGCGTTCTCTCCTTGGTATGTAGTTAGGATCAAAATTTTTCTTGGGTGCGCCAGCCAGGGCGCACCAAAGAAAAATCCTCAAGCGCAGATAGAACGCTTGAGGATTTGCCATCTCCCCTTCAGCGAGCCTGGCGGCAGGTCTTCTGACTATCCCGCCCTCCTGGCCGCCTTCCCGTCCCGCTGAAGCGAAACAGTGGCCGATCCATGCCAGAAGGGTTCCCTGCAATCTTCGATTGAGGGCGGGATCACAGCGGCGGGTCCGTTCCGGATTCGCACCGGATTCCCTGTTTAGGCCGGCAGGCTGCAAACAAATTGTGAAGCAGCCTTTAGATGATCTGCCTGGTTTTGTCAACCAGCCAAATGCGTCACGGGGCTACATTAATCCTAACTTAGCGATTCTCAAATTGATTGTTATGGGAAGGTCCGCTGTCAGGTAATAAAATCGCTCAAGTTTAGGTTAATGTTGACAGAATTGCAGGGCTAGCTTAAAAATAGGCCATTGATTCCGGCAAGGTGCATGCGCTTAATAGGGAACCCCGTGCGAATCGGGGGCGGTCCCGCCGCTGTAACCCCTTCTCCGGCGCCTGTCGCCGGGGAGCTCTTCCGGCCACAGACGACCACTGTTTCGTAAGAGCGGGATGGGAAGGTCGCCAGGAGAGCGGGGGAGCCAGAAGACCTGCCTAGCCGCGTGAACGGAACCGCCTGCGGACACGGGTGGACCCGTCGCATTCCAAGGGCCAAGCAAGCTGGGTGCAACCCTTCAGATGGCAATCATCTGAAGGGTTTTTA
>CAZNAX010000304.1:0-3154 GCA_964570965.1 uncultured Desulfatibacillum sp.
CACGTTAGCGCACTTTAGACACTTTCCTCCCCTATCCTCCCGCTTCCTGCTTCGGGCCTCTGAGCTTGCTCGCTCCCGTGTCCTGGCGCTCGAAGCTGCTGACGAGCACCTCGCGCGGTTTGACCCCGTCCGAGGGGCCGACCACGCCCTCGCGCTCCATCTTCTCGATAATGCGTGCGGCGCGGTTGTAGCCGATGCGCAGGTGGCGCTGGACCATCGAAATCGACGCCTGCCGGGTGCGCACGACCAGCTCCAGCGCGTCGTCGTAGCGCTCGTCGTAACCGTCCTCGGCCTCGCCGTTGGCAGCCTCGGCCGCCTGGGCCTCGGTGATCTGCTGGTCGTACTCGGGTTTTTCCTGCCGCTTCAGGAACTCGATGACCTGGGTCAGCTCGGCCTCGGACAGGTAGGCCCCGTGGATGCGCTGCAGCTTAGCGGTGCCCGGCGGCATGAAGAGCATGTCGCCGCTGCCGAGCAGACTCTCGGCGCCGTTGGCGTCGATGATCGTGCGGGAGTCGGTCTTCGAGGACACCTGAAACGTCAGGCGCGTGGGGAAGTTGGCCTTGATGATGCCGGTCAGCACATCCACCGAGGGCCGCTGGGTGGCCAGGATCAGGTGGATGCCGGCCGCCCGGGCCATCTGAGCCAGCCGCGTGAGCGCCACCTCCACGTCGCGCGAGGCGACCATCATCAGGTCGGCGAGCTCGTCGATGATGATCACGATGTAGGGCAGCTTTGCCGGCGGGGCCTCGCCCGGGGCCGGTTTTTCGGCGTCGATCTTCTGGTTGTACTGCTTGATGTTGCGCGCGCGGCGCTCGGAGAGCCGCTCGTAGCGGCGCTCCATCTCGCGCACGGCCCAGTAGAGTGCGTTGGTGGCCTTTTTGGCGTCGGTCACCACCGGCGTAATCAGGTGCGGGATGCCGTCGTAGCTGGACAGCTCGATGCGCTTGGGGTCCACCATGATCAGCTTGACCTCGTCGGGTCGGGCCTTGTAGAGCAGGCTGCAGATCATGGCGTTCAGGGCCACGCTCTTGCCGGTGCCGGTGGCCCCCGCGATCAGCAGGTGCGGCATCTTGTCGAGCTCGGCCGCCACGGGGTTACCGACGATGTCCTTGCCGAGGCAGATGGTGAGCCTGGACTTGCACTTGTCGAACGCCGTCGAGGCGACGACCTCCTTGAACTTGACGATCTCGCGCACGGAGTTGGGGACCTCGATGCCGATGGCGGCCTTGCCGGGAATTGGCGCCACGATCCGGATGCTGGCCGCGCGCAGCGCCAGGGCCAGATCGTCCGCAAGCCCGGCCACCTTGTTGATCTTGACCCCCGGTGCGGGCTCGTACTCGTAGGTGGTGATGACCGGCCCGGGCGACACCTCGACCACCTTGCCGTTGACGCCGAAGTCCTCCAGCTTCTTCTCGAGCAGCGTGGACTGCATCCGCAGGCTCTCGCGGTCCAGGGAGACCGGCTTGGGCTCCGGGTCCTCCAGCAGACTGAAGGGCGGCAGCTGGAAGCCCTTGCCGGTCTGCATGAAGTCGAAGACCTCCTGCTTGGGGGGCGGGACGGGCTTGAGCGGTTTGAGCGCAGCCGTCTTGATCTTGATCTCCTTGGCGTGCGCTTTGATCTTTTCGGGGTCGGCTTGGGACAGCCGCCGCGAACGCTCGCGGCGCTCGCGGCCCTTGAGATAGACGGTCAGCAGCCGGTCGTAAACGGCGCCGAGCCCCGAGCGGCAATGCGCGAAGAAAGCCAGCAGCGAAAACCCCGTCGCCAGGATGAACCCGACCAGCCAGAAAACGCTCAAAATGACCACGGCGCCGGCCGGATGGGTGTATGTGATCAGAAACGCCTTGATCGGAATCCCCAACAGCCCGCCGCTCGAGAATTTCTTATCGAACAGAAGATAATGCTCCTGATGAAGCGCCAGCAGGCCGGCCGTGGCCAGCACGAGCAGGATGCCGCCGGCCGCGGTGCAGACCATGACCCGCGCGGGCGGGTTGCCGAAGAACTGCAGGCTTCCGAGCAGCAGCAACAACGGGATCCAGAAGGATCCCATCCCGAACAGGCCGATCAAGAGCCCCGCCAGATGTGCGCCCACGACCCCGAACAAGTTGTGGACGCGACCGCCCGCTCCGGCGCTGTGGATCGAGGGATCCGCCGGGCTGTAGGACAGCAAGCTGATCAGGGTGAAGATCACGAAGAAGAATAAAAAGATGCCGATGATTTCGCGACGCATGGCAATCACACTTCCATAATAAACGGCAGTATCACCGGCCGCCGGCCGATGGTGAAGAAAAAGTACTGCCGCAGGGCGGTCTGGATGCGGGTGCGCAGGCGTTCGACCCGGTCGGAGGCCTCCGGCGGCAGCTCTTCGACCACCTCCAGGACCACGCAGGTGGCGTCCTGCAGCAGGTGCCCGGTCTCGGTTTCGAACACCACCCCGCGCGAGACGATCTCCGGTCCGTAGACGATGATGCCGGTCGCTTCGTCGATGGCCATGGTGACCGCCACAAACCCTTCCTCGGACAGCACCCGCCGCTCCTTGAGCACGGCGCGGCCGACATCGCCCACGCCCTTGCCGTCGATCAGCACCCGGCCGACCCCCACCGATGCGCCGACGCGGCCGACCCCGTCGGCGAACTCCACCACCTGGCCGTTCTCGACCAGCAGGACCCGCTCCTCGGCCAGGCCCATCTCGCGCGCCAGCCGGGCATGCAGGATCAGGTGCCGGTATTCGCCGTGCACCGGGATGAAGTGCCGCGGCCGGGTCAGCCGGATCATCTGCCGCAGCTCGTCGCGGAAGGCGTGGCCGGAAACATGGATATCGGCGATCTTCTCATAGACCACGTCGGCCCCGCGGCGGTAGAGGCTGTCGATGATCTTGGCGATCGCACGCTCGTTGCCGGGGATGAACTTGGAGGACAGCACCACCGTGTCCCCGGCCCTGATCCGGATCTGCTTGTGGGTGCCCGCCGCCATGCGGGCCAGCGCCGACATGGGCTCGCCCTGGCTGCCCGTGGTGACGATGACGATCTCCTCGTCGGCGAACTCCTGCACTAAATCGATGCTCACCTCGGTGTCGCGCGGGATGGCCAGATGCCCCAGGCGCTTGGCGATCTCGGCGCTGGCCTCGATGTTGCGGCCGCTGATGATCACCTTGCGG
>CAZNAX010000305.1:0-3149 GCA_964570965.1 uncultured Desulfatibacillum sp.
CTCGCCCGATGCCGACCGGCTGCTGGCGGCCCTCAACCTGACGTTCACGCCGAACCAGGTAGCCCAGCTCAAATCCGGCGAGAATGCCACCCGGCTCGCGCGCTTCGCCGGGTATACGGACGGCTTGCAGCTCGTGCAGGGCCAGACCGCCGCGCACCTGTGCGTGGGATCCGCCTGCCGGGAATCCGTCACGGACGTGCAGGGGATGGTCGACCGCATTCTGGGGAAGAAATGAGGGGATAAGATAAGTCAGACAGGATTTACAGGTTCGAAATGACTGGACCCATGGCCGGCGCACAGGACCCTCGCTGTAGACTCCACATGCCTGCCGACATCCGCAGCCTGCGCCGCCGCCTGCTCGCATGGTACGAGAGCAACTGCCGCCGGTTGCCGTGGCGCGAGACGCGCGATCCCTACCGCATCTGGGTGTCGGAGGTCATGCTGCAACAGACCCAGGTCCAAACGGTCCGGCCCTATTATCGGCGGTTTCTCAGGCAGCTGCCCACCCTCCGCAAACTCGCCGCCGCCGACCTGGAAACGGTGCTTAAACTTTGGGAAGGCCTGGGCTATTATGCGCGGGCGCGCAACCTGCACCGGGCGGCGGGGATGCTGGTGGCCACCCACAGCGGCCGTGTCCCCGACCGCTGGGAGGAGTTCCGCGCCCTTCCCGGGGTCGGGGATTACATTGCGGCGGCCGTATTGAGCATAGCCTTCGACCGCCCGCATGCCGTGGTGGACGGCAACGTCATGCGCGTGCTGGCACGCCTGTTGACGATTGCCGCTCCGGTCAACGAAAGCGCTTCCCGGAAGATCTTTCAGGCCGAAGCCGATCGGCTTCTGGACCATCGCCGATCAGGGGATTTCAACCAAGCCCTCATGGAGCTCGGAGCGCTGGTCTGCACGCCTGCTTCGCCGGACTGCGCCGTCTGCCCGTTGATCGGATACTGCGCCGCATATCGCAACGGGGCGGCCGGAAGTTACCCGCGGCGGGTCGCCTCCCGGGCGGTCCCCGAGGTGCAAATTGCCGTGGGCGTCGTGTCCAAGAACGGCCGCGTGCTGATCACCCGGCGAGCGCCGCAGGGGCTGCTGGGGGGCCTGTGGGAGTTCCCCGGCGGAAAGCTTCGCAAGGGCGAGCATCCGGAGGCGGCCTGCGTGCGGGAAATCAAGGAGGAGGTCAACCTCGAGGTGGTGGTCGAGGAGCCCCTCGCGCAAGTCCGACACGCCTACTCGCATCTGCGCGTCCAGCTGCACGTGTTCGCTTGCCGGTTCGCAGCGGGCCGCGTGCGCCTGAACGGACCGGTGGATCACCGTTGGATCCGCATCGCCGAGATCGACCGCTTCGCCTTTCCCAAGGCCAACCACCGGTTCATTCCGCTGCTGAAGCAACGCACGGCGGACGTCAGAACGACCCGTGGAAGGGGGCGATCCGCATGATCGACGTGCTTCTCGTGCAGCCCCCCATCCGCGATTTTTACCTGACGGCCAAGCGCACCATCCCTTACGGCCTGGCCAGCATCGCGGCCGCCCTGAAGTCGAACGGCTTCTCGGTTGAAATCCTTGACGCGCTGGCCGTCACCAAGAGCCGGTCGGCGGCCCTGCCGCCGGAAATGGCGGATCTGGAGCAATTCTACGGCCGCCCGGACGTTTCGCCGTTTGCGCTCTTCAACCGTTTCCGCCATTTCGGTTCAAGCTTCGACCATATCGGCCGCAGCGCCCGGAAGTCGGGGGCCTGGCTAGTGGGCATCTCCGCGCTGTTCACTGCCTATGCGGACGAGGCGCTGGCGACCGCCGCCGCCGTCAAGGCTTGGCGCCCGGACGCCACGATCGTCATGGGCGGCCACCACCCGACGGCAATGCCGGAGCAGGTTCTGGCCTCGCCGTCGGTGGATTTCGTGCTGCGCGGGGAGGGCGAGGCGTCGCTGCCGCTTCTAGCCGAAGGCCTGCGGAGCCGCCGGCCGCTGGCGAGCATCCCCGGCATCGCCTTCCGGCGCCCGGAAGGCGGGCTGCATGTCAACCCGCCGGCCACCGTGACATCCCCCTATGGGTTCCCCCAGCCGGCGCTTGAGCTGATCAACCGCCGCCGCTATCGGCGCCACGGCCGGGGAAGCACCGTGGTCGTCGCCAGCCGAGGTTGCCCTCTGCGCTGCTCGTATTGCAGCGTGGGAGGCGCCGCCTGGCTGCCCTACCGGCGACGGCCGGTGTCCCATATTTTAGCAGAAATCGAAACGGCCGTTCAAGCGCACGGCGCCGGATTCATCGATTTCGAAGACGAAAACCTGTCCCTGAACCGCACCTGGTTCCTGGAGCTTCTGCACGGAATCCGCCAACGCTTCGCCGGAGCGGCTCTGGAACTGCGTGCCATGAACGGCCTTTTTCCGCCGACCCTGGACGAGACCGTCGTGGCCGCGATGGCCGCGGCCGGTTTTAAAACGCTCAACCTATCCCTCGGCTCGACGCAGGCCGAACAGCTGCAGCGGTTTCGCCGGCCGGACGTCCGCGCAGCCTTCGACCGATGCCTCGAGCTCGCCGAGCACCATGCGCTCACCGCAGTTGGGTACATCATCGTCGGTGCACCCCATCAGTCGCCGGAAGGGTCTGTGGATGATTTGTTGTACATAGCTGAACGCCGGGTGCTGGCAGGAGTCTCCGTGTTCTATCCAGCACCGGGCAGCGCTGATTTCGACCTCTGCCGCCAGCTCGATCTGCTGCCAGCCAGCCTCGGCCGCATGCGGTCGAGCGCCCTGCCCATCGAGCACACCACCCAAAGGGTCGAGTCCGCCACCTTGCTGCGGCTGGGGCGAATTTTGGATTTCATGAAATTTCTTCGCGACCGCGGCCTTGCCGTTCCTCAGCCTCGGCGGCCGCGAGCCGCCGCCTTGGATCGCAGTGACCGCATCCGGGCCGGTCGCGAACTGCTGGCCTGGTTTCTATCGGACGGCCGCATACGCGGTCTCACGCCGGAAGGCCAGTTATATGAACATCGGGTTGAACCGAACCTGACGGAACGCTTTTTGAACGGTTTCAATATCAACGCGCTAAGAGGAACTTTGTAGAGAGGCGGAGTGCTCCGAATTCGTTTCACCCTGAAGCCGGCAACCAATGGCTCTTGAAAAATACCTCCGCAGACTCATATTGAACACAAGCCATAC
>CAZNAX010000306.1:0-3134 GCA_964570965.1 uncultured Desulfatibacillum sp.
GTCGCCTGATGCAGCTGCCCGATTCAACCGTCGTTTGGCCGGGCCACGACTACGGACCTACGCCCTGCTCCACCATCGCCTGGGAAAAACGCCACAATGTGAATGCCAGGGAATTCGGTTACCATGTCCGCGATGGGGTGTAACCCGGTCCCGCTGATTTAGCGTCTAACACGCACAAGAGCCACCTCCAAGGAGAACGATTCATGCGCACTCGTCGAATCTTGATTCTTACACTGGCGCTCGCCGTATTCTCAGCCGTTGGAATCAGCGCCCAGGAGACCGTCCCGCCGGAAGCCGAAGCGGAAGCCATTGGCCCGACCCCTCCCCGATTGAGTTTTTTGGACGGCCAAGTCTCTTTTTTCCGGCCGGGGGCCGATGACTGGGTGCAGGCCCAGATCAACACTCCGCTTTCTCCGGGTGACCAACTCTTCACCGGTTCTCCGGGAAATGTGGAATTGCAGATCGGTTCCCGTGCGTTCGTTCGCGGCTGGGCGAACACCCAAATCGGGTTGGAAAACCACGAATCGGATTTCATCCAATTCAAAGTGGCGGCGGGTCATGCCGCGTTTGACCTGCGGGCCCTCGAACCGGGACTGACGGTGGAGGTCGCTACACCGAACGCCGCCTTCACGATCGAGCGCGCGGGATATTATCGGGTGGACGTCGGAGACGAGCGCACGGCCTTTATTGCACGCCGCGGCGGCCGAGCGATTGCAACCCCCGAAGACGGGGCGTCGTTCAGCATCGCCCCGAGCGAGGAGGTGGTCATCGAAGGCGAGGCCCGCCCGAACATTTCCTCATTCTCCGCACCGCCCCTCGACAGCTGGGACAACTGGAACTACGGCCGCACCGAGCGGCTCCTTGAGGCCGAAAGCGCCCGCTACGTCCCTCCAGGAATCTACGGCGCCGCCGATCTCGACCGTCACGGACGTTGGCGCGTTGTCCCCGAATACGGTCCGGTCTGGGTACCGACCGGGGTGCCGGCCGGCTGGGCGCCCTACAGCACGGGGGCCTGGGTCCACGACCCCCACTACGGCTGGACCTGGGTGGACACCGCTCCATGGGGCTGGGCGCCCTACCACTACGGCCGATGGGTTCATGTAGGCGGGTTTTGGGGCTGGGCGCCGGGGCCGATGGTGGGGCGGCCGGCCTACGCCCCTGCCCTCGTTGCTTTCTTCGGCGACCCACACGTCCAGGTGAACATCGGCATCGGCGCGCCCCGGATGGGCTGGGTGGCGCTGAGCTGGGGCGAGCCGTGTGTGCCCTGGTGGGGGCGGCCGGGGTTCATTCACCGGCCGTGGTGGGGCGGCTGGGGCGGACCCCGCATTGTGAACAACATCGTCATTCACCGTACAACCGTGGTGAAGGTGGAGGACATCCATGTCTATCGCAACGCCGGCGTGCGCCACGGCGTGGTGGCCATCCACAAGGACCGCTTCGGCCACGGCCACATCGCGCCGGATCGCGGCGCCCGACTTCATGCCGAGGACCTGCGGCCGATGCACCGGGGGCCCGAGGTCAGACCCACCCCCGCCGCCTTTGTGCCGGGCAAGCAGCGCGGGATTCGCCCGGCCGAAAAAGACTTAAAACGGCCGGTCGTAGCCACCCGCCCTCCTCATTCCCCGGCGGAGCGCGGCGACCACGGTGAACGCAAGCCGGATGTTTCTGCGCCAAAGGCCACTGCCTCGCGCATCGTTCCAGCGCCGCAGCCACCCAAAAAGACCGAGCCGTTGTCCCGCCCGCCGTTCGGAAAGAGCACGGTCGAGCGGCGCCCGGAGGTCGGCCGCATGCAGCAGCCCGTGCCGCCCAAGGCCGAAGGAATCCGCCGGACCGAGCCGCGCAAGGAAACCCTCCCGCCTCCGGAGCGCCGGCTGGATCAAAAAGCCGGCCAACCGCAGCGGCCTCCGCGGACTGAGGATCCGGAAAAAGCGCGCCGCAGGGACCAGATGGACAGCCGCACGTCGGCAGCCCCTGCACCCGCGCAAAGCCGCATAGAGACGGCGCGGCCGTCTCAGCGCAAACTGCCGGGGGAACCCGCCAGCCAGCTTTCGCCGAACCGAACCGGAGGAAAAACTCCGCAGAGCGTTGAACGCGGCAGCAGGACGCCGCAACGGAATGATCAGCGCGAAGCTCCTCCGGGAGGCTCTCGCCCTACCCCGGCAACTTCCAAACAGACCTCGAAGGGCCAGCGCCAAGGCGATGCCGCTCTTCCGCCGGGTAGCGCGCAATAGGCGCCCCCCCGGAGATGGAGATGCCAACGACCTGAGGGGTTATGATCCATTGCCTTCAAGCGGCATTCAACCCAGCGGGGAGTGCCGAGGAGCGGCTTGCAAGCCGCCCCCTCCTTCCTCGATTCTTTTCTCGATGGCCTGCATGGACTCCATGAATCTTCGTCTTGTTTCCCGGGCATATGGATTGAAACGGTGCATGTCCTCAAACAACTGCCAGGTATCGTTTTCCACAACATCGAGAATGTGCAGCAGGCGCTTGTACCCCTCGGTATCGATTTCCTGAGGTTTAGCTCCCATCCCGGAGAGGCACCGACCGATGAAGTGGGTCAAGGCCAGGCTGACCGCTATCTGACGGTCGTGTTCGGAGGGGTCGGCTTCGATGACCACCAGACCCTTGGCGATCAGATAGCTCCGGACGGCTTCGTAACGAGGTGCTGCGATGCGCACCGGACAGAGCACGATTTTGCGACCCTGCAGTGATTCAGCGGCGCTGTCCGGGCCGAACATGGGATGAGTGGCCAAAATCTCCACGCTCGGAGGCAATAGGTTCTGCATCCACCGCACCGGATATTCCTTGACGGAGCAGACGTCCACGACGAGGCTTTCGGGTGCTAAATACGCCCGCACTTGATCCAGGACGCGCTGGAGACGGGAAATTGGCACAGCCAGGATGACGACCTTGCAACTCGAAGCGGCTTCCAAGCCAACCGACTCCGCGCCGGTCGATGCAACATCCCGAATCATCGCTGCCGGGTCGTAGACCCGCACCGGGAAATCGGCGGCCAGATACCGGGTCGTCAATTTCCCGAAACGCCCGAAGCCGACGATCCCGATAGGGCAATGCATTTGCATCTGTTTTATCACCTCTTGCAGATTATTAACGAAAACCGCACGAAGTTCAAA
>CAZNAX010000307.1:0-3120 GCA_964570965.1 uncultured Desulfatibacillum sp.
ATGCCTTCCAGGTTCTGATTGGTGGCGGCGACCACCCGGAAATCCGACCTCACGATCTTGGTTCCTCCGACCCGTTCGAACTCCTTGTCTTCGATCGCCCGCAGCAGCTTCGGCTGCATTTCCGGGGGAAGGTCCCCGATTTCGTCGAGGAAAATGGTTCCCGCATGTGCCAGTTCGAATTTGCCGGGCTTGCCTTCCGTCTTGGCTCCGGTAAAGGCGCCCTTTTCATAGCCGAACAGCTCGGACTCGAGCAGGTCGCGGGGAATGGCAGCGCAGTTGATGCGCACGAAGGGGTGCAGCCGGCGGGCGCTGGCGTGATGGATGGCCTGGGCGAACAGCTCCTTGCCGGTGCCGCTTTCGCCGGTGATGAGCACCGGGAAGCTGTTGGCCGCCGCCTTGAGCGCTTCGCGTTTCAAATTGCTGATGGCATCGCTTTTTCCGATGATGCTGTCGAAGGTATAACGGGTGGAGCGCAGGGAGAGCAGCTCCTCCTCATAGAGCTTTACCTTCGACTCCAGCAGAGACAGCTCGCGCGCCAGCTTGCCGACATCCTTGACGTCTTTGAACATCACCTGGCCGAAAACGGCGATGACTTTTCCATCTTTGACGATGGGAACCCGCTGGACCACCATTTTCTGGCCCTGGATCAGCTGCGAGTGGTTGAATTCGGCTTTGCCGGTTCGGGCGACGATGTGCATGCGGGAGTTTTCGACGGCATCGGTGCAGTGCCGGCCGATCTGGGTTTCGGGGTCAACCCCCAGAAACTGGCCATAGAACTTGTTGAAGTGCGTGATGATTCCCTCGGCATCGGTCACCATCGCGCCGTTGTGGATGCTTTCGAAGATGAGCCGGTACATCTCAAGCTGGCGCTTGAGATCTACCATGGTGTCCGTATTCAGATCGTCAGACATTTCTACCACAACGTCATGGAGTCCATAAACAGCTGCCGCAGATCCTCCGCCTGGGCAAAGGCGTTTTCGAGTTTCACCAGCTTCCTCCTTTTTAAAAGCCTTTGACGGCTGTTCTTGCTAAAGGTTCAAGTGTTAGGTTTTAAGTGTTAAGCAAAGGATCAGGGTGAATTTCATATTGATTTCTAATGTTGCGTAAAACCTGACACTTAAAACTTAACACCTGGCGCGCGATATGCCCATTGATAGCCGACTGAATCTAAAGGGTATCCGAATCATTACAGCCCCGAAGAGTTGCGTATTACGCGCGCTACCGCCGACACGTCTTCGTCGCCGAAGCCTTGGGCGATGAGGCCGTTTTCGATCTGCTCCACCAGGGCGGTGGCGGGCAGAAAAACGCCGAGCTCGCGCGCGGCTTCCATGGCAATGGCCAGATCCTTGCGATGCAGGCGAACGCGGAAGCCGAGCGGATAGTCGTTCTTGATCATGTTCGCGGCGCGGTAGTTCAACACCCACGAACCGGCTGCGCCGCCGGCTAGGGACTGGACCACCTTTTCCATGTCCAGGCCGGCCTTGAGCCCCAGGGCCATGCCCTCGGCCACCGCGAGGTAGACGCCGGAGATGATCACCTGGTTGATCGCCTTGGTCAGCTGCCCGGCGCCGATGGGGCCGACGTGGGTGATGCTCTTGCCCATGGCGGAGAGCACCGGCATGGCCTGCGCGACCGTGTCGGCTTCGCCGCCGACCATGATGGTGAGCGTTCCCTTCTGGGCGCCCTCGGATCCGCCGGACACCGGGGCGTCCAGCATGCGGATGCCCTTCTCGGCCAGCTGTGCCGCCATCCGGCGGGTGGCCGACGGGCTGATGGTGGACATGTCCACCACAATGGCGCCGGGTTGTGCGCCCTGGATGACGCCGTCAGCCCCCAGGACGACGGCCTCCACATCGGGGGTGTCGCTGACGCAGACGACGACGATTTCCGCATCCCGGGCGGCCTCCTGCGGGGATCCGGCGCTCCGGGCGCCGGCCTTGACCACGGGATTCTCCCGCTCCCGGGTGCGGTTGTAAACGGTTACCGGATGCCGGGCTTTCAGAATGTTCAGGGCCATGGCAGCCCCCATGGTACCCATGCCGATGAATGCGACGTTCATGCGTTGAGACCCTCCTTGTTGAGTGAATAAAGGGTTCAAGGGGTCCAGGGGTCAAGTGAAAAGGTCATCCATCATTCACTCGAACCCTCGAACCCTCGGCCCCTCGGACCCTGTAACCCTATTAGTCTAAAAAATCTTTCCGGGATTCATCAGCCCCTTGGGGTCGATGAGGTTCTTGATCTGCTTCATGAGCTGATAGCTTTCACCGTGTTCGAGCGGCATGAACTTGCGCTTGCCGATGCCCACTCCGTGCTCGCCCGTGCAGGTGCCGCCCACTTGGATGGCCTTTTCGACGATGGCCTGGTTGATTGCTTCGAGGCGGCCCCACTCGGCTTTATTCGACGGATCGCCCACCATCACCACGTGCAGGTTGCCGTCGCCGGCGTGCCCGAAGACATACCCGATGGATCCATGCGCATCGACCGTCTGCTGGGAGAACACCACCATCTCCGGGTAACGCGAAATCGGCACGGCCGCATCGACGATCAGGGTTTCCTTCTTGGGGTGAGCGCGGTGGATGGTTTCCCAGGCCTCGTGACGCGCGCGCCAGAGCTCCTTGCGGGGTCCCTCTTCGGTGGCGTAGTTGAACCCGACCGCGCCGCACTCTTCGCACAACTCCTTGGCCAGGTGGGCGGTTTCGTCCAGGGCCGCGGCGCTGACGGCGTGAAACTCGCAGAAAAGCGAAGGCACTTCGGCCAGGCCGAGCCCTTTTTCCTTGTTCATCAGCCGGATCAGCCCCGGCGGCAAAAGCTCCAGCGCCGCGGGCCCTAAACCCGCGCCGATCATGACCGCCACGGCTGCGGAGGCTTTCTCCAGATCGGAGAAGCGGATGGTGGCGGCCAGGTAGTGGCTGGGGATGCCGGTCAACTTCAGGGTGGCGGCCGTGACGATGCCGAGCGTGCCCTCGGAGCCGACGAAAAGCCGGGTCAGATCGAAGCCGGCCGAGGATTTGGGCGCCTTGCAGCCGGTGTGGATGACCCGGCCCTGCGGCAGCACCACGGTCAGCCGCATCACGTAGTCCTTGGTGGCGCCGTACTTGACGGTCTGCACGCCGGAGGCGT
>CAZNAX010000308.1:0-3110 GCA_964570965.1 uncultured Desulfatibacillum sp.
TGACGCTCGAGGGCATCTTCGGGGTGCCGCTGGAGGTCAGCGCCTCGTTCGTGATTCTGTTTGTGGTTTACGGGACCTTCATGGATGCCGCCGGCGCCGGAAACTTCTGGCTGGATCTGTCTCTGGCCACCATGGGCCGCTCCCATGCCAGCGCCGGCCGCGGCGCCCTGGTCACCACGGCGCTTCTCGGCGGTCCTCAGGCCAGCGGGGTCGCCACCACCATGTCGGTGGCGCCCATCATGTGGCCCATTCTCCGAAAGGCAGGCTACACGGCCAACATGGCGGCCGGGCTGGTGGCCGCCGGAGGCATTGGCGCCGTCATCTCTCCGCCGCTGATGGGCGCCGCGGCCTTTTTGGTCATGCAGTTCTTGAACGTGCCCTTCATTGATGTCGTCATCATGGTGCTCGTGCCGACGCTGCTCTACTACATCGGCACCCTGTTTATCCTGGAGGTGGAGGCCCGCAAGTACCGCTTCGCCCCCCCGGACACCGAGGCCAAGACGGTCACCCACATTATGATGACCAAAGGCTATCACCTGGTTTCGTTGGCGGTGCTGGTGGCCCTGCTGGTCGTCTGGAACAAATCGCCCGAATACGCGGCTATCGGCGCGCTGATCACCACCATTCTCACCAGCTTTCTCAGCCGGGACCGCACCGAGTGGCTCACGCCCAGTCGCATTTTCGTGGCCTTTGTGGATGGAGCCAAAAACGTGATGCCGGTGGCCGTTCTGCTCGCCGGGGCCGGTCTGATCGTGGGCACCTTCACGCTCACCGGGCTGGGGCTCAAAATCTCGGGCATCATCATGTCCGTCAGCGGCGGATCGCGGATCATCGCCATCCTGCTGGCGCTCGGGGCCTCCATGATCATCGGCCTGAGCCTGCCCATCACGGCCACCTACATCATGACCGTGGTGATGGTGGCGCCGGCCCTGGTGAAAGTGGGCGTTCCCGATTATGTCGCGCACTTGCTCGCCTTCTACTTTGCCGTTCTCTCCGAGGTCTCGCCGCCCGTCGGACTGTCCCCCTCGGCGGCGGCCGCGGTGACCGGCGGCAACCCGTTCAAATCGATGATGCAGGCCTGGAAATATTCGCTGCCGGCGTTCCTGGTGCCATTCTTTTTTTCGATCACGCCGGCCGGGGCCAACCTGCTCATTATCAAAGCCACCCTCGGCGGCTTTTTGCTGGCTTTCGCCACCAGCTTGTCCGCGCTATTTTTTCTTTCGATCGGGATCATCGGCTACTTCCGGGGGCCGGTGGCCGTACTGGAGAGACTCGTTCTGATCACGTCCGCCCTGCTCATGGCGGTGTTCCCGATCGGGCTTTCCGCCGAGGGCTTGCTGCCGCTGGCCGTCGGACTTCTGCTAGCGGCCCGCAACTTGTGGGCCTACCGAAAAGCGGCCATTTCGCACGGCCGCTGAGGCTCTCGGCCTTCCAGGAGACCCGGGAGCCGAACGAGGACGAAACAGCCGTTTTGGCTGGAACCCAGGGCAATAACCCAAACCATAGAAGGAGGTCGATGATGACGCGCACAAGCTGCAAAGGTCTGATCACGGCATTTGGAATCGCCGCCATCCTGTTCGCATCGGCGGTGGGGCTGCAGGCAGCCGAAAAATTATTCTTCAGCATTGCGACCGGGGGCACCGGCGGGGTTTGGTATCCTTTGGGCGGCGCCATCGGCGGGGTGGTGGGCCAAAAGGTCCCCGATACGGAGGCCACCGCGGAAGCCACCACGGCCGCGATCGACAATCTGAAGCTTCTGATCGCAGAGCGGGCGGGAATGGCCTTCTGTTACGACTACCATGTGGGCTGGATGAACGCGGGCAAGGTGGAGGGCATCACCGGGAAGCACCCCGTGCGGCTGGTGTTGGGCTTCTACGAACAGCCGTTTCACATTGCGACCTACGAGGATACCGGGATCAAATCCGTCATGGACCTGAAGGGCAAGCGCGTGTCCACCGGCGCCCCGAACAGCGGCACCGAAGAGCAGGCGGACTATGTGCTCAAAGCGCTCGGCATCAACTGGGACAAGGACATCACCCGCGAAAAGCTCGGGGCCACGCAATCGGTCGGCGCCCTTAAAGACAACAAGATCCACGCCTTCTTCTGGAGCGGAGCGGTGCCGACGTCTTCCATTATCGACCTCGCGTCCACCCCCGGACGGAAGCTGGTCCTCCTGCCCATCGACGGCGAGGTCCGGGACAAGATTTTCAAGGCCAACCCCGGCGTGTTTCACCCGACGGCCTTCAAAAAAGGCTCCTACACGGGGATCGACAGCGACGTGCCGGCGATCGCCATCACGGCCGTTCTGACCGCCATGGACAAATTCCCCCAGGACAAGATGTATGCCATCGTTAAAACCATTTTCGACAGCAAGCTCGAGCTCTCCGCGGTCTGGAAGGGCGCCAACGACATGAGCCCGGAAACAGCCGTGAACCAGGTGACCCCGGACGCCCTGAAGTACCTGCACCCCGGAGCACAGAAGTACTTCAAGGAAAAAGGCGCGCTGAAATAAATGCGGCGCGGGCTGGTCATCGGCCTCTGCGCCCTGGTGTTGGGTGGTGCAACGTTGTTCTATCTATCCCCGCGGGCGGCGCGCCCGCGGGGACTCACCTGGCTTGAGCTCACCGACGCCGAGAACGGCCGCCAGATTTTCGCCGGCGCGTTAGGCCACGGCGAAGAAATCGTCCTGACCTGGAAAAACTCCCTCTTCAAGCTGGCCGTCACCGAGGTCTTCACCGCGCGGGCCGGCCGCCTCGACCTCACCCGGGTCACCTTTGCCGACCCCTCTGGCCGGGCGCCGCCTGTTGTCACACCCGAAGATCTGGACGATCTGTATCACACCGGCGGACCGTTCCACGTTGAAGGGCTGGCCCGCCCGCTCACCCGTGCCGTCTTCCGCATCAGCGAGATCGGCAACCCCACCCTGGCCATCGCCGGCCGAACCATCCACCTCAAACATGAAGTGGGCTTCGGGGGCGCAGTCCTGATGCAGGCCCGCCGTCCGTGTTTCAGGCTGGATTCAAACCTCGGCGAAACAGGAGCCTTCCTGCGGGATCTTCTCGTCTTCTGAACCGTAGATCAGTCAAAGCACCGTCAGCAATTCTTACAAA
>CAZNAX010000309.1:0-3105 GCA_964570965.1 uncultured Desulfatibacillum sp.
CTCCACCGGCCGGCCCGTCACGTTGTCGGCCACGGCCCAACCGGCCCGGTTGGCCGCGCTGCAGCAGAGTTGAAAAGCCTTCCCAGTATTCGCTCCCGGAAGCCTTCGCCCAGCTACGCCGCCACCTGCCGCTGTAAGGCTCTGATCCAGTGTCGCTGGCGGCTGCGGGAGATCCCGGGTTGATACCTCCCGTAACCGATGCGCTGGCTCAGGCTGGCGTAGATGTACGCGATGCTCGCCTGGAAACGCTTGAAATAGCCCTGGGGCCGAAGCCGCATCACGCAGCGGCAAACCGGACAGCGAAAGCGCTTCAGATACACCGCCCCGCGGATCCCATCAAAGAAAGCAGCCACAAAACCATGACCCCACACACGGCTTTCACGACACCGCGGGCAGCGCTCCGGCTTCGGCCAGAGATAATCGCGCTGCTGCTCAATAAGGGGCTTGAGTTCCACCTCGACCGGGATTACCATCTGCTTTACATCCTTGAGGATCAAAGCCTGATCCTCGGTTGTGGGAAAGGGTGGCTGTCCTGCCAAGAGCCAAACCGCCCTTTCCCTTTTTCTGCAAATAAAAATGGGCCCCCACCAAAAGGTCCATTTATTCCGATAATCCCGACCAACGTGTCAAACTATTCTTAAAAATTCCCTCGTTGCAGGTTCAAAGATTCTGAGATTCTACAGCTTTCTTGAAATTATTTAACCTGTCCCCATAACCAATTGACCCAAAAATGCCAACCCAATTTTGACCAATCATGTAAATTCCTAAATTTTCCCTTTGATCTGCTAATCCTCCGATTCAGCACAAATTGAGACTCAATTCCGTCTTGCGCATGGTGTAAGATTTAATGGTTAAAATTTCCATTCAACCGCATGGTTGTTAAATACCCTAACATGTCATTATTAGTATCTATTTGTCGGTTTTTATTTTTCCAATGATGCTATTGACAAGTGTTTAAGCCTATCGGTAGGTGAAATCTAATATTTTCGCCTCGGTAACCCCGGTCAGGCGATTTTTCAAACAGATATTTAAGGGCCGGAAAATTCTTCAGCTATCGCTTAAGCCGGATGATGTGCGAGAGCTGGCTTAAAGATTCCTGACTACAGTAGTCGTGGTCCGTTTAGAATGTGGATCATTTTTTAGGTTACCGTAAAAAAAACATAGCTAAAACAATTGTCTAAAATCTGATTTGATGGAGGACGATGTGATGAAAGGTAAAATGCTTCTAACGTTATTGGTAGCAGTAATCTTTTTAGTTTTTTATTCGCCCATACCTGTGATGGCTGATCAGACAGACAAACTAATTAAAATACTCATCGAGAAAAAAATCATTACTCCCGAAGAAGCAAAATCGTTAGAGAAGGAGGTTAAAGAAGCGCCATCAGAAAAGGAGGCCAAAAAGGAAACACCCCCTGGCGATGATTGGACCAAGAAGGTTGAGGTTGGCTACAAAAAGGGCGCTTATATCAAATCGGCCGATGATAGTTTTTCTTTGAAGGTTAATGTTCGAACTCAGGGATTGTTTAGGTATGAATCATTGGAAGATAGAGATGACACGGCCAGTTTTAGTGTTAAACGGGCTCGCATCCTAGCAAGTGGTAACGTGTTTTACCCTTGGATGAATTATAACACCCAGGTTACTCTTGAGGGTAACAACACAGCATTACGTGATGCTTATATTGAAGCTACGTATTTTGACTGGCTGCAACCGAGAATTGGTCAATATAAGCTGCCATTCGACCGTGAATTTCTTACTTCGGCGTTTAATCTGCAACTCATTGATCGATCCATTGCAAGCAATGAGTTTTCTTTGCAAAGAGATACTGGACTCCAGTTTTCTGGGCAATTCTTAAAAGATCAGCTTAATTACGGTATTGGGATTTTCAATGGAAGCGGCGCCAATCAGAGCAACCAAGATCAAAATTTTATGTACGTGGGCCGGATGGTTTGGAACCCATTTGGCTCTTATCCCTATTCGCAGGCGGCACTGGACACACCCGATAGGCCGAAATTGGCTGTCGGCTTTGCTGGGGCATATTTGCCTGGCCTAGAACCCGGCGAAAGAAGAACGCTGGCGGGAAGATTGGGGAACACTAATATCGTACCTGTAAATAGTGATGTATATCAAATGACAGCAGATCTTGCTTTTAAATATCGAAATCTCTCTTTTGAAGGTGGATACCATTTTCGGAATATTGATCCTGAAAAACCAACTACTTATGGAGAGGAAAGCGCTCAAGGTTTTTATATTCAGGGTGGCTATTTTCTGATTCCCAAAAAGCTTGAACTTGCTTTACGTTACTCTTGGGTTGATCCTGATAACCCCAACCAAAAAAACAATGACGAACAGGAAGAGTATACGGGCGGTTTAACCTACTATATGTACGGGCATGATTTAAAGCTCCAGGGAAACTATTCTTATTTCGATACCGATACCAATGACAGTGACAGGGATGACCACGTAGTGCAGGGAATGATTACGCTTGCATTCTAAAAATGGAAAACCGGTTTGAAGATTTTTATACAAGCAGGCTCTAGTGTACTATGCGAAAAAATACCTATATCAATAGCTAAATATTGTCTTTAAGTGTTTCACGCTCGGTCTTCAATTTTAATCGAGGGGACACCGGCTCCATGCCCTCATCGAGGTATTTTTTGGCAAGATCGACGTAGAGCTGCTTACCCCAGCTCCAAAATTCTTCGTCCTTGGCGGTTACCTCCCGGACGATCCGTGCCGGATTGCCGGCAGCCACCACCTTGGGGGGAATGACCTGCTTCAATGTCACGACACTGCCTTCCGCAACGATCGCCCCTTCCCCGATTTCAGACCAGATGCTGAGTATGGAGCCCATGCCAATGACCGCCAGATCGCCGATAAATTTGCCGTGCACCACTGCGCCATGGCCGATGGTGACGCTTTTCCCGATCCGGTTCGTATCCCCGGGAGGGGCATGAACGATAACCCCTTCCTCTACCGCCGTACCGTCGCCGATTTCGATTCTCCCATAGTCTCCCCTCAAGATGGCACCGTGTCCGATATAGCAATTGCTGCCGATAACGACATCGCCGATGGCCCGCGCGATGTCGCTGACATAAGTGCCCTGG
>CAZNAX010000310.1:0-3104 GCA_964570965.1 uncultured Desulfatibacillum sp.
CGGCCAGGGCAACTGGGGTTCGATCGATAATCCCAAAGATTTCGCGGCGATGCGCTATACGGAATCCCGTCTTTCGCCCTATGCCGACATGCTTTTGGCGGAAGTCGAGATGGGAACGACCGAGTGGGCTGCGAACTTCGACGGCACCCTGCGGGAGCCCGTCACGCTGCCGGCCCGGCTCCCCAACATCCTGCTCAACGGGGCGACTGGCATCGCCGTCGGCATGACGACCGATATCCTGCCGCACAACATCGGCGAGGTGGTCGAGGCCTGCATCCACCTGATCGACCATCCCAGAGCCCGAATCGAGGACGTCTGCGCCTTCGTCCAAGGCCCCGATTTCCCGACCGGCGCCGAGATCATCAACCCCCGGGCGGAGATCGTCGAAGCCTACCGCACGGGGCTCGGCAACATCCGCATGCGCGCCTCCTACGAGTACGACAACGGGGACATCATCATCACGGCCCTTCCCTATCAGGTGTCGACCGCCAGGGTGATCGAGCAGATCGCGGCCATGATGCAGGCCAAAAAGCTGCCGATGGTCGCCGACATCCGCGACGAATCCGACCACGAAGACCCCATTCGGCTGCGCATCATCCCCCGCTCCAACCGGGTAGACAAGGATGCCCTCATGGGCCACCTGCTGGCGACGACCGAGCTCGAGAAGACCTATCGGCTCAACCTGAACGTCATCGGCCTGAACCGCCGACCGCAGACGCTCGGCCTGGTCGAACTTCTGCGGCAGTGGCTCGAATTCCGAAAACAAACGGTGGTGAAGCGGCTCAGCTATCGGTTGGAGCAGATCAACGAGCGCCTGCATGTTCTGGAGGGCCTGCTCGCCGTCTACCTGCATCTGGATGAGGTCATCCGCATCATCCGCACGAGCGACGCTCCCGAGCAGGATCTGATGAGGCGGTTCAAGCTGAGCGCGGTGCAGGTCGAGGCTGTCTTGCAGATTCGGCTGCGGCAACTCGCGCGGCTCGAAGAGGTGAAGCTAAAGAAGGAGAAGGGCGAGCTCGAAGCCGAAAAACAGGGCATCGAGGAGGTGCTCTCGTCGGAGACCCGGCTCAAGCGCTTGCTCAAGAAGGAGCTGAGGGCCGATGCGGATAAATTCGGCGATCGCCGCCGGACCCGCATCGTCGAGCGCAAAGAGGCCCAGGCCATCAAGGAAAGGGATCTCACCCCCGCCGATCCGGTGACGGTGGTGCTGTCCGTCAACGGCTGGGTCCGGGCCGCCAAGGGCCATGACATCGAGCCGGAGAGTCTGACGTATAAGCCCGGGGATTCCTTCCTGAGCGCGGCGCGGGGTAAGTCCAACCAGTTTGCGGTGTTCCTGGATACGGTCGGCCGAACCTACTCGCTCGAGGCCCACAGCCTGCCGTCGGCCCGCGGGCAGGGCGAGCCGATCACGGCGCGCTTTGCGCTCCCGCCCGGGGCGCGCTTCGTTTCGGTGGCCATCGGGCCGGAAAATGAGCAGCACCTCCTGGCGAGCGACTTCGGCTACGGCTTCCTCACCGAGATCGGCCATCTTCAGAGCAAGAACCAGAAGGGCAAGGCCATGCTGAAGGTTCCGGAGGGCGCCAGCGCCTTGCCCTCGCTGGCGGTTGACGACCCTGAGCACCAGCTTCTCGCGGCCGTAACCAGCGCGGGCTATCTGCTGGTGATTGCCCTCAAGGACTTGCCGGTCCTACCCAGGGGCAAGGGCAACAAGATCATCCAGATCCCCCGGAAGAAGCTGGCCGAGCGCGAAGAAGTGCTGAAACACCTGGTCGCTTTCGACCCTCAGGACTGTCTGGTAATAAGGTCCGGCAAGCGCAGTTTCAAACTGACGCCCGAAGCCCTCAAAGACTACATGGCCGAAAGAGGCCGGCGGGGGAAGAAGCTACCGCGCGGGTTCCGGTCGGTCGACCGGATGGAGCGCGAAGCGGCGCAGCGCGAGGAAAAGCCGTCCAAGCCGCCCGAGCAGGCCACGTTTGATAACTTCTGATGGTCGGCCCGTCGTCAGCGTGCCGCTTTCCAGGCTGTGAAATAGGTGTCGACATCATCGACGAAGCCGCCGTGGTTGGGCTGCCAGCCCAGAAGGCGCGCGGCTTTGCGGGCGTCCACGTGCTGGTCCAGGGCCAGGCATTCGGCGAAATCGCCCATGCTCCCGGCGGCGTCGGCGACCGGGATGAACTGAATCTTGCCGGTGTAGCCGGTCACGCGCGCCACCGCCTGCAGCATGTCGGCAACGCTCCAGCGCGAACGGTCCGTGATGTTGAACGCTTCGCCGTGAAGCCCGCATTCCCCCGCACGCAGATAAGCTTCCGCCAGATCGTCGGCATGGACCATGGTCCAGCGGTTGGCGCCGCCGACGGCCGAGAGGTTCTTCTCCTGGACCGCACCGGCAAACCACATGCCGGTGAGCCCTCCCTGATAGCCGTAAACACAGCCGGGGCGAATCACGATTCCGTGGGCAGAATCCGAATGGAGCACCAGTTTTTCGACGGCCGGCCGCTGGGCGACCATTTTGGGGGGGTTCAAGGGGGTGGTTTCGTCGACCAGCCGGCCGCGGGTGTCGCCGTAGACCCACACGCCGCTGGTGTAGATCAGCGTCTTGGGCTGCGGCCCAATCTTGCTGAGAGACAATAGATGCTCCACCGTCTGCCGGTCGAGGGCGAAGACGTCGGCCTGGTAATCGACCGCCGCATGGATCAGGACGGCGCAGTCACCGGCCGCGCTCCGCCAGCCGTCGGGCGCCTGCATGCCTCCGATCACGGGCCGGATCTCGTGTCGCGCAAGGATCCGGGCTTTTTCTTCACTGCGGGTCAGCCCCCATACCTCGTGGCCCGCGCGGCGATAGGCCGTGGCTACGTTGAATCCGATGTACCCGGTTGCGCCGGTGATAAATACCTTCATAATTCGCCTCCCTCGCGGATAGGGGTGGATGCCATAAATTGTTGTTATTCATCGCTGCGGTGTTTGGCAAGTGCGGCTATTTTTTCGCGCTGGGCTTGAACCGTGATTGACAAAAGGAATCCTTTCGCGTATAAACCAAAACAGTTACAGTTGCTGGCAGTCATCAGGTAAAAATCCAGTCGTCACAAGCCCATTGGATTTTTGTC
>CAZNAX010000311.1:0-3097 GCA_964570965.1 uncultured Desulfatibacillum sp.
AGGGTTACGGAGCTTTTCCGTAACCCTCTTTTTTTGGCTTTGCCCAAATTTCGGCCAGTTTTTGCCCAAATCATTCTGGACTTCACTGCGTTTACCAGCCCTTACCACCTCATAATTGGACAGCAAACAGTCCCCCATCCAGACCCTCTACACCCCATAGTCCAGCTACAGATGATCGCCCATTCCCACACCCACACCGTCAAACTTCTTCTTGTATTTTGCATACCGCTTCAAGACCATCTGTGCGTCCCGGCGCCCCATGAAAGCTGCAATCGTGAGCGGGTCCTCCCCTTTGGACAAGTGCTCGGTTGCAAATGAATGCCGCGCCTCCCGGAAGGACCGATATTCCATTTTTTGCCGCATAAGTGTGGGCCGCCAGACATTCGTGATAAACCAACTGCTGTCGGAAATCGGGCTGCCGTCTTCCTTGCAGAAAAAGAACTCACTTTGGGTTTCCCGCCTCTCGCGATACTTAACCTGCGCCTCGACCGCCTGCCGCATCCGGGGATTCATCTTGAGGGTTAGATTCCGGTATTTGTTCTTGGGTGGGCCGATGATGAACTTCCCTTTTTCATCCTGTGTCCAGGCCTCGTCTATCACGACCCTGGGTTCAGCACCACGCGTGACATCGTTTGGTCGGATCGCGTTCAGCTCCCCCACACTCACACCTGATGCAAATGCAAAGTCCACATAGGGCCGCCAGTACTGTGGAAGCGCTCTGAAAATAGGTCCTGCTCATCCCGTGTGAACGGATGGATGGCATCGTAGGGATCGATATTCGGAAGCGGCTTATAGCCAAGAAAGGGCTCGTAACCAGCCCATTCATATGCTCCAGCAGCGTGTGTGGCAATCCGGATCAGTTGGCTGATATAAGCGTTGAGAGAGTTGTTTGATACAGCCTCACCACGAATTTCCTGGTCCCGCGCCCAATCATAAAACTCGCCCAGCTTTATTTTTCTTAGCTGGGCAAAGTTCATTTCTCCCCAGTAAGGGATAATGTAGTTATGATTGTTGCTGTTGTAGCCTTGCAGGGTTCTGCCAGCGACGCCTTCAAGTCTTAAATCATCGATCCAATCGGGAATATAATCCTTGACCAGGACCTCATGAGGGCGGACTTTGCGAAGGCCCATATCGATCTCGGTATGGGTAAAACTTTTCGCCTGGGCGCTGTTCGGAAAAACCTCGGAGAACACGAAACATCCGCGCTTAATACCTTCTAAAATGCGGTCTAGGTCAGTCCGTGCCCGCAAAACGGAAATTCCCATTTCACCGTCCCAATCAAGACCCTTGTAAGGTTCCCGCACCCGGCTTCCCAGGTAACGAAAATCCAGGTAGATCTTGCCATTGATCTTTCGAACTGAACCAGCCCTGCCCTTATTGACCTGCGACTCTTTACGGCGGGACTCAATCCTCTCAATAACGGGTTCGTATTTGACGACCGCTTCACTTCCTTTATTGTCCTGCATTCTCATGTCCCTTTCATGCGATCACCCCTTTCTGTTGATTTTCACCCGTCCAGCATTCTATTCGAACTGAACGGTTCTCGCAATGGGGTTTTAGATTTCACGATTGCGGACCATCCTCAAGAACCTTCTAATCGAAGTATAAAGGGCCCTCTTGTTTCTGCTGCATCCGGCATCACCTCCCCAGCGGAATGTCGCTATTGAGGGCAAATGCCAAATTCTTCACCAAAGTCTTGCAGCTCTAATCCTTCTGAGCCAGCCGCAACATGAGACCCCCGAGCTCCACAACGGGGCTTTTGCCGCTTTTCCCATTAGGCTTCCCCGAACTATTTTCGCTGGGGTTCGCATCCGACAATTTTCCGCTAGGCTCCGGCATTTTTTCGGCCTCAAATGCGCGATGAATTTCACCCTTCACAAGGAGATCTACCGTCTCATGAATAAAAAGGATCATATTTGCCGATGGTTTGTGGTAATGCACACCCTCCTTAAGCATGCCTTTGCATTTCATGTTGTAAATGCTGCTATGTTTATAACCCGTAGCTTTGCTGAAATCCTCGGTTGTCAGATAAGATATTTTGGCTCCCTTCTTCGATGTAAGGCATCAAAATTCTAAAGATTGATAACCCGACTGTAATAGAACGGAGCCTCCATGTATCCCGTATCTTTACAGTGCCTGTTTGACGGTGTTACCGGTGTTATTCAAGTCCGATCAAGCAGCAAGTTTCATGTTAAAGCCATGCAAGCACCCCCTTTCCTATTCGCCCCATTAGCCCTTGTTCGAAAAAGCGTTACAAAAAAATCCATATTTCGGAAAGAACGCTTTGTAATGGTCGATTAACTTTCTGATCATTATCATTTCAAGACCTATGCATATCTCGCTGTCAAGCTCGCTGATGCGTAACGCCGTCCTTTATATATAGTTTATGAGAATTTTCATGTGTGAACCCATGAATGCTGCTTGTCGATTTATCAATTTCAAATTGCGCAACGATAAGTGCCGCAGGCCTGCTCCATATATAAATGATGGAACCGAACGCCATGTTGATGTCGATTCTTAAACCAACCGGCTTATATCCAATTTTTTGTTTAATTTCGTATTTTTTTCGAACAGTACCCACAGCTAACAGCCTTGCTTATTCAGTCACGCTTCTGAATTTAATTGTCCCCGAATCCGATAATAAGTCAAGTACCACTGAGCATTTACTGCGCGCTTGTCAAAGTCACTTTATTTCTCTCGTTTATATTTTTATTTCAATTTGTTGTCCGATAGGCCGCCAGATCAACTGGATGTTTTCATATTTTTTTGGCGAGGCAGACGCTTAGCTCCTCCTCCGCTGTTCCCTGCGGGTAATCAGAAAAAGGTGAAGCGGCTCTTCATCTGTCGAGTTCCCCGAACCTTTCTACCAGTCGCTCTTCGTCTGTCGTGTTCCTCGAACCTTTCTACCAGCCGCACTGAGAGCTGGTTTGCGTAAAATTCACCCGGTCAACCAGCGCAGTTCTTAAGTAAAAGATACCATGATGAGCACAGGAGGAGCTTATTGACCTTCCCCTTTTTTCTTTTTAGCGTAGCTTTGACGAATTTATCGCCAACGCACTCGTAAAAAACGATCTTCAAGTTTCAAAAAGCCATTTTG
>CAZNAX010000312.1:0-3081 GCA_964570965.1 uncultured Desulfatibacillum sp.
CGGCCGGTTTTGGTTCCGTTCATTTTCAAGAGGTCCAGCAGGCTGGACCGGATGGTGGAATACCCCGGAAAGGTCAAGTACATTTCCCGGCCTTCCACCAGGTGCTGGCGGTAGGCCCGGCTGAGCGAAAGAATGTCCTTGCGGCCGAGTTTGATTTCGGCGCCGTTGGGTTGCGTCAGCGTCACCGGGTTGCGGAAGACCTTGAAGGCCCCGCGCCGGCTGAGATACTGGCCGATGGTAAGCTGATGCGCTGGAGCGAGCTTTTGGAATTTGGGATCGATCAGCGCCGGGAGGACGTCCCGGAAGATGTCGATTTCCTCGATGAACAGGTTGTTGCCCCCCTCCATCAGGACGCGCATCCCGTTCTGCCGAAAAAGCACTCCCAGCACGACGAAGTCGGCCTCGCTGAGGTGGTTGGGCTTGAAGGTGATGGCGCAGTTGGGGGTTTCCCGGCGGAAACGCTTGATGGGCTCCAGGCCCACGACGCGAATGTTGAACGTGTTGCCCATGGCCAGCCGGTAGATCAGCTCCTCGAGCGGGTCGATCTCGCGATAATCGTGTTCCATGAGCGGGAACAGCGGTTTCATCTTTTCGTACAGCGTTTTTTTCATGGTCCACGCAACCGTCGAGGATCGATTGAATAGCCGGCAAGCACAAAATCTATAACATCGGGAGGATGTGAAATCAATTATCGCAGCGGACGGGGCTTCGCCTGCCCTCGCCTCGAGGTGCCCTCTGAGAGCCGCCATCGAAACAAAGGGCGGCTCACAGCACTTCCGCTGCGGGCAAGCGATGCGTCGGGCGGCCGATGGCTCAGAAATTGACTTGCGCGATGCCTTTTAACCCCAGAATCTTTCTGGCTTCATCCGGTGTGGCGGGTTCGAGGCCGAGCTCAGCGGCGATTTTCACGATTTTGGCCACCTGCTCGGCGCTGCTTTTTGCCAGAACTCCCTTGCTGACATAGAGGCTGTCTTCAAGTCCCACGCGAGCGTGGCCGCCCATAATGAGGGAGCCCGTGCACATGGGGATCTGGTGCCGGCCGGCGGCACAAACGGAAAATTGGAACTCACCGATCTGTTTGCGGGCGGTGTCGACCAGAAACACCAGGTTTTCGAGGGTGGCGGGGATGCCGCCCAGGATGCCCAGCACGAATTGCAGATAAACCGGCCGCTGGGCGATGCCCTTCTGGAGCAGGAATGCCAGGTTGTTGATCATGCCGGTGTCGTAGATCTCGAATTCCGGCTTGGCGCCGTTGGCGTAGATGATTTCCAGGTACTGGCGCATGGTCTTGAACGTGTTGGGGAAGATGAAATCCTCGGTTCCCTCAAGATAGGGTTTTTCCCATTCGTGTTTCCACTCCTGAACCTGACCGGCAATGTGAAAGAGCGCAAAGTTGAGGGATCCGGCGTTGAGGGACGTCAGTTCGGGTTTCAGGTTTGACGCGACCCGGACCCGGTTCTCCACCGGCTCTCCGAGCTTTCCTCCGGTGGTGAAACACAGGATGATGTCGCAGCGGCGTTTCACCTCCTCGGCGATCTGGCGGTAAATCGATTGGTCCGCGTTGGGCAAACCCGTCCGGGGGTCTCTGACATGAACGTGCGCGACTGCACCGCCGGCTTCGGATACCCGCACGGCTTCCTCGATCAACTGCTGCGGAGTGATCGGCAGATAAGGCGACATGCTGGGCGTGTGGATGGCTCCGGTCAGGGCGGCGGTGAAGATTCGTTTGTTCATGACAGCCTCTTTCGCTCTTACAGGTAATAGTTGCGGTGTGTATCGAATTCACGAATAAAGTCTGCGACCATCGCTTCCAGCGGATAGGCGAGCTGCCAGCCCCACTCGGATCGGGCGCAATCGTCGTTAATCCTCAGCGCCCCCAGTTCACGCAGCAGTTCCACCACCACGGGGTCGGGCTCAAACGTGAGCCGGGCTCCAGGAACCTGATTTTGAATGATTTCGACCAGCTCCCGCGCGGAAAAAGCCGGCGAGACTCCGGCGATGTTGTAGATTCTGGTTTGGATCCTCGACGGATCGGCCGATGAGAGGCCGATGAGGGACTGAGCGGCGTCTTTGAAATAAAGCACCGGGCAGCGGGTGGCCGGATCGCATTTGAGAACATAGGGCAGCCCCTTGATGGCATATTCGATCGCCCACGCATTATAGATGGACATATGCGCAGTCTTGGCGCCCGGGCCGACGATCGACGGGAGCCGAACGCCCCGAAAATCCAGTCCGAATTTACGGTGATAAAACCGTCCCAGCAACTCCCCGAAGGTTTTCGAAATTCCATAAAAACTGGATGGACGTTGAATGGTGCGGTCGTCGATTTCGGATCCGGGGATATCTTTGCTGTAGGTGGCAATGGTGCTCCCGTAAATGATCTGCCGTAAATTTTTGATTCGCGCGATTTCCAAAACATTGTAGATGCCGATGATGTTCGCATCGAAAGCCGCCCACGGGTTGTTCTCCGAGGGCAAGGACAGCATCCCGCCAAGGTGGAAGATCCGTTGGACGGCATGTTTTTCGACGCAGTCCATCAGCGCGGGCCAATGCGTCAGGTTCCCCTGCTCAAAGATGTAGTGTTCGCGCAGCTCTAAAAGTGGGCCCTGGACGGCTGCAACGTCAAAGAGAACCGGCCGTTCACCTGCGGCGATCAGGAGCCTTGCAACATAAGACCCGATGAAGCCGGCCCCGCCCGTGATCAAGGTGGTCATCGTGTGGTTTTCCTCTGAATGCGCTTCCGATGCCATGTGGAACAATAAATTCTCGATAGAGCAGGGTCCAGTCAAACCGGAACCGTCGAGGGCCTGCTGAAGAATCGTGCGCTCCAGCAGGCCCTCGCTGGCCGCCGAACCTACTTGGCCATCTTGCAGCCCGTTTCAGCGCAGGGCACCTCGACATCCTTCGCCGGAATCTCGGTCGCCGGCCCGATGAAGGCGTGCTTGAAGAATTTGTTCTCCTTGACGATCTCGAGCGCCCAGTAGGGAACCTGCGCCTGGTGATCGCGATAACCAGGTAGGGTACTCTTTTCTGCGAGATCATTGCTTTTCCCCGAAGAGCCCGGAAGGCTTGATGATCAAA
>CAZNAX010000313.1:0-2971 GCA_964570965.1 uncultured Desulfatibacillum sp.
TCTGGTTCACGGAGGTCCGGCACCAGATGGGCACGGCGCGGGCGCTCGGGGTTCTTAAGACGGCCTACGAGCGCAGCCTGGAGATCCAGATGAACCGGCTCGCCAAGGTGTTCGGGTTCGAGCTCAAGGACGGCCTGCCCAAGGCCCTGCTCGAAATGGAGCGGGGGGAGCTTAAAAAACTGCTGGACGGCTTTTGCGCCAACTGGCTGGCCAACGACGGCGTCTGGTTCCAGGCCGTGGAGTTCAAGGACGGGATGAACGATGCCAAGCGCTGCAACGATTCCGTCTGGGGCCAGTTCTCGCCGATCGAGGCCTGGTCCATCAAGCGTCTGCTCAACCTGCCCGAGCGGCCGGGGCTTGAGGGCCTGAAGAAAGCATTGAATTTAAGGATCTATGCCCAGATCAACATCCAGTCCACCATCGACGATGGCGACGACGCCATCATTTTCCGGATGAACGAATGCCGCGTGCAGTCCGCCCGCAAACGCAAAGGCCTGGACGACTACCCCTGCAAGTCCGCCGGGCTGGTGGAATACACCTATTTCGCCCGCAGCATCGACGAGCGGATTCAGACCGAGTGCATCGGCTGCCCGCCGGACCCGCACCCCGGCGATTGGTACTGCGCCTGGCGCTTCAGCCTCAAGAATTAAGAGTGCGCCAGCGAAAAGACACGCTGACTTTCAATTCGAACTCTCGTTCTGCTATTTCCAACCACCTCATATCTTATTTGCGTAATCCAAAAACCGACTATATAGTCAGTGTTTCAACGCTCGGTGGGCTCCGTTAAAAAACAATCCGGCGGATGGCTTACAGCCCTCGGCGTTTTGAATCGTTGGGCGCTTGGTACGGGTGCCATGCGAATTTCAAAGAAAAAAGGGGCAATCGTGTTGGACCAAATTTGGAAGATTGATAAATTCCGGCTAATAAAGAAAATCGGTAGAGTTGATCCTCAAGTCCAGGCTAAAGTCATTTCCACGCTGCAATCAATATTCGCATACTAAGATTGCCCCGCCAACGGATGAGCGTTGCTGATCGAATCCTTCATAATCATGGCGGGTTGGAAAGTTTGTTGATGTCCTGCCTCAAGAACCGAGAAGACCTGCCAATGGGGATGATCTCCGCCTGGTGCCCAACTGCTCATTTTGTGATACATAGAAAATGCCTGGACGGTACTCACAGGCTTCATCACCGATGCTTCCATAAGCAAGGTGATGTAATGTATCCCGGCGCAGCCGCGGTCAAGAGGCTGCGTCTGGCTGACCGCGATCTGGCCTCGGCCTTCATAAATGGAAGGGGATGATGGCTCAATCAGGAATCAAACCGGAAGAAGGAATAGACGAGCTGTTGACATTTGAAAGGCTGTTAGCCGAGATTTCGACACTCTTCATCAATCTTCCCGCCGACAAGATAGACAACGAAATTGTCGCTGCCCAGAGACGCATCTGTGAGTCCCTTGATCTTGACCGCTCCACACTTTGGATTGCCTCGGACGTCGATTCTGGAATGCTGGTGCTTACTCATATTCACCAGCCGCCGGAGATCCCGTCACCTCCTGAGCGGATGAATACAAGGGATTTTTTTCCTTGGACCGCACAAAAGGTTCTATCTGGGGAAACACTTGCCATTTCGAAAATGAACGAGCTTCCGGCGAAAGCAGAACGCGACCGGGAGGTTTTCAGCCGTTTCGGCACCAAGTCGACCGTTTTGGTTCCGTTATCAGTAGGAAGAGGGAAGGTATTCGGCGCGTTATCCTTTGCCGTAACACGTGATGAGAGATACTGGCCCAGAGCGGTCGTGCAACAGTTAAAGCTGGTCGCACAGATATTTGCGAATACCCTCTCCCGCAAGCAGGCCGAAAAGTCACTGAAAGAGCGTCTGCAGTTCGAAATGCTGCTCGCCGATATCTCGGCACGTTTCGTCAACTTGCCGTCGGATCAGATCAACGGCGCGATCGAAGATGCTCAGCGTAGCGTCTGCGAATACCTCGGGCTGGACCTTTGTGCGCTCTGGCAGTGGTCGGCCGAAGCCACGGGCCTGCTCACGATGACCCACATTTACCGCTCCCAGGATGGTCCTCAGCTGCCCGAGCAGATGGATGCAAAAGAATATTTTCCCTGGTCCCGAGAGCAAGTGAATGCGGGCAAAATAATTGCTGTCTCATCCATGGCGGAACTTCCGCCAGAGGCCGCCCGCGACGTTGAAAGTTATACCTATTTCGGGATCAAGAGCACTTGCGTTTTCCCTTTGGCGGTGGGGAATGGGGCGCCCATCGGTGCACTGGGCTTCAATGCCATGCAGGCGGAACGTACGTGGCCGGAAACGATCGTGAAGCGGCTTCAGTTGGTGGCACAGATATTCACCAACGCCCTCGCCAGGGAGCGCGCGGAGAGCGAACTTGTGAAAAGCGCGCAACGGCTGCGCCTGATCACCAATGCCCTGCCGGTGCTCATTTCCTATGTTGGTGCCGATCTGAGCTATCAATTCAACAACGAAGCGTACCGGGTGTGGTTCGGAATCAACCCGGAAGAGGCCCGCGGGCGAACCATCCCGGAGGTGACCGGAGAAGGATTCTTCCACAGCGTCAGACCCTACGTCGAGCGGGCTCTGTCGGGCGAACACGTTCGATGCGCCTTGGACGTTGCCATGCCGGATGGGCGGCCATTGTCGATGGAAGCCATCTATGTGCCGGATTTGAGTGAACAGGGTGTCGTGCGAGGTATCTATGTCATCGCGTTGGATGTTACTGAGCGAAACCTCGCCCAGCTGGAGTCCAGGCGCTTGCAGGATGAGTTGTTCCATGCCGGGCGCGTCTCCACCATGGGGGAGTTGGCCGGAATGCTTGCCCATGAAATCAATCAGCCCCTGAGCGCGATCATGAGCAACGCCCAGGCGGCCCGCAGATACCTGGCTACCGCATCGCCGGATTTGGATGAGGTGAAGGAGATCCTGAACGACATCGTCAAGGAAAACA
>CAZNAX010000314.1:0-2962 GCA_964570965.1 uncultured Desulfatibacillum sp.
GAAAACAGGGTTTCGCCGGGGACGAAGCCGTCGGCCAGCGCCCGCTCCCAGGATTTTCCACCCTGGCGCTGGCCGACGATCACGCGCAAACCGTTGTCGCGCATGTTGAGGGCCTGGCCGGGCCCCTGGACGCCGTAGCCCACGACGGCCACCACCTCGTTCGCCAGCACTGCGCGGGCCTTCTGCAACGGGAATTCATCCTCCGTCACCACTTCTTCCATCATTCCGCCGAAATCGAATGTTGCCATTTTCTCATTCCTTTCCATGGATGTGATTGATCTGTCCCATAGCGTATTGGCTGGATGAGCCTATAGGGTTCGAGGAGTCAAGGGGTCCAGGGGTCAAGTGAAAAAGTCATGCTGTTCCCTTGAACCCTTGAACCCTTGAACCCTCGGCCCCTTGAACCCTTTTTCTATTTCGGTTCCCGAATCAGCCCGATCGGTCCCGTGCGTGCGAGCTTTTTGATTCCATAAGGCTTCAAGAGGTTCAGAACCGTCTGCACCTCCTCCTGCTCCCCGGACAGCTCAATGATCAGATGGCTGAGCCCCGCATCGGCGATCTTGCCCTGCGCCAGGTCCACGATCCGCAGAACCTCGGCGCGTTGTTCCGGCTTGACCGTGATGCAGGCCAGCGCCAGTTCGCGCCGCACGCAGGAGGGGCCGTTCAGGCTGCGCAGCTTGATGACGTTGACGAGCTTGCGCAGCTGCTTTTCGATCTGCTCGACCACCGGCGGGTTGGCCTGGGTGGCGATGGTGATCCGCGACACCCGGGGGTCGTTGGTCGGGCTGCCGCAGATGCTCTCGATGTTGAAGCCCTTGCCGCTGAAGAGACCCGCGATCCGGGACACCACCCCCGGCTCGTTGTCGACTAGCATGGTCATGACGTGTTTTTCCGCGTTCATACGGCTCCTTTCACCCTAGACCAGCAGCATCTCCGTCAGCGGCGACCCGGACGGCACCATGGGGTAGACGCCTTCCTCGGCCTCCACCACGAAATCCATCATCACCGGCCGCCGGACGGCCAGTCCTTCCCGCAGCACCGGGACGACGTCCGCCGGCCGGCTGGCGCGCAGGCCGACCGCGCCGTAGGCTTCGGCCAGTTTGACGAAATCCGGAGCATGATCCATGCGCGTGGCGCTGTAGCGTTTGCCGAAGAAAAGCTCCTGCCACTGGCGGACCATGCCGAGGTAGCCGTTGTTGAGAATCACGATCTTGACCGGCAGCCCGTATTGAACGGCCGTGGCCAGCTCCTGGATGTTCATCTGGATGCTGCCGTCGCCGGCGATGTCGATGACGGTCTTCCCGGGGCAGGCGATCTGGGCGCCGATCGCGGCGGGCAGCCCGAACCCCATCGTGCCCAGTCCGCCCGAGGTGATGAAATGATCGGGGTGGTCGAAGCGGTAATACTGGGCGGCCCACATCTGGTTCTGGCCGACCTCGGTGGTGATGACGGCCTCGCCGCGGGTCAGGGCGTGGACCTGTTCGATCACATACTGGGGCTTGATGGCGTTGCCATTCTGATAGGCCAGCGGCTGGGAACGCTTCCAGTCCGCGATGCGCGCGAGCCACGGCGCCCGCCGGTCCGCCAGCCCGGCCAGCCGGGCGTCGGCGACCATTTCGTCGAGCAGCTCCAGGCTGATGCGGCAGTCGCCGACGACCGGAATGCCGACCTGCACGTTCTTGCGGATCGACGTCGGGTCGATGTCGATGTGCACGATCTTGGCCTGGGAGGCGAACAGGTCGGTCTTGCCGGTCACGCGGTCGTCGAAGCGCACCCCGACGGCCAGCATCAGGTCGCAGTCCCCCGTGCTCATGTTGGCGGCATAGGTGCCGTGCATGCCGATCATCCCGAGAAACAGGGGGTCGCTGCCCGGAAAGGCGCCGAGCCCCATGAGCGAGGTGGTGACCGGGATCAGGGTGCGGCGGGCCAGCCGGGTCAGGGCCGCGGCGCCGCCCGACCGCAGGACCCCGCCGCCCGCGAAGATGACCGGCTGGCGGGCTTCCTCGATGAGCCGGGCGACCTCGCTCAGCTGCTTGCGGTGAGGCTGGTAGGTCGGGTTGTAGGAGCGCAGGGAGACCTCCCCCGGCGGTTCGTAGAGGCCCCGGCCGCTGGCGACGTTCTTGGGAATGTCCACCAGCACGGGCCCCGGGCGTCCGGAACGGGCCAGGAAAAAGGCCTCCTTGACGGTCCGGGCCAAGTCGGCGATCGATTTCACGAGGTAGTTGTGCTTGGTGCAGGGGCGGGTGATGCCGACGATGTCCACCTCCTGAAAGGCGTCGTTGCCGATCAGATGGGTGGGCACCTGGCCGGTGAGAATGACGACCGGAATCGAGTCGGCGTGGGCCGAGGCGATCCCGGTCACCGTGTTGGTGGCGCCGGGGCCGGAGGTGACCAGGCAGACCCCGACCTTGCCGCTGGCCCGGGCGTAACCGTCGGCGGCGTGCACGGCGCCCTGCTCGTGCCGGACGAGAATGTGGCGGATGTCGGTGCGGGCCAGCTCGTCGTAGATGTCGATCACGGCCCCTCCGGGGAATCCGAACAACGTGTCCACGCCTTCCTGTTTCAACATGGTCATCAAGATCTGGGCGCCGGTCATTTCCATGGCAATTATCTCCAGTTGAATTCCATCCAAAAAAAATCCGTTACCGCCGGTGGGCTGGTAACGGATTTTTGCTTCTTGGTTTGCGGGTGCGCTTAGGCCATTACCAACCCTTTCTCGTCATCGCCGACAATGACGCCGGCGATGATAATAATAAGAAGGCTAAGAAGGTTAATAATGGCAAACGGCTGATTCATTCGCGACCTGTCATTTTCTTGCAGGCTAACAGCACTAAAAAAAGAAGTCAACCCTTTTTCTCGTTCCATTGCTCTGGCAAGAAAATATATTCAATGCGGTCATGTCACTCATCGGCGGGGCGGGGTTTCGCCCGCAGCGCGCCGCCGCCATCCGTTCAACGAACCA
>CAZNAX010000315.1:0-2955 GCA_964570965.1 uncultured Desulfatibacillum sp.
AGTTCGTCGTTTCCGCCTTTGCGATGCTGCTGCTGGTCTTCATGACGGACTTTGCCAAGATCGCCCTCGCCACCGACCACGTTCGCCCGTCCAAAAATCCGGAAACGTGGAACATCGGAGGCTTTATCACCGTGTCCGTGGTGCTGGGCGTCGCGATGGTCGCGGAGGCGCTCGTCCTCTTGTGGATCGGCTGGTCGCATTTCGGTTTGGCGACGAGCGATAATGCCCTCTACACCTTCAGCTTCCTGACGCTGCTCTACTTTGCCGCATTCTCCATCGTGTCCGCGCGGGAGCGCCGCTGGTTCTGGACGACGATTCCCAGCAAGACTCTCGTAGGGGCCCTCGTGGCAGATGTGCTCACGGGCACCGTCCTGACGTTTGTCGGTCTCCCAGGACTCATGCCCTTGTCTTGGTGGCAGACGCTCGCAATTTTCGTCTATGCGATGGTCTCTTGCCTGGTCGTGAACGACGCCGTGAAGGTCGTGATGATCAAATGGCGCGTTCTTAACGCCGTGGCCAGGAAACCGGTCAATGTTACCGCGCAGATCGCCAAGCGTGCCAATGAACCGCACAAGCAGCAAAGCCGTCAGGAGGGTCGAGCAGTTCAGGACCGGGGACAGGCGGAGCGGGGGACACGGAAAGATGAACTCCATAAATAAACAGATGCGAACAACGCAGCGGGCATTGCCGAAAGAATGCAGATGAATATCAATTCTATCGATTTCCCCAAACCGATCTGAAGGCAAAAACATGACATATCAGCAACCAAAACAACGGTATGAAATCGGAATGGTCGGTTTTGAGAGTCCTGGAGCGCAATCTCTTGCTGAACATGGCCGACCATGGCTTCTTAGTGGCGGGTTATGACAAGGACGTGGTTAAAGTCGAGACTCGGCGCCAGGAACCAAAGAAGGTTTTTCTCCGATGCGGATGGAGATCTCATCCACCGCCAGGATGAGAAGCCCGTTAAGATTCGGCTGGCCATAGTGGGCTTCCTGATACTGCTTGTCGATGTCCTTGACCGTTTTCCAGTCCAGCTGAAGGGCGACATCAGTGACGGTCATAACCTTGCATAACTTATGGATCTCAGCGGCCAACCGCCGGGTCACCCGCAAATAGGGGTGAAAGATCTCCAACTCCTCAATGCCGATTCTTTGGCAATGGGCACAGAGCAATTTACGGTACTCGCAGCGCAGCCAGACCTGCGTGCTGGCCAAGTTCAGGCCCCGCACCGAGCGCTGAGTCCAGCTGTGAACTGTGGGCGCTTTGTTCCTACACAAATGACAGACGGGTTGGAACCGCTGGTCGGGAACCACATCGATTTCGGCTTTTGTTGCGGCGGCATCTACCGCCTGCTTGGCAATTTTGATTCGACGAAAGGGGAAATACGGTGATATAGAGATACCGGACATCGCAGGCCTCCTTCTTGGATATGGTTTTTCTTTGCCGATCAACCTATATCCTTGGAGATACCGGATGTCCACTCTACTTGATATCACTGCATATCGCCTGCTTTCGTTTCAACTACTCTGGAGAAGATCCTCATGGAAAAGAATTACCGGGGAGATGAAGATTCAGTTGTTGTGGATGAAATTCTATTCCTTCTCCAAAAGAAAAGAACGGCACTTAAAACCATGCGGATCGGAATTGCAACCATTGTGGCCCAGACATCCCTGCTGAGTCTGCTGATTGCGACCTCTAAATACCATGAATTCTTTCAAGCGATGCATTGGGTGATTTCGCTTGTTGCCCTGAATGTGATTCTGCTGTGCTTCGCCATCTACCTCATCGTTGGTTCCCTCATGCATATCTTTCGTTTGGACAAGAAGATCCTAAAATTAAAACGGAGGCATCGCGAATTTGCCTATCCTGAAAATATGGTAAAAACGGCATAATGAAGTTTTTAAAAAAAATAATCAATACTCCATGCGAGCAAACCTTTTGGAAGGAGGCAACGAATGTTGCTGCAGCCGGAGTTTACGGAAATCGGTTTGACTTTGGTTTCTCTCGGCGTGCTTTTTATCTATCATTTTCAGCTCTATCGGCAGGTGCGCGACAACCCCCTGACAACCGCTATCGGTTTGACCAATCATGCCAGGCGCGCCTGGGTGTAAAGCATCGTTGATAAGAAGAGGGATATCCTGGCCGTCCAGACCTTTCGCAACTGGGTGATGGCTTCAAACTTCCTTGCATCCACCGCTATCCTAATTAGCCTGGGACTGGTAGCATCGGCATTCCGCGCGGAAATTACCTTCCAGCGCGATCCATGCACTGAATGTTTTCGGGCATACCAGCGAAACCTTGTGGATCATCAAGTTGTTCGTCCTTTCAGCACTTTTCTTTTACGCGTTTTTCAATTTCACTCTGTCCATTCGATACTACAACCATGCCAGCTTTCTGATTAACGTGCCTCAAGACCTTGAGCCATCGAGTAGTGTTGATTCGGTTTCCTTGATTTTGAACCACGGCGCATTGCATTACACGTTCGGAATGCGAGGATTTTATCTGGCGATCCCTTTGGGGTTGTGGCTTTTCGGCCCGTTCTGGATGTTGGGCGGATCGGTCTTGATCGTGTTTATTCTTTACCGGTTGGACCGAGAAGTCTGACCCGGCGACCTCGCGAAACGATTCTGCCGCTAATCACCAGATTTGCTCCCGGAGCTTAAAGTTCGGAGTGCAACTCTTTGGAGGAACCTTTCATGCCCGCACCCTCTGTCAAAACTGAGCCCCCATTCTGGCAACTTTCTGTTACGGCGCTCATGGAACGCTTGAATTCCAGCCTTGGTGGACTGAGCAGTGCTGAGGCGGCTGCCCGCTTGATCCGTTTCGGCCCCAACCTGATTCATGCCGAGCGAAAACGGGCATTGCTTTTTCAATTTCTGGCCAAGTTCCGCAATCCTCTGGTCATCATTCTCCTCACTGCCAGCGCTCTCTCAGCCTTCACGGGAGACGCCA
>CAZNAX010000316.1:0-2948 GCA_964570965.1 uncultured Desulfatibacillum sp.
AATCCTGGGAGCGGGCGCTGGCCGACGGCTTCGTCCCCGGCGAAACCCTGTTTTCACCGGAAGAAGCCGCCGAGCGCGCCACGGTGATCCAATACCTGCTCTCCGACGCCGGGCAGGTGGCGATGTGGCCCAAGATCAAGGCCTGCCTGAAGCCGGGCAACACGCTTTACTTCTCCCACGGTTTCGGCATCGTCTACAAGGATCAGACCGGCATCGTGCCGCCGCCGGATGTCGATGTGGTCCTGGTGGCGCCGAAGGGCTCCGGCCGCACGGTGCGCACCAACTTCCTGGACGGCAGCGGCATCAATGCGAGCTTCGCCGTATTCCAGGACTTCACGGGCAAGGCCCGCGAAAAAGCGCTGGCGCTCGGGATCGGGATCGGCTCCGGGTATCTTTTCCCCACGACCTTCGAACGTGAAGTCGTCAGCGACCTCACGGGCGAGCGCGGGATCCTCATGGGCGCCCTGGCCGGCGTGATGGAGGCCCAGTACAGCCTGCTGCGCCGGCACGGCCACAGCCCCAGCGAGGCCTTCAACGAGACCGTCGAGGAGCTGACCCAGAGCCTCATCGGCCTGGTCGGGGAAAAAGGGATGGACTGGATGTTCGCCAATTGTTCCACCACGGCCCAGCGCGGCGCACTGGACTGGGCGCCCCGTTTCCGGGACGCGGTCGCGCCGGTGTTCGAGCAGCTCTACGCGCGCGTCAAGAGCGGCGAGGAGACGCGCCGCGTCCTGCAGGCCAACAGCACGCCCGACTACCGCCAGAAGCTCGACCAGGAGCTCGCGGCCATGCACGACTCGGAGATGTGGCGGGCGGGAGCCGCCGTGCGCTCCCTGCGGCCGGAAAACCGGAAGTAGGCCCTATGGAACCGATACTGCTCTACGACACGACCCTGCGCGATGGGACCCAGGGTGAAAACATCTCCTTCAGCGCCGAGGAAAAGCTTAAGATCGCGCTGCGCCTGGATGACATCGGGGTCCATTACATCGAGGGCGGGTGGCCCGGATCGAATCCCCGGGACATGCAGTTCTTCGAGCTGGCGCGGCGCAGTCCCCTCAAGCACGCCCGCCTGGCGGCCTTCGGCTGCACGCGCAAGCCCGGCCGGCGGGCCGAAGACGACCCCCAGCTGGGCACCCTGATCGCCAGCGGCACCGCCGTCACCGCCGTTTTCGGCAAGAGCTGGGATCTGCATGTGACCCAGGTGATGGAAACCCGCCTGGAGGAAAACCTGGCCATGATCCGCGATACGGTGTCCTATCTGCGGCAGAGCGGCCGCGAAGTCATCTATGACGCCGAGCATTTTTTCGACGGCTTCCGCCGCAACCGCGAGTACGCCCTGGCCACCGTCGCGGCGGCCGCCGAGGCCGGCGCGGATCTGATCGTGCTGTGCGACACCAACGGCGGCACCCTGCCCTTCGACATCGCGCCCGTTTTCGCCGACGTGCGCAGCCGGTTGGGCGGGGTGCGGCTCGGCATTCACACGCACAACGACTGCGGCCTGGCCGTGGCCAACTCGCTCGCCGCGGTGGCGGCGGGGGCCGTCATGGTGCAGGGCACCGTCAACGGCTTTGGCGAACGCTGCGGCAATGCCGACCTCACGGCCCTCGTTCCGATCCTATGCCTGAAAATGGGACGATCCTGCATGTCGCCGGACAATCTCAGGAAACTCAAATCGCTGTCGCGCTTCGTGGGCGAGACGGCCAACGTGGTGCCGCTGCACAGCCGTCCCTTCGTGGGCCGCAGCGCCTTTGCACACAAGGGCGGCGTGCATGTCAGCGCCATCATGAAAACGCCGGAGGCCTATGAGCACATGGATCCCGAGCGGGTCGGAAACCAGCGGCGCGTGCTCGTCTCCGATCTGTCCGGCAAGAGCAACGTGGAGTACAAGGCCCGCGAGCTGGGCCTCGATCTGGAGGCCGGCGGCACCGACAGCCGCCGCATCGTCGCGGAGATCAAGCATTTGGAGCAGGGCGGCTACCAGTTCGACGTGGCCGACGGCTCTTTCAAAGTCCTCATCGAAAAGCTGACGGACACCTTCCAGCCGCTCTTCGAGCTGGAGGCGTTCCGGGTCACGATCGAGAAGGACGAAGACCAGCCCTGCCAGTCCCACGCCACCGTCAAGATCCGGGTGGGCGGCAAGGCCGAGATCACCGCCGCCGAGGGCTACGGCCCGGTCAGCGCCCTGGACAACGCCCTGCGCAAGGCGTTGGGCCGCTTCTTCCCGGATCTCGACACCATGCGCCTGACGGACTTCAAGGTGCGAGTGATCGACGGCAACCGGGGCACCGCCGCCCGGGTGCGGGTGCTGATCGACTCGCGCGATCAGGACCACATCTGGAGCACCATCGGCGTGTCCGAGGACATCATCGAAGCCAGCTGGCAGGCGCTCGCGGACAGCTTCCAATACAAGCTCACCCGCGAAAAAGCGCTGCGCAGCGGCCGGCAGGAACCGCTGCCGCTCAAGATGAATTAGACAGGAGAGCCATGGATAGGACTGACCGCGTGACCATCTTCGACACGACGCTGCGCGACGGGGAGCAAAGCCCCGGCGCGAGCATGAACACGGCTGAAAAGCTGCGCCTGGCGGTTCAGCTGGAAAAACTGGGAGTGGATGTCATCGAGGCCGGTTTCCCGGCGGCCTCGGAGGGCGACTTCGAGGCCGTCTCCAAGATTGCCGGCCGCCTCAAAAAAACCGAAGTGGCCGGGCTCGCCCGGGCTTCGCGGGGCGACATCGACCGCGCCTGGCAGGCGGTCGGCCATGCCGCCCGGCCACGCATCCACACCTTCATCGCCACCTCGGACATCCACCTGCAATACAAGCTCAAGATGGACCGCGAGGCGGTGGTAAACGCCGCGGTGGAGGCGGTGCGCTACGCCAAGACCCTGACCGCCAACGTCGAGTTCTCGGCGGAGGACGGCTCGCGCAGCGACCGGGACTACCTGTGCCG
>CAZNAX010000317.1:0-2948 GCA_964570965.1 uncultured Desulfatibacillum sp.
GGTTTTGGCCTCGATGTAATAGAGCGTCATCAGCTCTTTCATCTTTTTGAAGGCGTCGAGCTGGGTCAAATCTCCAACCCCCCAATCATCTCGCAGAAGGCCTGGATGCGGGTCCGGAGCGACTCGATGCTTTTCAGCGACAGATCCATTTCCAGCACGGTGGCGGCGATGTCTTCCTGCTTCAGTCGGGCGAGCAGCTGGGGCCGGTCAAAGGCATCCGGCTCGCAAAATTTCACGTACCAGAAGACGACGCCGTCCGCGCCCGCGTCCCTGATTTTTCGGACCAGATAGTCATGGCGATCCCTGCCCGGGTTGTGGATGCAGCAACAGGGAGCGCCGCCGAACAGGTGTTCCGCAACGCCTTCGACCAGGTCGTCTACCCGCAGGGTCTCCTTCGAAATGGAGCGCCAGCCGTTGGCAAAGTCGTCATCGACCACATCGGCGCCGGCCTCGTCGAAAAGCCCCTGGGCGTAAAGGGGGTCGAACACCATCCCGCTTAAGACCAGCCTCGGCCGACGGCCGGCCGGCAGTTCGATCGAGTCAAGCCCTGCCAGCAGGTTTTCGAGCAAGCGGCCGTATTCGTCAACCGGCAGAAAGAACCCGGCCTTGAGAACGGCGTGGAAATCCGCATTTTTGATCGCCCCCGGCCTTTCCCGGCGCAGGCGGTAAAGCGCGCGCTGGAGGAACCGCACGCGGCCGAACCGACTGGCGGACTCCCGCAACGCATCCGCCGACACCCGGCGGCCGGTGATGGCTTCAAAGCCTTTAATTAGGTTTTCGATGGCATCGGCCAGAAAGCCGCGCAGCCCCTCAGCGGTTTGCGTGACGGGAATGGAAAGCCCCAGGACAGGCTTGTCAAAAAGGCGCCGATAAAGCTCTCTGAGGTTGATCAGGGTGTCGCACAGGGAGGTGAACACATAGGCGTGAATCAGCTCCGCACGGCCGCGCATCTCAAGCTCAAGCACCGAGCGCGCGACAGAGCAGCAGTAGGGCTGTAGATAGGCTTCCGCATGATCGATCGCAACCCCTGCGCCCCAGAGCTGCACCGGATAGCCGCCGGCGGCATGGATCAGCTCCAGCGGAAAATAAGCCGGCAGCACACCGATGACCGGCCGCTCCAGCCGGTCGCGGTGCCTCCGGATGGTAGCGGGAATGTCGGCGATCGCCGCGTAGAATGGCGCAAACATCTCCAGCCCCCGAACTGCCTAAAAAGGACGGTACGCTCTTTTGTTACCAGTCATAGCGCTCTTTTTCAATGATCGTCGCCACCCCCTGCCCGCCGCCCACACAGGCGTTGGCGCAACCGTAACGGCCGCCCTTGAGGTTGAGAATCCGCGCCAGAGTCCCGATCAGGCGTATGCCGGTGGCTCCCAGGGCGTGACCGATGGCGATGCCGCCGCCCATCACATTGACTTTGTCCGGATCAATGCCCAGCTCTTGGATGCAGTTCAGGGCGACCACGCTGAACGCCTCGTTGATTTCCCAGAAATCGATGTCGCCCGCCTTCAGCCCGGCCTTTTCGAGCGCCTTCCGGCTGGCCGGAACCGGCCCGGCCCCCATGACGGTCGGATCCACCCCGGCGAACCCGATCGAGCGGATGGTGGCCAGCGGCCGAATACCCTTTTGCTTGGCCGCCTCCTTGGACATCAGGATCATGGCCGTGGCTCCGGCGTTCAGCGGCGAGGAATTCCCGGGCGTGATCACACCGTCTTTTTTAAAGGCGGGCTTGAGCTCGGCCATGCCTTCATAGGTGGCGTCGTCGCGCACGGCCTGGTCCGTGTCCACCCGCATGACGGAGCCGTCGGCCTGAACCGCCTCGATCGGCATGATCTCGTCTTCAAAGAACCCCTCGCTCCGGGCCTTCGCAGCCAGCTGGTGCGAGCGCGCTCCCCAGCGGTCCATCGCCTCCCGCGCGATCTTGGACTGGGCCGTCAGCTTCTCGGCGGTCAGCCCCATGTTCATGCTGGTCATGATGTCCCAATGCCGGTATTCGGGATTGAGAAACAGGGTCATGTTGGGGGCGAGCAGGCCCTTTTCCACATTGCTCATGCCCATCGCCACGCGGGTCATGTGTTCGTAGCCGGCGCACAGGACGATGTCGGCAAACTCCTGGGCGATCTCCATGAAGCCGACCTGGACCCCGGCCATGGAGGAGCCGCACTGCTGGTCGACGAACTTGGCCGGCACGGTATGCGGCAGGTTCGCCATGAAAATGGGGATCCGGCCGCCGTAGGCCCACTGCTCGCCCACGGCCGTGGCGCAGCCGACCAGGAAATCATCGATCGCCTCGGCCGGAATGCCCGTGCGCTTGATCAGGTCGGGCAGCAGTTTGGCGAGAAGCTCGTCGGCCCGCATCCGGCAGAACCAGTCGCGGGCCGGCTCGCTCGGCCGGGAGCGCGACAGGGCCGTCCTCAGATATCCTGCAATTACAACCTCTCTCATGGAATCCTCCTTATGTTGAATGGGTATTTCGACATTTAGAAATTGGCGTTTGGTGTTTAGGGTTGGGCGATGAAGGGCGGTCCCGCCGGCGCTTTAATCCCTATAAAATGTCTTGCCGCCCGCGGCCCTGTCGCGGATCAGCGCGGCGGGCGTAAAGCGCGCGCCGTAACGCTGCTCGAGCTCCAGCAGCTTACGGTGGACGCTCGCAAGTCCCCACTGGTCGGCGTAGCGCAGGATGCCGCCGCGATAGGGCGGGAATCCCGTGCCGTAAATCATGGCCAAGTCCATGTCCTGAGGGCGGTCGCAGATCCCCTCTTCGATCATGAAGGCGGCCTCGTTGATGGCGGCGCCCAGCATGAGATCGACGATCTCCTGCTGGGCGACCTTCTTCGGGGGGATGCGGTGCTCCTGCAGGTAGGCCCGGACCACGTCGACGACCTTGGGGTTGGGCACCGGCGTCGGGCCGCTGTAGTCCATGTAGCCGGAGCCGGTCTTGCGGCCGTAGC
>CAZNAX010000318.1:0-2920 GCA_964570965.1 uncultured Desulfatibacillum sp.
CACATCCATCCGGAAGATGCGACACTGCTCCACGAGACCTTCACTGCGGCCATGTGCAGCAGTTCGATCTATGAACTGGAGCACAGGATCGTTCGGCCGGACGGCAGCGTGCGCGTTGTGTACGACCGGGCACGTCCGTACTTCGATGCGAACGGAAAGCTTGTTCGGTACGTTGGAGCCACGCTTGACATTACCGACCGCAAACGGGCAGAGGAAGCGCTGGCCGTGGCGAACAGGCAGATCCAGAACATCATTGATAATGCGACGGCCATTGTCTATGCCTTCGATTTGCAAGGGCGGTTCGTGTTGGCCAATGCTGCCGTCGCCAAACTGCTCAACTCCACGCCGGCCCAGATGATCGGCAAACGCCGCCGCGATTTCATGCCCCAGGCGGATGCTGACTGGCATGAGGCCAATGATCGCAAGGTGATGGAAGCGGGCCGGGCACTGGACTTCGAGGAGCAGAGCGAGCTTCCGGGCCGCTCGATCACATGGCTGACGACAAAGTTCCCCCTGCGTGATGCGGAGGGCAAGATCTACGCCGTCGGTGGAATCTCCACGGATATCACCGATCGCAAGCGCTCCGAGGAGGCACTGCGCCGAAGCCGGGAGGATTTGGATAGGGCGCAGGCGGTCGGGCAGATCGGCAGTTGGCGGCTGGACACCCGCCGCAACGTCCTGACGTGGTCCGACGAGAACTACCGCATCTTCGGCGTGCCCAAGGGAACGCCACTGACTTACGAGGCGTTCCTGGGAATCATTCACCCCGACGACCGTCAGTACGTGGATACGCAATGGATGGCGAGCCTGCGCGGCGAGGCGTACGACATCGAGCACCGGCTGCTGGTGGACGGACAGGTGAAGTGGGTGCGCGAGAAAGCCTACCTGGAATTTGATGACGCAGGTGCGTTGCTGGGCGGCTTTGGCATCACGCAGGACATCACCGAGCGCAAGAAGTCCGAAGAGGCACTGAAGGAGAGCGAAAAACGTTTGCAGATGGCCCTCCAGGTCAGTCGCTCATTTGCGTTTGAATGGGATACGGCCAGTGATAGGGTTGTCCGCTCGGATAGCTGTGAGCCTATTTTAGGGCTGCCAGGAAACGAGGCTAAATTTGATACAGGCAAGAATTATTTCCAGCACGTGTATCCCGAGGATCGCGAGCGGTTTGTTAATATGCTCAAAGCTCTTAAACCAGGCACGGATACTTACAAAACTGAATATCGGGTAGTGCGCGGTGATGGTCAGATAGTTGTGCTTGAAGAGATCGCGCAAACATTCTTTGACGCAAATGGCAAGCTCATTCGCTTGGTAGGAACAGCTACAGATGTTACAGCGCGTAAAGAGGCCGAAGATGTTTTGAGGCGAGATGAGGAGATGCTAAAAAGGTTAGTTGAAAAGCAAGCTCATGACCTTGCAGTTGCGCAAATAGATTTGGAACGCGCAAGTCGTCTTTCGGATATTGGAGTATTAGCAGCTACCGTTGCGCATGAACTTCGCAATCCTTTAGCGGCTATAGGCGTAACGGCTCATAACATTAAGAGAAAAGCAAATAATCCGGATATCGATAAGTGCGTGCATAGTATTAATGTAAAGGTTGCTGAAAGTGATCAAATCATCAATAATCTGCTTTTTTATTCGAGGCTAAAACAACCTCATTATGAAAGTCTCAATATTTCCGAGTTAATTGAAGAATGCATCAATGACTTAAAAATACCGAGTAAAAAAGAAGTGCTGGTGAGAAAAAATCTGGATTCCATCAAAGACATTCTGATCGAAGCCGATCCTTTACAGATCAAGGAAGTGCTCAATAATATATTAAACAATGCATATGATGCCGTTCCATCCGAAAAAGGCCAGGTTAAGATTCTAGCTGAAGACGGAGATGAATTTGTCAACATAGCTATTGAAGATAACGGTCCCGGGATAGGTAAGGATATTCTTGATAAAATATTTGATCCGTTCTTTACCACCAAAGCAAAAGGCACAGGGTTAGGTCTTTCTGTTTGCTGGCAGATAGTTAAAAATCATGCAGGCGAAATAAGGGCAAAGAGTCAAGAGGGGCAAGGGACATCTTTTGTCATACGACTGCCTAAGAAAGAAAGAAAGAAAGAAAGAAAGAAAGAATAAGTGGCCGCTAAACGAATTTTGATTATTGACGATGATAGAGAGCTTTGCGAAGCGCTCATGATTTTTTTTAAAGATGAAGGGCACTTTGCAGAGTGCACGCAGGATTCTGTTAAAGGAGAAACTCTTATAAGAGATGGCAATTACGATATCATTCTATTGGATTACAAAATGCCTTTACCTGGCGGTATTGATATACTGAAAAATCTTAAAGCCGACAATATCAGAAAGCGCATTTTTATTATCTCGGGAAGGCCCTCTGTCGAACAAGCGCTCAAAGAAGAAGATGTGTCCGACATGGTCAGCGGCATAATAACCAAACCATTCAATCTTGAAACTTTACTTGAGAAAATCAATGGCGCATAAAAAAATCCTGATAGTGGACAATGATTTGAGCGTATGTGATGCAGTGGCTACTCTATTGCGCCTCGAGGGGTATTCTGTTGATGAGACAACGGACAGTGCGGAGGCGGCAATGCTTATTAAAAAAGAGAGATATGATGCATGCCTTTTTGATTATAAGCTGGATGGCTTGAATGGAATAGAATTATTGAAATTGGCTAAAAATAAGAATCCCCAATGTCCGGTGTTTATTATTTCCGGCATAGTTGATATAGATAAATCATCTACTAAGCTGGCAGATGGCATTATTAGTAAGCCTTTTAACATAGAAGCGCTTTTGAAAAAAATAGAAGATATTCCTTAATAATCTTATTGTATCGTTTAGAAAATAGAAACCCCGCCGAGCTCATCTGTTCTTCCCAAAAAGCAGGTATTGTTTCTCTCCAGCGTTAAG
>CAZNAX010000319.1:0-2912 GCA_964570965.1 uncultured Desulfatibacillum sp.
CTCCGATGCCTTTCTCAGGATCGGGCCTTGGCTCTTCTCGCGGAAACGCTCCATGGCAAGAGTCAACACCCGGCCGGCGATCCTGAGCCGTGCATAGTGCTCGACGTCCCGTTCGATCCCTCCCAAGATGGACTGGATCTCCACGGCGATCCGCGCCGCTTCATCCCCGCCGTCCATGCGGCCGAGCTCCGTGCGTGCGCTGCCGATGGTTTGATCGAGTAAGGACTTTTCAGCTGTGAGCCCCCCGATCTCCTCTTTCAGCCTCTCAATGTCGCTCCCGATCCCGTCGGGGTCCACCGCGGATGCCTCATTGATAAAGCCTTCCAGTGCAGAACCGCCGCATAGAAGGATAAGACGTTTTTCGTCCCTCCCGAGCTGCTCTTCGAGTTGTCTTCGCTGGAACGAGCGCCGCTCTGCCTCAGGCAGATCCTCAGCACGCTTGCACCTGGCCTCGGCGCACATGACTCCCAGAAGGCTTTCAATCTCCGCGCTGATGCCGTCCGCCGTCCTGAGCTTGGTCTGCTCCTGGTTGAACTGCTGTTGAAGCGCCTGGCGCTTGGACAGCACCTCCCGGGCGGCAGTGAGCCTGCGCTGTAGTTCGGCAGCCGCCTCCTCCACCGGACGCCCGGCCAAGTCGGGTGCAACGGCGCATGTCAACGCCGCCACGCTGCTGCTGAACGCCTCTGCATCGCGGTCGATTCCGGCAACCCGCTGCCGCAACACCTCGGCCTCCCGCAACTTGTCGAAAAAGCTCTTGAGCTCCTCCATCACGGCGTTGGCCTCGGCCGGCCGGGTGCCGGCTCCCAGCCCCAGAGGCCGGACGGCTTCCGCCCACTGCCGCTGCCAACGGCACTGATCCTCTTCGAGAATTTTGAGCCGTGCTTTTGCTGCGCCGACCTCTCCGACCAGGCGCTCCCGTTCGCGTGATAGTCCCTCTGCCTGCCGCCGCAGGCCGTCTTCATTCTCGATGACACGGCGTGCATGCTGGACCAAGGCGCTCAAGGCATCTTCGTTGCCAACGGGTATTGAGAGCTTCTGCAGGCAACGTCGCAGGGCCACGCGGCAAGCGTCAATCGCCCGGGTTAACTCGGCCGCCTCCGCCTCGCGCTTCCAGACGTCGCCGGCTTTGTCGACCAGGACATTGAAGTCCGATAACCACTGCCGCATCTCACGCGGCGTACGCGGCGTAATTGAAAGCGACTGCCATATCCCGACCCACTCCGCCCTCATCGCTTCTTTATCAGATTGGGCTGCCGCCACTTCGTCCCCGAGTTTCACGAGCCTGGCATGGAAAGCGGCTCGGTCGGATAGAAGACGCGCCTTGACGGCTACTCGCTCAGCTTCGCGCCGCAACCGGTCAGCGGTCTCGTCCGCTCCGCGAAGGCTGGCCTCAAATGCTTCGGCCAGCGAACCCGCACCGGGGAAGGATGCGCTGAACTCGTCGACCTCCACGCCGTCCAGGGTTTCGCCGTGAAGCGTGCGCCGGATCAGGCGCCACCCCCGGTTGCGAATTTCACGGGCTGTTGCGAGATCAGCCTCGGCCGGTACGTCCTGGGCGAGCCGGGACTCGTCGAGTCGCCGTTCTGTTTCGGCAAGATCGGTCTCGGCTTTGCGAACATCTTCTTTCAATGACGCCAGCCGGCGCTCCAGACTATCCCAGCGATCTTCAAAGACCCTCACGGTCTCGATCGACGGTGCAGCCAATCGACTGTCGTCTGACAAAGATGCCGCATTCAGCCCGAGATGCGCTTTAGATTGAGTGCAGACTTGCAGGAGGTTCCGCACCTGCGGGTGCAAGGAAGCAAGCTGTTTTTCGAGCGGCAGCACCTCCCCGGCTTCCGCCAGCCAGCGGCGGAGATCGTCGACCGGCTGCGGCCGGGGAAGATCCTCCAAGCGGGCGTCCACCGATGCAACGGCCTGCTCCTGTTCGGGGATCTTCTCCCGAATGGACTCAATGCGCGTCACGACGCGCTCATACTCAGCTCCGAGTTCTTGAATGCGGACGGCTTCCGGCTTCTTGATCCGCAGCGTGTCGGCATCCTCGAGCGCCATATCTTGCCGCAGGCTGCGCAGTACCTGGCGAGCCTCGGTGCGCAGCATATTGCGGCGGCTCTCGAGCGCGATGCGGTCCTTGGCGGCTTTACGCTGGCTGCCCAGCTCCTGGTAGAGGGTTTCAATTGGATCGGCATGGCGCAGCAGAACGGAAGGGTCATCGAGCTCGGAGAGCGTCTTTTTAATTGCCGCAATGCTCGCCCTTGCCAGGCCTTGCTCGTTTTGGGCAACGCGGAGCCGCGTCAGGGCGTCGATGCGGCGCTCGCCGAATCCCACGGGCAGCAACACCGCGTCGGATAGGCTCTTCAACACACTCAGGGTCTCGCGGCGATCGGCGATGACCGGAACCGCTTCGGCAAAGCGCTGCAGGCGGCTCAGACTGCGCTGGGCCTCTGCAAGTTTCGCCTCGACTCCGCCTTTGGCTTGAAGGGCTGCGCGCAGGGCCTGGTCGTGCCGCGCCCACTCGGATCCTGAAAGCTGGGCATCCTTGAGTCCGCTTCGAAGCTGTTTGAGCCGGCCGATGGCGTCGTTGATCTTCTGCTTCTGGCCGGCCGGCCGGAAAAGCGCGTCGGCTTCGGCCTGCAGACCGTCGCGAACTGTCCCCAGGTCGGCCAGCCCGGATCCGGCCGCGAAGATGAGCCGTCCCAGTTCACCGCCGCCCCGCACGATTTCGCGCCCGCCGGCGACGAGATCCTCGTAGCCGATGCCGAACATCGCAGCGAAGAAGCCGGCGTCGACCCCGTTCAGAACGGCTTCGAGCGTGGAGTCCGCGATGGCCGTCTGGTCGTCGGCAGCCCGCAGGGTTCGGGTGCGTCCTTTGCGGCGCAGGATTTCCAGGACCTCTCCATTCGCGGAGCGCA
>CAZNAX010000320.1:0-2908 GCA_964570965.1 uncultured Desulfatibacillum sp.
TGTAGTTCTGCTTGATGAGATAACCCTGCACCTGGGCCAGGATCGTGGCGTTCACGAGACCATCCATGGAGGCAACCCACTCCTGGTACACCGGGACATCCCTTTGGATGACCTCCGCCACTTCCACCTCCGGCGGGGGCGGCGGTGCGACTGCCTTCTTCTCTTCGGTGCAGCCGGCCAAGCCGACTGAGGCCATCAACGCTACCCCCCAAAAAACAAATTTGGCTTTCACAGGACCCCCTTTTGATAATCGACTTAAATTTGCACAGTAAGCCATCATATGGTGCGGTTTCATCCCAACTTGGTTTAGATGGTTGATTCGATCAAGAGCGGCGGCCATTGCCGCGATCGGAATCGTTCGCAGACGCACCGCCCTTCCCGCTGTAAAAGAGTGTTTCCATGCCGGATGAGAAGTACCTTTCAACTACGGTCGTCAACTGCTCCCGCAGAGAATCCCCCTCCCGGCCGGCGTACTTTTCGTAAAGCTCGGGTGCAAGGCCGGCGAACGCATCCAGAAGCTGTGGATCGAAATGCGCCCCCCGCCCCTGCTCGAGAATTTTCAGCGTGTCTTCGAACCCGAGCGGCTTCTTGTAGGGCCGCTCCGATGTGAGGGCATCGAAGACGTCAGCGATCGCAAAGATACGCGCCGCCAAGGAGATATCATCGGCCTGGTCGCCTCGCGGGTAGCCGCCGCCTCCGAATTTCTCGTGGTGCCCCGCAACCACCGGAACGCTGTCCCGCAGCCAGGAGGCGCGCCGCACGATGTCGACCCCCAGACCGACATGGGTCTGCATGACCCGGTATTCTTCCTCGGTGAGGCGTCCCGGTTTGAGCAGGATGGCGTCGGGGATGCCGATCTTGCCGACGTCGTGGATGAACGACCCCTTGATCAGCCCCCGCATGTCATCGGCCCCTAGTCCGATCTTCTCGCCGAGCCGGGCGGCGTAAAGCGACACGCGGTAGTTGTGCGCGTCGGTGTCGGCATCGCGCTTGGCGATGGCGCTGCCGAGCACGGCAAGCGTTTCCAGGTTGGCGTCGAGCAGGTTCGTGGAGTAATCAGCCAGCCGGCGCATCAGATGCAGGATGACGGGGTAGAGGATCGCCGCGACGCCGCAGACGATGGCGACCACGATCAGGACGCTGCGCAGAACGGCGCTGCGCATCGCAGCCGCAGACTCAGGCGATACCGCGAAAGCTCCCCGCGCAAACCCCTTCACCGCTCCCTGCCGGTCGGTGATCGGGATTGCCGTCAAGACAAACGGTTGGCCTTCGATGCGCTGCATTTCAGCCTCGGCCTGCGCGGGCTCGGGAAACGCGAAGGGCCGCTTTTCCGCCGGCGCCTTCGCATCGACCGCCGGGGATTCCGGCACCGACACCTCGGCAACCACCGTGCCCGAGCGGTCGTAGAATTGCACCCAGACAAAACGGCCTGCCCGATAGGCCACGGGCGTGTCGGTACCGGACTTCAAAACCTGGTGCAACGCCGCAAGAGGCGTTATCCGGCCCTGTTCGGCCATGTCCATCACCCGGTGCGTCAGCGCGTTGATTCCCTGCCGGCCGTAGTCTAAAACCTGCTGCTCGATCATGCCCCGTTGGACGAAATAAGTGATCGCCGCGGTGCTCAGCGCAATGCCCAGCGTCGCCGTGCCGAGCCGGATCAGCAGCACGCGCTTGACGAAGACCCTGAGCGGGTAGGTTTTCATCAGGCCGGTTCTATTTCCAGCGAAACGCGATGCCGCCCATGCCGAGGATGGCTTCCTGGTTGTAGAAGTCGATGTTAGAATCGACGCCGTAATAAGCGCCGGTTACGAAGAAGCGCATCGGTTCGCTGCCGAGCAGGGTCCAGCCCCAGGGGTTCTTGTAGTACACGGTGGCGGAGGCACCGTAGCGGTCGTCTTCGCGGGTCTTGGCGTAAACCGGATTGCTCTTGTCGAAGTCCGCCTGGCCGACATAGCCGTTGAGCACCAGGCTGACCGGGTCTCCGCCATAGAAATAGGTCAGCTGCACGTCTGCGCCGGTGTTCGCCATGGCCTCGCCGTCCAGGTCCTCTGAAAAAATCGCGATTTGAGGGGTCAAGGTATGTTTGCCGAACTTGAAGCCGTAGCCGGCCGATGCCCGGTGAATGGTGCCGTTACGGTCAAGACGGTCCTGCTCGGAATCGGTCAGGCCGAGGAATTCCCCGCTCTTCTCGCTGCCGATATCCACCTTTCGCATGGAGTATTCCAATTCCAGGTTGGAGCCGAAGATTTTGTCCCAGACCAGCTGTCCACCCATGTTCTGGCGGCTGGTGTCGTCCCGGTTCTGGCCCGTCACGAAGGGGTCCTTCCAGACCCTGACGTTGCCGCTGAACAGCAATCCGGCCTGGAGCACGCCGAGCGAGCCGATGCCCTGTTTCACTCCCAGTTGTTGAGCCGTGTCGAAGGCTAGCAGGTCTCCCACTTCGGTACCCAGAAAAATCTCGGTGCGCGAACCTGCGAACGTGTAGGCCAGCTTGAACGGAACCGTGAAAATGGCGGTCGACTCGGAGTCGGGCTCGTCATTGAGATCATTGATCCTTTTATCCGACAGATCGAAGCTCAACACCTTCGCCACCGTGTTGCTTTCGATGCTCAAATAACCGGCTCCCGGCTGAATGAACCCGCTGAAACCGGATTGTGTGGCGATCGGGTCCAGCGCCAGGGCAATGTTCGCTCCTCCCAGCAGAGCAACTGCCAACACAGCTGCGATAAAACCGTTCCTGAACATGGGTCTCCTCCTTTTTGTGTTGTTTTCAAGGGTAATTAGCCTGACAGCTGCCCCTTGCATATAGGACTTTGGTCCTACTTTACAAGAATCGTTTTAGCTAAGAAATGTTGAGCGCCGCGGCCAGCTCGGCGGCGATCTCGCGGCTGAGGGCGGCCAGCGCCCG
>CAZNAX010000321.1:0-2889 GCA_964570965.1 uncultured Desulfatibacillum sp.
GGCTTCTGACCGGCAAGAGCGAAAAGGAGATCCGCAGCATCCGCAAGGCGGCCGGGGTCATGCCGTCCTACAAGATCGTCGACACCTGCGCGGCGGAGTTCGAGTCTTTCACGCCCTACTACTACTCGACCTACGATCCGCAGAACGAGTCGGTGCCGTCCACGCGCCGCAAGGTGATCATTCTGGGCGGCGGCCCCAACCGCATCGGCCAGGGCATCGAGTTCGACTACTGCTGCGTGCACGGGATCATGGCCCTGCGGCAGCTCGGCATCGAGGCCATCATGATCAACTGCAACCCGGAGACCGTCAGCACCGACTACGACGTGGCCGACAAGCTCTACTTCGAGCCCTTGACCTATGAAGACGTACTCAATGTGATCGAGCTGGAGAAGCCGGAGGGGGTCATCATGCAGTTCGGCGGCCAGACGCCGCTCAAGCTGGCGCTGCCTCTGGAGAAGGCCGGGGTGCCCATTTGGGGAACCTCGCCGGACTCGATCGACCTCGCGGAGGACCGCGACCGGTTCGGCGCGCTGCTGGACTCCCTCGACATCGCCCACCCCCAGTACGCCACGGCCACCTCGGTGGAGGAGGCCCTGGAGGTCGCGAAGAAGATCGGTTTCCCGCTCATGGTGCGGCCTTCCTACGTGCTCGGCGGACGGGCGATGGAGATCGTCTACGATATGGGCTCGCTCGAAAACTACATGCAGCGGGCGGTCAAGGCCTCCGAGGAGCACCCGGTGCTGCTCGACCGCTTCCTGGAGGACGCCTATGAGTTCGACGTGGACGCCATCTCCGACGGCGAGCGCACCGAGATCTGCGGGCTGATGCAGCACATCGAAGAGGCGGGGGTGCACTCCGGGGACAGCATGGCGGTTCTGCCGCCCTATCTGCTCAGCCGCGAACAGCGCGACGACATCGTCGACATCACCCGGACCATCGCCGGGCACCTCAAAGTCAAAGGCATCATCAACATCCAGTTTGCGATTCTCTACGATACGCTCTACATTCTGGAGGTGAACCCGCGCGCCTCGCGCACGGTGCCTTTCGTCAGCAAGGCCACCGGCATTCCGGTGGCCAAGCTGGCCGTGCAGGTCATGTCCGGCAGGAAGCTGGACGACCTGGGGGCGCGCTTCGTCACGGACCTGCCCTATGTGGCGGTCAAGGAGTCGGTCTTCCCCTTCGACCGCTTCGACAAGGCCGATGTCTTCCTCCGGCCGGAGATGCGATCCACCGGCGAGGTCATGGGCATTGCCCCCACCTTCGGCGGTGCCGTCATGAAGGCCTTCGAGGCCACCGGTGTCTCGGTACCCAAGACCGGCAAGGTGTTCCTGAGCGTGAACGACAACGACAAGGCGCGCATTCTGCCCATCGCCGAGAACCTCCACAAGCTGGGCTACGAGCTGGTCGCGACCCACGGGACGGCGGATTTCATCGGCGGACGGGGCATCCCGGTCAAGCCGGTGCTGAAGGTCAGCGAGGGGCGGCCGAACGTGGTGGACGACATCAAGAACGGGACCATCAGCCTGATCATCAACACGCCGCTCGGCCACCGGGCGCGGCAGGACGAGTACGCCATCGGCTGGGCGGCCATCAAGTACCGGGTGCCGTTCATCACGACCCTCTCGGCGGCGGAGGCCATCGTGCGCGGCCTGCGGGCGAACCACAAGGCGCCGCAGGAATACAGATGTTTGCAGGAGTATTACGAGCGGTAATAGAGAGGTTTCGCCCATGGCCGACGACTATATCGACCCGCCGCCGGAAGAGGTGCCGGAAGACAAACGGCCCAAGGTCGCCTACCCGGATGTGCTCAACGGACAGGACGAGGTCTACCTGCCGATCCGCAAGGCGCGCATATCCGATGTGGAGGCGCTGCTCGAACTGGTGAACGGGTTTGCCGCCCAGAACCTGATGCTGCCGCGCGGCCCCCAGTACCTTTTTGAAAACATCCGCGACTATGCCGTCATTGTCGACGAGTCGGCCGGCGGCCGAATCGTCGCCTGCGGCAGCCTGCATGTGCTCTGGGACGACATGGCGGAGATCCGCTCCATGGCCATCCATCCGGACTACCAGAAACGGGGGCTCGGAAGACGCCTGGTGGAATTCCTCAAGCAGGAGGCCGGCCAGCTCGGGATCAAGCGGCTCTTCACGTTTACGCTGTCCGAGGATTTTTTCGCCCGGCTCGGCTTCACGCGCAAGCTGCGGGATGAACTGCCGCCCAAGGTCTGGGGCGAGTGCAGCCGCTGCCCCAAGTATTTCAAGTGCGACGAAGTCGGGATGGTGTTGGAGATTTAAAGGAGGCTTCCATGGAAAAGATCAAGATCGAACCCAATGATGCGTTCCTCTATCCCATGCCGATGACGATCATCGGCGCGGTGTTGGACGGCAAGGCGAACTTCATGGCGGCGGCCTGGGTATCCCGTGTCAACTTCAAACCGCCGATGATGATGGTGGCCCTGGGGCCCCATCACACCAACCTGGGCATCGATGCCAACGGCGCCTTCAGCATCAACGTGCCGGACGCTGCGCTTTTAGAAAAAACCGACTACTGCGGGATCGTCTCCGGCCGGAAAGTCGACAAATCCAAACTGTTCGACGTGTTTTTCGGGAGCCTGCCCGGCGCCCCGCTGATTGGGGAGTGCCCGGTGTGCATCGCCTGCCGCCTGAACCAGGCGGTCAAGCTGCCGGTCAACACGCTTTACATCGGCGATGTGGTTGAGGTGTACACGGAAGAGCGCTTCTTGGAGAACGGCAAGCCGGACGTCCAGAAGGTCAACCCGTTCACGCTGACCATGCCGGACAACCGCTACTGGAGCGTCGGCGAGAAGGTGGGCAAGGCCTGGAGCGATGGGAAGAAGCTGAAAGCATAAGCCGGCCGATGATGTCAAGGCC
>CAZNAX010000322.1:0-2882 GCA_964570965.1 uncultured Desulfatibacillum sp.
ATGGCGCCCAAGCAGAAAGGGGCTGAGTTGAAATACCTCTACCACAACCGCGGGATGCATACAACCGCGGAAAATACGTTTGCAAAAACAGTCCGCCAAGGAAGCCAGCAGGCGATCGGCGCCGCAGGCGGTGCTTGACTCACCCAAGTCTTTTTGTAATATAGGAGCAGGTTTCACCGCATCATCGAAATCAACCACTTTGGAGGAGAACGTCCATGAACACGAGGCCTCGTTTGTTTTGGTCCATCCTGATCCTCTGCGTCGCGGCACTGGTTTCCCAGCCGGCGACGGCGGCTGAAAAGACGCTCAAGGTCGGCGTCTACGGCGGTTATTTCAAGGATTCCTTCGACAAGCACATCTTCCCGGATTTTACCAAGGAGACCGGTATCAAAGTCGAATCGGTGGCTGAGCCAACCGGCGAGGCCTGGCTGGTGCAGCTGGAACAGGCCGCCAAGGCGGGAGTTGCCCCGGCGGACGTCAATATGATGGCCCAGGTCGCCATTCTGAAAGGCCAGAAGACCCAGCTCTGGAAGCCGCTCGACCTCGCCAAGATCCCCAACCACAAGAACCTGCTGCCGGTCTTCGTTCACAAATACCCGGACGGAAAGGTGGACGCAATTGGGGCGGTGTCCTGGTACATCACGCTCGTCTCCAACACCAAGGCTTTTCCCGCGGCCCCCGCATCCTGGGGCGATATGTGGAGCGCGGATAAAAAGGATAAGCTGGGGCTGCTGGCGCTTGCCTCCAACTCGTTTCTGCTGGAAGTGACCGCCACGACCTTTTTCGGCGGCACCAAGGTGCTGGACACCAAGGAAGGCATCCAGAAGGTTCTCGACAAGCTCGCCGCCGTCAAACCCAATGTGAAGCTGTGGTACCGCGACGAGGCCCAGTTCGAGCAGGCGCTCAAGTCGGGCGAGATCCCCATGGGACAGTACTACCATGACGTCGCCACGCTGGCGGGCAAGGAACACCCGGTGCGCTCGACCTTTCCCAAGGAGGGCGGCGTTCTCGACTCGGGTTCCTGGGCGGTTACCAAGGCCTGCAAGAAGGTCGAGGAGGCCCATGTGTTCATCAACTACATGTGCCGTCCGGACATCCAGAAGAAGCTCTCGCTCAAGGTCGGCACCTCCCCGACCGTGAAAAAAGAGCTTACGGGCCTGACGGCCGAAGACTTCGCCGCCGTGTCGAGCGACATCAAGCCCATCATCCCCCGCTACGACATCTACACCGGCGCGATGAGCGACTGGATCAACCAGAAGTGGACGGAAATGATTACGAAGTAGGCAAGGGAAGGGTTCAGGGTTCGGGGTTCAGGAGAAAAATATCCTGGCCTGTATTTGAATCCCTGAACCCTGAACCCCGAACCCTGCAGCCATCCTTAAATCTCAATGGGATGGCGCTTCTTTTTTATGGCCGGTTTAGATTTCAAAGACATTGATAAGCGTTTCGGCTCCGTTGTCGCCGTTCGAAACGTGAACCTGCGCATCCCCCACGGCCGTTTCGTCTGTTTTCTCGGCCCGTCGGGCTGCGGCAAGACGACGCTTCTGCGCCTCATCGCCGGTCTGGAGCAGCCCACCTCCGGCCGGATTCTGCTTGAAGACAAAGATATTACCGACCAGCCCGCCCACCAACGCAATTTCGGCATGGTCTTTCAGTCGCTGGCCCTTTTCCCCCACCTGACGGTGGAGGAAAATATTGCCTACAGCTTGAGGATCCGCAAGAAAGACGCCGCCGCGTGCCGCCGCCGCGTGGATGAACTGCTGGAATTGGTGCGGCTGCCCGGCTATGCCCGACGCCACATCTCCCAGCTCTCCGGCGGCCAGCGCCAGCGCGTGGCCATCGCCCGGGCGCTGGCGATCGAACCCCGTCTGTTTCTGCTGGATGAACCGCTGTCTGCGCTGGATGCCAAGCTGCGCGAAGACATGCAGCTCGAGCTGCGCATGCTGCAGCAGCGCTTGGGGGTCACCACGATCCTGGTCACCCATGACCAGCGCGAGGCCATGACCATGTCGGATCTGATCGTGGTCATGGGCACCGACAACCAGATCCACCAGATGGGCAGTCCGCTGGCAATCTACCGCCACCCGGCCGATACGTTCGTGGCGGATTTCATCGGGACGAGCAATTTGCTGAAGGGAGTTTACCGGGGCGGACGGGGGGAGGTGGCGGTTTCCGGTAAGACCCTGAACGTCGAAGTCATGCCGGCAGGTGTCACGGCCGGAAGTGCAATCAGCATCTCCGTACGGCCGGAGGACATTTTTGTGGTGGCCGGCGCCCGCGAGGGTGAGAACCATCTCCAGGGTAAGGTGGCGTTTGTGCGCGACGTCGGTTCCAGCGTTGAAATTTATTTAGACTGCAACGGCTTTCAAATCATCAGCCAATCCACCCCCAAGGGCCGCCCCGCGGTCCAGCAGGGAGACACGGCTACGGCGGTTCTGCCGCCCTCCGCCTGCGTGGTGCTGACCGCATGATCACAGACAAGCCCCGGGGGCTGCGCGCCCATCTGCCGATCCTCTATCCGGCGGTTACGCTCATGGTTTTTTTCGTTATCCCCTTCGGCATCATGCTGGCCGTCAGCTTTTTCCAACGCGAGCCGGGCGGCTTCTACACCACGGATTTCTCGATAGACAACTACGGCAACCTCTTCACCGCACTGTTCGGCCGGGTGCTGGCGTTTTCGATTTTCATTTCGGCCTTCTGCGCAGCGCTGTGTGTCGCCGTAGGGTTTCCCTTCACCTATCTCATCACGCGCATGCGGCGCAGGGCCCAGGTGGTGTGGCTGGTCGCGCTGGTATCGGTGCTGTCGCTTTCGGCGGTCATCGTGGCTTTCGCCTGGTCGATCATGCTCTCCCAGACCGCCGGGGTCTCCAACCTGCTGGTCT
>CAZNAX010000323.1:0-2873 GCA_964570965.1 uncultured Desulfatibacillum sp.
CACGGCGCAGGGAAATCGGGAATAAGGGAAGACCTTGCACCGCGCAGCGTTTATTCCTTCCCTTTCCTATCCGTACGATCACAGAAAGCCGGCGAAAACTCGCTTGAGCTGCTCGATGTCCTCCAAACCATGCTGCAAGGTCTCAAACACGATCGTTCGGTCGATGTCGATGTACTCATGCACCAGCGTATTCCTGAAGCCGATCATGCGAATCCATTTTTCACACAATTCCGAAGAAATGAACCCCTTGCCGGCGAATATTTTCGGCACGTCGCTGTACCAGTCCACCACCCCCAAGTTTTCATCGGCGATGACATGGTTGCCCATGTCCAGCAGCGCTTCGATCGATAGATGCAGAAAACGCTCGGCGCTGCCGTAATGTTCGGGATCCGAAAGGAACTCATCGCGTGCATAGCGTCGGAGCTGCCGGAGGATGGCGAGGTACTCGTCCAGCCGGTTCAGACGTTTTCTCAGGATTTCAGGCCTGACCATCCAAAGTCCTCCGCTTATAGGCCTCGCGCTGAACTTTGAGGTACGGCAGAAAATCCAGATAACGGCGGAGGAAACGGGAGTAGGCCGATGGCCCGTCGAAGTCCGGCCGCTGGTAAACCGTGCGGTTCAGCCGCACCGCCTCGTGCTGCAGGACCACGTCATCCACGGGCAGAAACACCAGATCAACGTCGCAGAAGCCTTTCTCCGCCAACTCCGCAAGCATGTCTAACTTTCGGCTGCGCAGGCTCGCATCGTCAACCAGAACCGCCAGATCCAGGTCGCTTTCGGCATGGGTGCGGCCGGAGGCGCTTGACCCGAACAGGTAGACCGCCTGAATTCCGGGGTATCTCTCAAAGATGCCTTTCAGCAAGCCCAGTGGTGGGTGTTTCATTTCCGTCAGCCTCCAAGCTTCAAAGCATCCAGCCGAATATCCCTTCCCCATTAGCGCAGACAACCTGCATAGCCTTCCAAGTCCGGGAAGTATTTTTTATAAATTCCACGATCCCGGGTGAGAATGGCATCGCACCTGGCTGAAGCATAACCGCCGATATAAAAATCCGACAGAAAATGCATTCGCTGAGGGAGAGCCTGGCCGCAGTTCGGGCACACGATTTTCTCTCGGCGGCTGAGGTATTTCAGCCAACCTTTGGATGCAGAGGAAACGCTGGCGACGTCGAGCGGCTCGATGGCAATCCGATGATCGGACAGGAACTCTCCCGCTTCTTTTTCGTTCCCCTTGAACTGCGGCAGAAGTTCGCCGAAGACTACCGCCGGAGCGACAAGCTGCTCTCTTTGGGAGAGGGCTTCGTAAAGCTTTTCCTGATACGGACGGAACTCATCCTTCAAGACGTCGATCAGGATGGTTGTGTCCACGCAGATTCTCAATGGATCGGCCCCCGAACCTCATCCAGGTAGGCTTCGGTGGTAGAGCCGTCCTTGAATCGTCCCTGCCATTTCCGTTTTATCCCGTCAGCAGGGTTGACCACCAGCAGAAACCGCTTCCCCTCCTTCACGATGTCAACATCGGTGCCCGGTACGATCCCCAGCTCCTTGCGAACACCTTTCGGCAGCGTAATCTGGTATTTATCGGTGACTTTGGACATGGGCTTCGCTCGTTTGGATGGTATGCGTTTTATTGTTTTTAAGTATACCCATCGGCAGCTTGCCTGTCAAACTGTAAAGAAAGTGCCTAAAGTGAGCTAAAGTGCCTAAAGATCGGTCTGGTCGATAATGCGGAAGGCGTCCATGAACTCCGCGATGACGGGAAGCTGGATCAACGGAGCAACCTCACCGATCCTCTTTCGCTGGACGCACTGGATTTCAAGGACCTGCCGGATCGCCTGGAGCCGGCCATATCGGCCGGCGGCATCCATGCGCTGGAAACGTCTCCAATCCCTCAGCCCTGGCCGCCTGGTTCAGGCGTTCATCGTAGCAGCCGAAAAGGAAATCATCGGCTACGGCGGATCCGATGGTCAGGGCCGATGCCAGATGGATGGCATCGAAACCACGCAGCGCATGGCTCGCGATAACCTTGCGGATCGCCTCATTAAGTCGGTTGTCGATCTCGACGATGATGAAGCTCGCCCAGTCCTCCCGGAACAGACGCACGACGCGTTCGATCCGGGCTTTGGCAACTCTTGCCTCGACAGCCTTGCGATAAACCGCAGCCAGCAGCTCGGCCCAAGCAACGGCTGACGTAGCGATTCCCCATGCCGACTTCCACGCCGCGATCACCTCGGCGGAATGCGGTTCATCGACGTATTTTTTTACCAAAGCGCTGGTATCCAGATAGAGGATCATCGGCGGTCCTCGAGGACCATTTCCGATACCGCCTTTCCCGGCAGCTTGACGGGCGCAGGGACTTCCCGGTTGATCTCGCGCTCCGGCATGAGGACCTGTCCCTTCAAGACCAACGCCTGCAGGGCCTGGCGCAATGCATGGCGCGGCGATCCCTCCGGGACGACCCGCGCGATGACCCGGCCCCGCTCGGTGATCAAGACGTCATCGCCCTTCTTCACGATGGCGATGTACCGGCTCAACTGATTTTTCAATTCCTTGATGCCTGCCGTAACCATAGTGACCGGCTCCTTTAGAGTAGCTACCTGCCAAATTAAGTAGCAACTTGACCCGATCTCGTCAAGAGCCGCCGTTACGGACGCACGTTAGAGTACAGAAACAGGGTTGGTCGGGTTTTGACTGGAACGACCCTGATGCCGTTTGTGTATTTGGCTCAGCCTCGAAAGCTTTCGACGTTCCTGGGTTTTATGCTGCCCGCGGCAGGAGGATTTATTAACCTTGACGCCGTGTGCCCTGCGCCGTGCGCCGGCGTCTTACCTTTTGACCACCTCCACCGGGCGCTCGCCCGTGCGGCCGTAGCTGTC
>CAZNAX010000324.1:0-2869 GCA_964570965.1 uncultured Desulfatibacillum sp.
CGGATGAAGGGATATTTGAAGTCTGCAAAACGACGGATCGTGTCTTGATCACTCTTGATTTGGATTTCGCCAACCCTTTCCGTTTTCCTCCAGGATCTGCCTCAGGCATTATGCTTATATCGGGTTGGGGTTGTTTTTCATGCTCGCTCCGAAGTGATTTCTAACTCGCTAATTCTACTCAGAAGTTTCTCTGCAAGAATCTTGAAGTCTCCATATGCGTCCTGGACGGCCTGGGCGTGGCTGCCGATGGCCCCATCGGCGGGTGTGAGTTGGAAGATCGGTTTCCGCGCTTCCTGACCCATTGGGATCAGGCTGCGGTAATGCTTCAATGTGGCGAGACAAGCGGGGTCCTGCGAAGGTGTCGCTGCGGTCGTCGACTCTTGAAGCACGGCTTCGTGGTAAACCGTCGGCATGCGGTTGATCCATTTATCATAGGCTTTGACGGGGCGGCTGAGTCGGACGCTATGTTGTTGAACGATATATCCAAGCGGGAGCATCTTGCCCTGCGGAAGTTCGAAAGCAGGATTGCTCCAGTTTTCCAATCGTCTTCTCCAGAGGCTGCGCCAAGAATAGAGAGTGGGTCCCAGATTTTTTAAACCTTGAAGGGAAAAAAGATCAGCCCCAAGCGGGATAGCGACATAATCGGAGGCGATGAGGGCCGAGCGGTTTATGGCCCCGAGATTGGGACCGACATCTACAAGGATGATATTCGCGCCAACTTGCTTCGCGGCCATTTGCGCAACTTGCCAGAACGCGGTGAGGATGCGAAACTGGCGATACAGGTTTGTGTCGGCCATACTATCTGGCCACGCCGCCGACAAGGTGTCCTCGAATGAGGCCAAGGCCACATCCCCGGGGACGAGATAAAGGCCTTGCGTCACTTTTTCAACAAGAGGGTTGCTTAAATCGCCGACCTGAGTAAGTGGTTCAATCGCCCGATAAATTGTCGTTGGGCGGGACGTTTGGTCCCACAGCTTTTCAAGGATGTCCTCGTCAAGATAGGCCGCCGTAAGGTTTGCCTGTGCATCGAGGTCCACAGCAACAACCGTATGCCCGAATTCGGAAAACATCCATGCAAGGTGATACACCAGAGACGTTTTCCCGACGCCACCCTTGTTGTTGAAAAAAGTCAGTACCGGAATACTCATGGGCGCCTCCTGACGGTGGCGAGCACGTTCATCGGTTCAATCAAAAATTCAAGGTCGGGATTGCCGTTTCGTTTTAATTCCATCCGGGCGGTCTGGATGCCGATCCCGAACCGCTGCACAAATCCCATGACCCGCATGGCGTCAGATAGATTGGGATTGCGGTAGTCGGTGATACCGGGACGACCGAAATTCTCCCGGGTGACAGCGCCAAATGGTCCGCCCGGATTGCTGACTTCAATCCGGTCATCGAACCAATATACTCGGGCGGGCGCGTTGGTGTTTTCATATGTGCGGTGCATGACCGCGTTACGAATCAGCTGCTGAAGGGCCACGCGAGGATATGGCTGCGTCCGAATTTCTCGATCGGCTGATTTGATGTCAACGCTGCTTCGGTTATGTGAATCGATCTTATCGTCGATTTGCCGCAGCATTTGCCCTAAAGGGCCATCTATAGGGTCTTCATCCAGGATCGGATCCGTGAGTTCAGTTCCGGCAATACGTAGAAACTGGATATAATCACCGGGTAACCAGTCTCGTGGAGACACCCCTAACACCAACATACCCAAAATCGTCGGTGTGGAATCGTCCATGGATGCGATCATCCGACATGAGGCCAGCTTCTCCTGGTAGGATCTTTCGTTGGTCGCTAAAATATCTGGAGCAACAGCGTTGGGGAGATACTCCTGCTCGAACAGCACGCGGCTGAGAGCAGATAGATCGCTGGAAGGCAAGGGTTGAACATCAAACGGGATGTCTCGATATCGGCGCTTTTCGTTCAGAATCCGCTCCTCTTGTAAGGATGCGATGGCTCTTCGTGGCCCAATTCGAACCCAAATCCGACCTTTATATCGCACAGGCGGGCTGTCGGAAGGTTGAACGGTAACAACGGCAATTTCACATCCTTTCAGAGTCCGTTTATCGACAGCAATCGAAGGCGGCGGCAAAATGTTCCCATCGGTCCTGATGTCCGAAAGTGTGCGAAGGAGTTCGTCGGTAATTGAAAGGCAAGAGGGAGCTCCATCATTCTTGGCACCAACGAAAAGCACGCCCGGGCGGCGATGGCCGGGCAGATCGTTGGCGAACGCACAAACCGCCTGCCGTCCGGTATCCGGAGCGTCTCCCTTCCAAGACTCTTTGCGCTCGGCGATGTCCGATTCGGTGTCGTCGAGAAGAGATTCAAGATCTTCATCCGAGTATCTAACCATGGCCTCCTCGGGTTTAAGGGTCTTTAATTGAATCAAAGCCTATTCTGCGTGTTGTACCATAGTTATTTTGAATTTTTAAGCACCTTGCGGATATCCTCCTCGTGCAGGCGGACGTGTTCATAGGCCCAGCGGATGAAGCGGTCGAGTCTTCCTTTCCCGTGAAAGGCGTGAAGGCCCTCGCGGTCGAGGTCCTCTTCCTGCATCTCGCGGACGATGCGGACGGTTTCCTGACGAACGGCCTTGAAGCGCTCGATCAGCTCATCCAGGGAAAGGCCGTCGAATTTGGGGGTCTGGGTGCGATTGAAGCGTTCGAAGTCGAAGTCCGGCGGCGCGCCCGGGCCGCCCGAGAGCATGTTTTTAAAGAGCCATTGCATGGAGCCTTCGATGGCGACCAAGTGGGCCAGCGCCTGCCGCACGGTCCACTTGGCTCCATCGGAGTAGAGTTGGGTGCGAAGCTCGTCCGGGCTCAGGGACCGGAACAAGGACACGGTTTCGTCCAGGTTGCGTTCAAGTTCG
>CAZNAX010000325.1:0-2868 GCA_964570965.1 uncultured Desulfatibacillum sp.
ATCTCGCCCAAACTGGTCGAGGTCGGCCGGCACATGAACATCGAGTTGATCACCTACGCAGACTTGGAATCCGTCGAGGGCTCACCGGGTAATTTCAAAGTCAAAGTCAAAAAACGCGCCCGCTTCATCAAGGGCGACCTATGCACCGGCTGTGGCGCCTGTGTTGAAAACTGCCCCGTGGTCCAACAGCCGGCATAGGGTCTCCCGCCCGAATGTCGCCCGATGGTCTTTTCAGCGCACGAACATGGCACAGGAGAAGAAAGCATGAGTGTGGCACGAGCTTTGGAACCCAGTCAGACCAACGACATCGACTTCATGGAGCTTGATCACATCATCGGCGAGGAATACGGCAACGACAAGGAAAACCTGATCATGATCCTTCAGGCGATCCAGCGCCGCTACAACTACATCCCCCGGCCGGCGCTCACTTACCTCGCCACCAAGCTGGGTCTGCCTTTCAGCAAGATATACGGCGTTGCTACATTTTACAGCACTTTCAGTTTAGAGCCCCGCGGCCGCCATATTATTTCGGTTTGTCTGGGGACCGCCTGCCATGTTCGGGGCGCCGAGCGCATCCGTGAAAGGATTCACGAAACCCTGTGCATTGCCGACGGCCAGACCACCCCGGATATGCGGTTTACCCTGGAGTCGGTGCGCTGCATCGGCTGTTGCAGCCTGGGGCCAGTGTTCAAGGTTGACGAAGAAATGCATGCCCGCATCCCGACCGACCAAGTCGTCCAGATCTTGAATTCCTATGAATAGACCCTCTCGCCAATGAGGCAGCAACCATGAAGATTCAGTCGTTCGAAGACTTGAAAGCCGTCGCGGCTCAATACAGCCGCAATATTTATGCTCCGGACCGAGTCAAAGTGAACATCGGCATGGCCTCCTGCGGCATCGCCGCCCAGGCCAAGGCTACCTACGAGAAGGCGCTGGAACACTTTCCCGGTAACAACGGAGTGGCCATTTGTCAGACGGGCTGCATCGGTTTCTGCGAAGAAGAGCCGCTGGTGGAAATTTTTGCAAACGGCAAACCCCGCCTGGTCTACCGGAAGATCACCGCGGACAAAATCCTCGATGCCATCGAAGGCTACCGGACCGGCGACTACCCGAAGAAGTGGATATTGGGCCAGATGCGCGATCCGCGCAGCGTTTTGGACGACGATATCGCCAATCCGCTGAAGGGCGCAGAGACACTGGCCGGCATTCCGGTCTTAGACGACATCCCTTTTTACAAAAATCAGGTCAAAATCGCCATGCGCAACTGCGGGTACATCGACCCGGACCGCATCGAAGAATACTTCGCGCGCAAAGGGTACCTGGCGTTCCTGACCGCCCTGAACGAGATGAAACCGGCGGAGATCATCGATGTCGTCAAGCGGTCGGGGTTGCGCGGACGAGGCGGCGGCGGCTTTCCCACGGGGGTCAAATGGGCCACCTGCGCGAAGCACCACGGGGACCGTTTCATCATCTGCAACGCGGATGAAGGGGATCCCGGCGCCTACATGGACCGCAGCATCCTGGAAGGCGACCCGCACAGCGTCCTGGAGGGCATGCTGATCGCCGCGCGCGCCATTGGGTCCCGCCAGGGATTCATCTATGTGCGCAACGAATACCCGTTGGCCGTGAAACGTCTGGTGACAGCCATCAAGCAAGCCAAGGCCTATGGCCTCCTCGGAGAGGATATCGCCGGCACGGGCTTCGCCTTCGACATCAAGATCTCCACCGGAGCCGGCGCCTTCGTGTGCGGCGAGTCCACCGCCCTGATGTCTTCGCTTGAGGGCAAAGTCGGACGGCCACGCGCCAAGTACGTCCACACCGTGGAAAAGGGGTTCCGGGATTCGCCCTCCAACCTCAACAACGTCGAAACGTATGCTAATGTTCCGCCTATCCTCCTGAGAGGGGCCGATTGGTTTGGCAGCATGGGCACCGCCCACAGCAAGGGGACCAAGGTGTTCAGCCTGGTGGGCAAGATCAAAAACACCGGACTGGTGGAAGTCCCGATGGGAATTTCGCTGCGCGAGATCGTTTTCACGATCGGCGGCGGTGTTCTCAAAAAGAAGAAGTTCAAAGCCGTGCAGACAGGCGGTCCTTCCGGCGGCTGTATTCCGGAGCAGTTCATGGATCTTCCCGTGGACTATCAAAAGCTGACCGAGGTCGGCTCGATCATGGGCTCCGGCGGCATGATCGTCATGGACGAGAACACCTGCATGGTGGACGTGGCACGCTACTTCGTTGAATTCCTCAAGGAGGAATCCTGCGGCCAATGCAATCCCTGCCGCGAGGGCCTGGAACAGATGCACGAAATCCTCAGCCGCATTTGCTCCGGACAGGGGCGGATGGAGGACATCGCCCTGCTGGAAGAGCTGGGAGTCATGATGCAGCGCTTCTCCCTGTGCGGGCTGGGGACCTCCGCACCCAATCCCGTGCTGACGACCATTCTCTATTTTCGCAACGAATACGAGAGTCACATCCGGGACCACAAATGCCCCGCCGGCGTCTGCAAAGCCCTTTTTCATTATGAAATCGACCCGGAAGCCTGCACCGGATGCCAGGTCTGCTTCCGCAAGTGCCCGCAGGAGGCGATCTCCGGGGAAAAAAAGAAGCCGCACACCCTCAATCAGGAAAAATGCATCAAATGCGGCATCTGCTACGACGTATGCAAGTTTGATGCGGTAACCATTCGATAGCCAAAAGGAAACGCAGCGATGATCACCTTCAAGCTCAACGGACAAACGGTCCAGGGGGAAGACGGCCAGTATATCCTTCAAGTCGCCCAAAAATTTGGAGTGGACATTCCCACCCTGTGCAATCACAAAGCGTTGGAGCCGGCCGGCATGTGCCGCCTGTGCACGGTGGAGGTGTTCG
>CAZNAX010000326.1:0-2867 GCA_964570965.1 uncultured Desulfatibacillum sp.
GTCCAAGGTTATCCACGAGCACCAAGGGTTCGGGCTCATTCAAAACGGCCGGATGCTCGGCGAGCACCTTCAGGGCGACTTCCTGGGCAGAAGTGATGGAATCGTCGTAGCCGATGCCCACGATGAAGTCTTCGCGGCGATTGGGATTGCTGGTGAAGTTGCGGATCGTGCCTTTGAAGACACTCGAATTGGGGACTTGTACCTGATTGCCGTCTGGTGTCGTCAGAACAGTAGCGCGAGAGGTCAGCCGCTGAACGTAACCCGTGACGTTTGCCACTTCGACCAGGTCGCCCTCACGAAACGGTTGCTGCAGGCTGAGAAAGAGACTGGCGAGAAAATTCTCGGTGATGTCGCGGAATGCGATGCCCAGCACCAGACCAATCAGGCCCGTGCCGCCCACCAACGTAAGCGCGAGTTGCGTGAGCCCGGCGATACGGAGCACAAGGTACAGGCCAACCAGCATCACAAGCATTCCGCCTGCTCGGGCCAATACTTCGCGCAAGAGCCGGCTGAGGGATCGACCTAGAAGCCGGCGACGCAGTGCGTATACCGTTAACCTGGCAATGATCCATGAAATGGCGATTACGGCCACCGCCACGACGATCAGGGGCAGCAATCGAACGAAGCCGCGTGCTATGTCATTCAGTGCCCGAAGGGTCGGATCGAAATCCCAGACCGTCGTGGGCGCCACCTCGATTCGATTGACGACTGCAACGACGCCCTCCGTATTCTTCGCCAGATCTCCGGCCCATTGCCTGGATTCAGCGTTCTCCGTCATCCCCGTCAGGAAAACGATTCCTTCCTGGACGGTGACCGTGGGCTCGCTGAACCAGCCTGTCGCTTCGAGAATATCCGCGATTCGTTGCCTGATTTCGTCATCCTTGGCGACGGGTTGGACTTCGACTTTGCCTGGGGGCTCGGAATGGCCGCCCGGCGCTTTCGCCGGCACCGGCTTGTCCTCGCTACCGTACAACTGTTGCGCGGCGACTGGGGTGGACATCGAGACGGCGCAGCACAGGAACGCGGCGCAGATGAGTCGGGCCGTTCGAGGAGTTCCTCGGTGATCGAGAGTCGACACTGCCCGTGGCTGGCGAGGAGGCTGCCGAACGCAGATTCGTGGCTTCCTTTCGTTCCCGGCAGGCCATGAGTGCTTCTCAAGAGCCTCGCGATTCGATTTGTCCTGCATGCTGCCTCGGATCATTCGACCAGATGTGTCGTCCATTAGCGCTTGCCCATCCGTCCGAGGGTTTGATGACGAAATTGAGGTGAGGCCGATCGATGGAGCCAAGCGGCCGACGACGGCAGGCCACCCGACCCGGGCTGACGAAAATGTACCGTGTACCGCCGGACCGAGCCCGGTGGCCTGCCGTCGTCGCCCGCTTGAGGGGTTAGGCATCACCGGCGACTGGATGGCTGATCGTCCTGCGCCAGGCCTTCAATGCTGATAAGGCGCGCGGAACTGCAAGCGTCGTGGCTCCCAGTCTCCCTCGTAGTCTTTGTGGGCGCCACCCCTCGCAAGATACTTGCCGCCAGCCGCCTCAATCGCTGGCCTGGCGGCCTTCATGTACTCCTGATACTGCGCGAGATCTCGAATCTCAACGTCAAAGATCACATCGGCGGCCAAGTTCCTTTCCCGGTTTGCGGGTCGTCATTCTGCGGCAGTCGTCCGGCGTGATTCCAGTTGACGGGACTGCGGATCTGGACTGGGAGTGCAGGAGTGACGGCTGGCTGGACTATGAATAAAGATATCTTTATATTTGCGATCTATGCCGGCTGCCTTCGACAACCTGCTGTTACGTTTCCGGGCGATCGCAGAGCCTACCCGGTTGCGGCTGCTGGCCGTACTGGCCCGCGGCGAGTTCTCGGTCTCGGAGCTGACTGAAATCCTCGGCCAGAGCCAGCCGCGGATCTCGCGCCACCTCAAGCTGCTCGATGACTGCGGCCTGCTCGAGCGGTTCCGCGAGCAACACTGGATGTTCTACCGCGTGGCGGGTGACTCCGAGGGCGGCCGGCTGGTCAGGCTGCTGCTGGAGCAACTCGACGCCGACGACCCGGCGCTCGCCGGCGACTTCGAGCGCATGGGGCGCGTGCTCGAAGTGCGGGCGGGCCGTGGCATGACGGGTGAGGGCGATGCCGGCGCGGCCGCATCGCATGAACTCGTGCCGCTGATTGCAGCCGAGCTTGGCAAGCAGGGCCAGGACGCCTTGTTCTACTTCGGTGTCGCGCCCGACGAAGTGCTGGCCGGGCTCGGATCCCGCGCGCGACGCGCCGTCGGCATGAACCCGTCGCGCATGGTCGTGCAGCGCGCGCGAGCGCGGCTGCATTCCGCCGGGCTCAATCACTGCGTGCTGCAGCGCGGCGAGCTTGCGGCGCTGCCGCACCCGTCGCACGGCTTCGACGTCGCGGTCGTCGATCGGGTGCTCGCGGCAGCGGATCGGCCTGTGGAGGCGCTGCGCGAGGTGGCGCGCTTGCTGCGGCCGACCGGGCGGCTGCTGGTCGTCGAGAACTTCGAATCGCTGGACCTGCGCACGCCCGACAGCAACCCGCTCGAGCTGCTGCGCGCATGGCTCACCGACGCGGGCCTTGCCTGCGACCGTCTGCGTCCGTTTGATGTCATTGGCGCCCACCTGCTGCTCGCCGTGGCTGCCGCGGAACCCGAGGCGGTCGCCGCCTGACGACCCGACCACAACCCTTTTCCAGAGTGACTGACATGCAGCCGGTATCGGTATCTTTCGAGTTCTTCCCGCCCAACGACGCGGCGATGGAGCAGACGCTCTGGGATTCGATCCAGCGCCTCGCACCCCTCGCGCCGCGTTTCGTGTCGGTCACCTACGGCGCGGACGGGTCGACCCGCGAGCGCACGCACA
>CAZNAX010000327.1:0-2862 GCA_964570965.1 uncultured Desulfatibacillum sp.
CGCGAGCTGAGGCGACTGCTGCAGCAGGCGCTCGACTACGGCAAGGGCGTCGTGCACGTGCTGGACCGCTCCAAGGTGCGGGTGTTCTCGACCCGGCGGGCCTGTCCGTCCTGTGGCCGCAGCTTCGCCGAGCTCGATCCGCGTCTGTTCTCCTACAACTCGAAGCACGGCTGGTGCGAATCCTGTTTCGGCACCGGCGTCGCGATCAAGGGCTTCGACGCGCAACAGACTGGCGAGGAGATCTGGTGGAATGACTGGTTCGAGGGCGAGGCGACGCCCTGTGGCGACTGCGCAGGCCAGCGCCTGAATCCAGTGGCGCTGAACGTCCTCTATCGCGATCGGTCGATCTCCGAGCTCGCGGCGCTGCCCGTGGATGGCGCCCGCAAATTCTTCGACGGCCTGAAGCTCGTCGGCCGCGAGCGCGAGATCGCGCGTGATTTGCTGGCCGAGATTCGCTCGCGACTCGCGTTCCTGCAGGACGTGGGCCTCGGCTACATCTCGCTCGATCGCGCGGCACCGACGCTCTCGGGTGGCGAGGCGCAGCGCATCCGTCTGGCCGCGCAGCTGGGTTCGAACCTGCAGGGCGTCTGCTACGTTCTCGACGAGCCGACGATCGGTCTGCACCCGCGCGACAACGCGGTGCTGCTCGACACGCTGGCGAAGCTCGGCGCAAAGGGCAATACGCTGCTCGTCGTAGAGCACGACGAGGACACGATCCGCCGTGCCGACCATGTGATCGATCTTGGACCCGGCGCCGGCACGCTGGGCGGTCGCGTCGTGGGCGAAGGCCGCATCGACGACCTGATCGCCGCCCCGGACTCGGTGACCGGCCGGTTCCTCGCGCACCCGCTGCTGCATCCGCTGGCGGAACGGCGTGCCGTCCAGCGCGGCGACCCGGTGATCGCGATCGAACGGGCCGAGTTGCACAACCTGCGCAAGGTGAACGCCCGCTTCCCGCTCCGGCGGCTCACCGTGATCACCGGCGTGTCGGGTTCGGGCAAATCGACGCTCGCTCGAGACGTACTCTATGCGAACCTGCGCGCGCACACCGGCGACGCAAAGCGCCGCCGCCGCACGCCGGCGTGGCTGGGCTGCAAGGACCTGCACGGCGTGGAGCACGTGGCCCGCGTGCTCGAGGTGGACCAGACGCCGATCGGCAAGACGCCACGCTCGTGTCCCGCGACCTACGTCGGGTTCTGGGACGACGTCCGCAGGCTCTATGCCGGCACGACGGAATCACGCGTCCGGGGCTACGGTCCCGGCCGCTTCTCGTTCAACACCTCGGGCGGCCGTTGCGATGCGTGCGAAGGCCAGGGCGTGCAGACGATCGAGATGAGCTTCCTGCCGAACGTCAAGGTGCCGTGCGATGCCTGCGGGGGGCGGCGGTTCAATTCCGAGACCCTCGCCGTGCAGCATCGGGGCCGCAGCATTGGCGACGTGCTCGCGATGAGCGTCGACGAGGCGGTCGAGTTCTTCGTCGCCCACCCGCGCATCCATCACGCGCTCCAGCTGCTGCAGGACGTGGGCCTCGGTTACCTGACGCTCGGCCAGCAGAGCCCGACGCTCTCGGGCGGCGAGGCGCAGCGCATCAAGCTGGTCACGGAGCTCGCGCGCCTGAGGCCGCAGGTCGATCCACGCGCTCGTGCCGCCGCGACGCCCGGCACGCTCTACGTGCTCGACGAGCCCACGGTCGGACTGCACATGGCCGACGTCGAGAAGCTGATCCGCGTGCTGCACCGGCTCGTGGACGCCGGCAATACGGTGGTCGTGATCGAGCACAACCTCGATGTGATCGCCGAGGCCGACTGGTTGATCGACCTCGGTCCCGAGGGCGGATCGGGCGGCGGTCGCATCGTCGCGCAGGGATCGCCGGAGGCCGTGGCACGCACGAAGGGCAAGTCGCACACGGCGAAAGTGCTGCGCACGTTCCTTCAGGAGCGGCGGCCACCGGACCTGGTCGACGCTGTGGCGGACGCCAGCAGACGCCGAGAGCAAAGAGCGAACTGATGAATTCAGATCGACCGGACGAACCAGCGACTCCAGGTGGAGATCCGCAGGTTTCGGCGCCAGTCGTCGTGGCCGGGGGCGGCCACTGACGATCGCCGGTGCTTCGTGAACGATGGCGAATCAGTCCCGGAGCGACGCAGCCGACGCGTCATCGCCGCCGCGACGTCCCTGCTGGCGCGATCGCAGCCCACGCAGCAACGGGTGGCCAGCTTCCAGTCAATCATGTCGGAAGTCCTCGAAGGCCTGCGCGAACACGAGCAGCGCCGTGGCGCACAAGATCGAAACGACGAAGACGCTTGCAACGAAGATCAACATGGATTCTCCAGATTGGCCAAGGACGGCCCGACCAGTGCATCGCCAACGGGGATGCCTGGCACATACGGTCGAGATTCAGGGGCGGGCGCTCGGGCCCGATTGCGGAACGGCGTGACTCCGTCGATCCGTCAATGCTGAACAGCGGCGCGCAGTGTACCTGATCGCGCGCGAGAATGCTGCGCAGCAGCATTCGCATGCGCGAAGTTGCGACGCAGTCGTCGTCGGCGAAGCTGTCACCTCGCGGCCGAACCGCGCCGACGTTCGCCTGCGGTAATCTCCCGGCACGCTCGAGTTGACTCTGATGGGACCCCTGATCACCACGAAGATTAACGCCATGCTGCTCGCGGCGGCGCGCGCCGGCGCGCCCGTGCTCGAATGCTCGCTGGATCTCCAGCGCTCGGCGACTACCGTCGAACTGGACCCCGCGGCCTGGAGGTGGCGCGGGCAGCGATACCCATACCTGAACGTCTGCAAGGAGCGGACGGTCTATCACTGGTCGGGCGATGCTTTTCAACCCGTCGTGCGGTTCACGAGTTCGCT
>CAZNAX010000328.1:0-2848 GCA_964570965.1 uncultured Desulfatibacillum sp.
CCGATCCGGATATGCGCCGTTAGGGTCCCGCTGACCGGTCTTCCGAGATGATCCAGGCCGTCCCATTCGATCTTGGCCACCTGATTGGCTTCCGGCGGCAGTTCCACTTCATATTCGCGGCCGGCCATCTCCGCCTTGACCAGGATTCGAACCAGACCCGCCGGCACGCTGTCCCCGCTGGCCGGAACGGTGATCACACCTGGATTGTAGCCGGCCGTGCGGCTGCTCGTGTAGTGCAGCGTCAAATCGGTGCCCGGGATGGGGATGTCTTCGTGAAAGATCCGGCTTTTTTCTTCGAGAAAAGAACCTACGCACTGGCGCAGGTCTTTGCTCTCTTCCCATTGCAGATCGGCAACGGCTTGCCCCTTGGGGTTGGGAGGTGTGGCATCGGGCGGAAGCCCGAACGGCCAGTTGAGGTCGATGGGCGAAAAATGGGTGACGGCCGCCCGCCAATAGGTCGCCCCGGCCAGATACTGCTGATTGTCTTCAAGCCCCAGCACCTCGTTGCGCGTGGATCCGTTCTGATCGAGGTCGTCCGGCTGGCCGTCGCCGTCGGCGTCCAACGCATCCACGCTGCCGTCGCCGTCCGTGTCCAGCAACATGACGACCCGCCCGTTTTTCATCGGCAACCAGCGGGCTTTGTCGCGGTCGTAATATCCGACGGGAACAATCTCGCCCACCGGAAATCCGAGGAAGTTGTCCACCCATACCACCACCGGCTTCTCGAACTGAACCCTCTCGGCCCCATCCACGCTGAACTCGGCGCACCAGGTAAATGCGGAGGCCGGAGGCAGACGGGCCGGCATGGATTCCGGGCTGCGGTATTCGGTGGCCCGGACGGTGATGGTTTCCAGCTCCAATGCCGGGTTGCCGCTTTCATCGGCCAGATAGGCTCGATTGTCGCCCGCAAACACCAGGGTGCAGGCACGCCGGCCGGCGGCATCGGCTATCTCCGAGCTTCGATGCGTCCTCACGCTGGAGCCGCTGCCATCGAATGCGATCGTGGTGGCGGCTGCGTCGGCAGCGGTCATCCGCACGGTCTCGGCCACGATGGTATCGTTCCAGCCGACATAGACCTCACGCTGCACCGGAATCAGTCCCGCTTTGCGGTAGGAAACCGTCAAAGTGCCGCCGCCCTCCACCGGCAAGCTGAAACGCCCCTCGCCGTCCGTGTTGGCGGTCCCGTATTCCGGGCGGCCGTGAATCGTGACGACTGCGGATGGCAGCGGCTCTCCCTGGGCGTTCAACACCAATCCGGTAACCAGTGAAAAACGTTTGGGGTCGTGCTGTTCCAGCGCGGCATCGGGCGGGATCAAATCTTCGTAAAATTGGCCGAACGAATTATCCGGCTGAGGCAATGGAGGCAGAGTGACCTGAACTGCAGCCGTTGCGCTGGCGGTGCCGTGGTCGCCCGTGGCCGTGAGGGTGTAGGTGGTGCTGTGGTCCGGCAGGATCTGCACCGAACCGCTCACGGCCACTTGGCCGATGCCGCCGTCGATGTGAACTTTTTTCGCGTAGGACGTCGTCCAGCTCAAAACTGCTGCGGAGCCTTTTGGGATCGTCGGCGGCAAGGCCTGAAACGTTGCGACGGGCAGCTGCTGCACCGGCCCGAGCGAGACCGCCAAACTGATCGGACTGCCCTCTTCCACCACCGTGCCCGCCGCCGGGGTCTGGCTGATGACACGTCCTGCGGCGAGCACTTCATGATGGGATTCGGAGACAGAACCGACGGCCAGATTGGCCCCCGATAGAAGGACGCGTGCCTCATTCAGGATCAACCCAGCAACATCCGGCACGGTTGCCATCCTTGGATGGGCAACGATTTCGACCATGTCCGGCGCGCTTTGCGAGATGCCGTCGTGGACGATCAGCTGAGCTTGGTAGGATCCGGCCTGGTCCGGGACAAAATCGGGGTTGGCCGAGCCGGGATTCGTTAAAATGGCCGAACTTCCGGCGGGCTGGGAGGTCATCGTCCACCAGAAGGTGAGGGAGTCGCCTTCCATGTCGCTCGACAAGCTCCCATCGAGGGTCACCCACTCCCCGACAAAAACCTCCTGATCCGGCCCGGCATCGGCTACGGGCGGATCGTTCATCGAATGAACCATGACGGTGACGAGCGCGGCCGCCGAAGTAACCTGCCCGTCGGAGACTGAAAAGCTGAAGGAATCACTGCCTGTAAAATTTGGGGATGGAGTGTAGATCAGATCCGGAGGCTGGCCGCTCAAAGTCCCGTTGGCGGGGCCGACTTCCATCTGAAAGGTTAGCGGATCGCCGTCGATGTCATACCCCCTCAAGGTTATCGGAACCGGCGTATCTTCGCTGGTTGCCACCGCTTGCGGCTCGGCCACCGGGCCTCCGTTTTCAATGACGATGGTCACTACGGACGTTGCTGGATCCCCCTGTCCCCACGCCGTCAAGATGTAATCAACCGTCTCGGCAGGGTTGACCTGCAATGAACCGGAGGGATCGACGTTTCCGATGCCGGGCTGAATTTCGCACCATTCCGCGTGCTCGGTCTGCCATCGGAGAATGCTGGTTTGGCCGCGTTGGATACGGGTCGGTTCGGCCTCGAAGCCAAGAATCAGCGCCGGCCCATTCGCCGCGGGACCGGCCAGCACCTCAATTCTGAGGCTTGAGCCGGGATCTCCCCAGAGAAACACGATCATGCTGTTATCTTCGTTCAGCGTGACCGGCAGTGCCCAGCTGCTTTCAGTGCCGGAAAAGAAAGTTCTCAGATGAATGAAGCGTCCATTCAGTGTGATGATGGCGTCTCTGATGGCCCCGGGAGGATATAGCTGCGTCAGCTTCAACGTGGCGCTTCCGCCGCCAGCAGCGGCAAAGCGATGAT
>CAZNAX010000329.1:0-2845 GCA_964570965.1 uncultured Desulfatibacillum sp.
GGCGCCGGATACCGCAGCGACGACAACGACGCCGCCTCCGACAAGGACGAGGCCTGGTCGGGGTACCTGCAGGCGGTCGTGACCCTGGCGCCGGGCGTCTACATCGTGCCGGAAGTCGGCTATTTCGACTTCATGGACGACAATGCCGGCAACGACGAGGGCTATCGCTGGTATGCCGGCGCCAAGTGGCAGATCGATTTCTAATTCCGGCCGACATTCCGAATAAGAGCCCGGGGGGATATCCCCGGGTTTTTATTCGATCACCATTCCATCAGGCGTTGCTTGCCTGAAAGGGCCAGCAACGCCTTACTTCAACTCGTAGTTAATCCCGGCCGTTCGTTTCTGGTCTCCGGTTTTAACCAGGACCAGCAATTCATATTTTCCCTTCCCCGTCATGTTGAAATAGGCATCATAGCTTTTCATGGAGCTTTCATATTTGAGGCTTTTGATCTGGTCCTTGCCTGCGGGATCGACCACCTTCATGCTGACGGCAGCGTCCGTTATCTCCTTCTGGGTCGCTTGGTCCGTCAGGACGAGCGTGACATTATGAGTGGTCCCGGACTCGATGTCGTCCTTCATTTTCATGTCTTTGAGCATCTTGCGGTGCTCGGCGTTCGCCATGATCTGGAATGTTACCTTGACGCCCTCCACCAGCACTTCACGGGTGTCCATCTTCATGGCGCCTCCGCTTGATCCGTGCCCGTGAGTATGTTGAGCGGGAGAAGGGGCGTGGATCAAGATGAAAACAGCGGCCATGGAAAAAACGATCCATTGATACCTTTTCATATGCGATTCTCCTTTTTTAATGCTTCCACGCGGATGTCTGCAGGCGCCCCCGCTTGAGAGCCCGTTCCTTCACCATTGCAAAAATGACGGGGGTGATGATGAGCACATGGATGGTGGAGGTGACGACCCCGCCGATGATGGGCGCGGCGATCGGCTTCATGACATCCGCGCCGACGCCGGCCGACCACATGATCGGGATCAGACCGATCAAGGTGGTTCCCACCGTCATGATCTTAGGCCGCAGCCGCAACACCGAGCCCTCGACGGTGGCCTCACGAATATCCTGGGAGCTGACCTGGCCCTGTTTCAGCCGGCGGTCGAGCGCCTCGTGCAGGTAGATGATCATCACCACGCCGGTTTCCACGGCGATCCCGTATAGGGCGATGTAGCCCACCCAGACGGCTACGCTGAAATTGTAGCCTAGAATATATTGCAGGACCACGCCGCCGGTCATGGCATACAGGACCGCGACCATCAGGATGATCGACTCGGATATAGAATGAAAGGTCATGTAGAGCAGGATGAAGATCACGAAGAACACGACCGGTAACAGGATCTTCAACCGCTCCTTGGCGCGCAGCTGGAACTCGTACTGGCCGCTCCATGAAAGGAAGAACCCGGCTGGAAGCTTCAGCCTTTCCTGGACCGCCTTTTTGGCATCCTCCACGTAACTGCCGATATCTCTGGCCGTGACGTCGATGAACACGTACCCGGCGAGCATGGCATCCTCGTCCCGGATCATGGCAGGCCCGGTGGTCACACGAATATCGGCCAGCTGGGACAAGGGGATCTGTGCCATTCCCGGTCCGGGAGCAGCGCTCCCCTCCATCTTCGCCGCGGTCCCCATCCGCGCCGGGACCTGAATGCGTTTGAGCTTCTCGACGTCGTCGCGCAGCTCGCGGGGGTAGCGCACATTGACAGGATAGCGCTCCCGGCCCTCGACGGTGCGGGTGATGTTCATGCCGCCGATCGCGGACTGGATCACCTCCTGGACCTCGCCGACCGTCAGGCCGTAGCGGGCGATGGACTCCCGCTGGATGTCGATGTCGATGAAGAACCCTCCGGCCACCCGCTCGGCGTAGACGCTGCGGGTCCCCGGCACATTCTTTAAGATGCCCTCGATCTGGATGCCCAGATCCTGGATGGTGTTCAGGTTGGGCCCGAAGATTTTGATCCCGACCGGGGTGCGGATGCCGGTGCTGAGCATGTCGATCCGGGCTCGAATCGGCATCGTCCAGGCGTTCTGGAGCCCCGGGAACTGCATCTTCTGATCCATCTGCTCCACCAGCTCGTCGTAGGTCAGGGTGCGCTCACTGCCGAAAATCGTGGCGGCGGCGGGGCGCAGCCACTCGGGCAGACCGGCGTAATCCTTCTTGACCTTGCGCCATTCGTTTTTGGGCTTGAGGTGGACGGTGGTCTCCATCATGCTGAACGGCGCCGGGTCGGTGGCGGTTTCGGCGCGGCCGGCCTTGCCGAAAACCGTTTCGACCTCGGGAAAGCTCTTCAGGATCTTGTCCTGCATGGACAGGAGCCGGCCGGCCTCGGTCACGGAGATGCCGGGGCTGGTGACCGGCATGTAGAAGATGGTGCCTTCGTAAAGCGGCGGCATGAACTCGCTGCCGATGCGGAGCACCAGGACGATGCTGAGCGGGATCAGCAGGAAATTGATGAACAGGGCGGTTTTCCTGAAGCGTAGCGCCCAGCGGATGATGGGCTCATAGATCCATTTCAGGAACCGCGAAACGGGGTTTGCGGCTTCCGGTTTGAGGCCCTTGCCCTTTAGAAAAACCGTCATCAGCACCGGAACCAGGGTGATGGCGAGGATGGACGAAGCCGCCATCGCAAAGGTCTTGGTGAAGGCCAGCGGTCGGAACAGCCGTCCCTCCTGGGCCTCCAGCATGAAGACGGGCACAAAGGAAATGATGATGATGATCAGGGCGAAAAAGATGGCTCGACCCACCTGCTGGCAGGCGCGGACCACGGTGGCAGAGCTGTTCCGGCGGTCTTCTTCGGTCCCTTCGGACAGGTGGCGATAGCCGTTTTCCACCATGACGATGGA
>CAZNAX010000330.1:0-2840 GCA_964570965.1 uncultured Desulfatibacillum sp.
CACCACCACCATGAGCGCCGATCCATAGCCGGCCTTGAAGAAACCGAAGCCGACCGTGTAGGAATAAAGATAAAGCGTTTCCGAGGCGATGCCCGGCCCGCCCTGCGTGATGGTGTAGATCATGTCGAATTCCTTCAAATTGTCCAGCGAGCGCAGCATGAGGGCGGCGATGAGCACCGGCCGGATCATGGGCAGGGTGATGTACCAAAAGATCTGCAGCGCGTTGGCCCCGTCGATGCGGGCCGCCTCGTAGGGATCGGGGGGTAACGATTTGAGTCCGGCCAGCACGATGAGGGTGATCATGGGCGTCCATTTCCACACATCCACCATAACCAGGGCCGGGATCACCATCTGCTCGCCGCTGACCCACAGACTGCCCGGCAGCCCGATGCTGCGCAGCAGGAAGTTCAACACACCGATTTCAGGATTCAGCATGATCCGCCAGATCAACGCGACGGCCACCGGCGTGGCCGCAAACGGAAAGATGTAGATGGCCTGAACGATTTCGCTGCCCCGGAACTCGCGGTTGAAGTAAAGCGCGATGAGAAGACCCAGGCCGATCTCAAGGACCAGGCTCAGGCCGCTGAAGTAGACCATCACCTGGACCCCGTTCCAGACGCGCTCATCCGCGACCAGATCGATGAAGTTGTCGAAGCCGACAAAGACCGGCTGACCCAAACCGACGGTCCACTTGGTGAAGGCCAGATAAATATTGAAGACGATGGGGAGGACCACGATCAAAAAAAGCACGATCACCGCCGGGGCCGGGTATAGAAGGGCCTGGCGGCGGTCCATGAACTGGCTGATGGCGTTGACGGTCCTCGACATGGCAGGGAGATTCGAAGGATTCGACCGCGCCGTCCGGCGCGGTCGAATCCGATGCTCATCGGGATTAACGCTCCATTTTCTTGTCCATCAACTCGGCCGCTTTTTTGGCTGAAGCCTGCACGTCCTTGCCCTGGATGGCGTCCACGATGACTTGGCCGGTGATGTCCCGGATCTCGGGCACGTTGATGACCGGCGGGTTCCACTGCGGCTGGCCCATCTCAAAGGACTTGAGCGAATTGGCGGTCCAGTCCGGCTGAGCGTCCTTGGACTTGTATTCCGCAGAGTTCCAGGCGGAGGCGCGGCCCGCCGGGACGCCCGCCAGCATCGCCCCCAGAGAGTTTTGCTTGCTGGTCGCCCACTGGATAAACAGCCAGGCTGCTTTCTGGCGATCGGGCGGGCTGTTTTTGTTGATGGACAGGCTCCAGTTCGACACGTGGGGCACGCTGCCCGCCGGACCGGCCGGGATGACGGCATAGCCGACCTTGCCAGCCACCTTGGATTCCTTGGGGTTCTCGTAAAGCGACTTGAACACGTTGGCGTCGTAGATCATGGCGGCCTTGCCTTCCATGAAGGCCGAGGTGCTCTCGGCCCAGTGCAGCATACTGCCGCCCTCGGGGCCGAAGTTTTTCAGCAGGTCGCCGTAGAATTTGAAGGCGGCAATGCTGCCGGGTGCAGCCAGGTTCGATTTGCCCTGGGCGTTCGTCCAGGAGCCGCCGAAGCTGTAAAGGAAGTCGACCCATTGCGAGGTGGCTGCGGCGCCCTTGCCCCGCAGCGTAATGCCGACCATCTTTTTGCCGTCGACCTCCTTGCCGTGGAAGAACTTGGCGGTTTCCTCCAGCTCCTTCATAGTCGTCGGGACCTTGACCTTGAACTGTGCGAACAGATCCTTGCGATAGGCCAGCAACGACGTTTCGGAATTGATGACCACGCCGATCTGCTTGCCTTCGACGGTGGCGGCCTTGGTGAAGCTCGCGAAGAAGTCCTTGGGCTCCCAGGCCGCTTCGGTCAGCTTGGGATCCTTGATGAAATCGTCCAGCGGCTGCAGCCAACCCGCTTTCCAGAAATAGAGCTCGTCCTGGCCCGGCATGATCATGTAGCCGTCCAACTTGCCGCCGGCGTTGAGCTCGATCGTGCGCTTGTTGCGGAACTGGTCCTCCGGAAAAACCTCCATCATCAACTTGATGCCGGTCAGCTTTTCGAACTCGGGGACTTTGGGCTCGATAAACGTCGTAAACGGGTGCTTGTTCATCAGCAGACGGATCTCGGTGCCCTGGAACTGCTTCCAGTTGACCTGGGCCGAAGCGCTGGCCGCGAGCGTTGCGGCGCCCAGCAGGGCTATCAATCCAGCGGATACGATTTTTCTCATGGTACGGTTCCCTCCTTTTTAGTTGTACTGGAAGACCCTCACCCGGACAGGCCGGGACCCAATTCGCAATCCGAAGCACGGAACGCGAACCAAATTCGAATGTCCAAAAGCACGCTAAGCCCTCATAGGATGGTTTGCGACGTCTCCGGGTCGAACAGATGCGTGCGGGTCATCTTCAGCTCCACCTCCACCATCTGCCCCACCGTGAGCGGCCGTTCCGGCGTCTCCATCCGGGCGACGATGGAATGCGGCCCGCAGCTGAGGTAGACGAAGGTTTCAGCCCCTAAAGTCTCCACCACTTCGGCGCGCGCCGCGAGCCGGCTCGAGCCTTCACCCGCCGCGGCGTCGCACGCTGCCATGTCCTCGGGCCGCACTCCGAAGACGACCGGACGGCCGGCGTAAGCTTCGAGCCTGGCATGGAACGCTTCGGGCAGCTGCACGTTGAAGCCGGCGGCGGCGACCCAGTAGGCGGACGCTTTGCGGGTCAAGGTGGCATCGATGAAATTCATGGCCGGCGAACCGATGAAGCCGGCGACGAAGCGGTTGGCGGGATGCTGGTAGACCTCAAGCGGCGCGCCGGACTGCTGCAGCGCGCCCTGGTTCATGATGAAGATCCGGGTGGCCATGGTCATGGCCTCCACCTGGT
>CAZNAX010000331.1:0-2837 GCA_964570965.1 uncultured Desulfatibacillum sp.
GCGCCTCCACTTCGGGCTATAGATCGGGTAAGGTTTTTCCGCCTGCGATCAAGAGGACTATATTCTCAAAACCTGCCTGCGAAATCAAGGCAAAAAGATTGAAAATCGGCCGACCGAATGTTAAAAATCCGAGCTGGAAACTCGACTTCAAGCGATTCGGGCGGAACCCATGAACCTGTTCGACAGCCATTGTCATCTCGATGACCCCTCCTACCGCAACGACCTGGATGCGGTGCTGGAGCGCGCCCGCGCGGCGGGCGTTGCCCGCATGATGACCATCGGCGTCACCCTCAGGACCTCCCGCATGGCGGTCGATCTGGCAAAAACGCGGCGGGGTGTTTATGCCTCCGTGGGCGTCCACCCCCACGATGCCCATGAATGCAGCGACGATATCCTGGACCAGCTGATCGCCCTGGCCCGCAGCCCGGAGGTTCGGGCCTGGGGTGAAACCGGCCTGGACTTCAACCGCATGTATTCGCCGCGGGAGGAGCAGGAAAAATGGTTCGTCAGCCAGCTCGAGGCGGCGGCGGAGCTCGGCCTGCCGATGATTTTTCACGAGCGCGACAGCCGGGGCCGTTTTCTGGAGCTGCTCCAAACCTGCCCTCCGCCCGCCGGAGCGGCCGTGGTGCACTGCTTCAGCGGCACACGGACCGAGCTGGCGCGCTACCTTGACATGGGCTGCTATATCGGAATTACCGGCATCGTCACCCTGAAAGAACGCGGCGAGCTTCTGCGGCGGCTGGTCCCGCTGATCCCAATGGATCAGCTCGTGGTGGAGACCGACGCGCCCTACCTCACTCCGCAGCCGGAGCGCCGGCGCTTGCGTCGCAACGAACCCGCCTTTGTGCGTTCGGTCCTGCTCCACTTGGCGGAGGTGCGCCGCGAAGACCCCGAGGCATTGGCCCGGGCCGTGTTTGAGAACACGTGCCGGTTGTACCGGATTGAGGATTTAAGGCAATGATGCGCGATCCTGGATGCGGGATGCTGGATGCAAGAAGGTCTCTCGACATGCCGATCGTTGGCATCCGTCTTTTTTTTCTTGCCATGATCATTTCCCATATACTTGGGAATCCGTCGCGGGCCGCCTCTGAATTCAAGATGTCTGATTCGCTGACCTGCACCATCGAGGCGTCGTCCACCCCAGCCGAAATCGGGAAGAAGATTTTGCTGACCGGCCTGACGACCGGCCCACCCCAGGCCGTCTTTGAAAATCACGTCCGATCATCCATGGTCAAACTTTTCGAATCCGAGCAAACGCTCGTCATCCAACTGGTCGCTGCGATCAGCGGCAGCGTCGACACCCTCGTGATCGACAAGCTCACAGGGAAGTTCGCGCACACCGCCGCAGGCGCATTTCTTGAGGTTCATGCCGTCGCCGAAACCGGCAGCTGCCGCCCGGAGTGACATTCCAGAAAACCAACAAACCCATCCTGTTCGTGAAAAAACCGCCACCGCCGGGCGGATGGGGCAGCCAAACCTCGTGACGATCCGGCGCACCTGGCGTTTGGCTCGATTCAACCGGCAAGAGAGGCATACATAGAAAGCTATTGAGGCAAACTTAAAAAAAGGAGCATGACGATGAGGCGGCACTGGGTCTATTCACCACATTCAGGGGGACGGAAGATCCCTCCTTTCATCCAAGAAAAAATTCAAAAACGCATCCTATCCTATGCCGAGAAGCACTACGCTGGCAAATTCAACCGCATCGACGTGCGTTTTCGGGGACAGTTTTGCTACATAGACGCCTATATTGAACCCCATGTGCCAAAGAAGTTTGATGAAAAGCTTTTCGGCAAGACGCGTGAAGAGCATATCGCCAGGCTGAGAGAGACGCCTTTTCATCTGTGCCGCCTTCGCTATTCAGGTCGCGAAGACGATTGGTCCATGGCTTTTTACACCTACAGCCATGAAAAATATGAGCCGTGCCTATTCCATAACGGCAGTTGGACTGGCACCCCGGAAGACATTGATTGTCCATGTTGCGTGGACAATACAAAATAATGGACAAAATCGGACGGTCGTGGTCATGACAAACCGACCTCTCAGAAAATGGAGGATGAACGTAAAAGGAACGGATTTCTGGCTGCGGTCGGTTTCACCAAAATCGATCTTCGGCTTGAAGTCGGTCTGGAGAGGGCAGGCAAAAGTGGACGTTTCCGACCCCACCCGTACAGTGCTCGACATGTTGAGCGATCCTCGTTTAGGCGGCGGCATACGACCCACGTTCGATATGTTCACCAATTACATGGGATCCGACAAAAAAGACCTTCCATTGCTCGTCGATTATGCCGATCGCTTGGGCAACGGCGCTGTGTTCAAGCGACTGGGTTTCTTGCTCGAGCGAAGCAGCCCGGAGGAAGAGACAATTATTTCCCAATGTCAAAAACGTCTGACAGCCGGAAATGCCAAGCTCGATCCGCAGCTACTTTCCAAAAAGCTGATCGGAAGATGGCGATTGTGGGTTCCGGACCGCTGGACCAAGGAGTAGCCCCGTGATCGATCGACAGGAGGTTATGGAGCTATCAAGAGAATTTCGACTTTCGGCCGAAGTTGTCGAAAAAGATTATGTTCTGGGGTGTTAGATATCTCCCTCTGGTCGAAATGACACCTTCTCTCAGAAAGATTTCTTAGGAGCTTGCCAAGTACTAACGAATCGAAATGGGGTCGATGCTGCCAATGCTGTCCTGTATTGGTTGCTGAAAAATATCCGAAGGATTGAGGCAAAGGAAGGTAAAAACCGTGGTAAATTTTCTAAAGAAATAGGCTGCCATCGGCGAATTTCTGGCAGTCTCTTTCGCTCGACGCCTTGGCCGAAGCTCAAGACATAAAGCCCATGG
>CAZNAX010000332.1:0-2828 GCA_964570965.1 uncultured Desulfatibacillum sp.
GTATCACAGATTGGTTTTTCCACCAGCACATGTTTGCCGGCAGAAAGTGCTTTTGTTGAGATATCAAAATGAGTCGATGTTGGCGTGGCTATGATAACAGCATCTGCTTTTGCGATAAGGTCTTGATAAGATGTATATGCTTTAGTGTGAAATCTTTCAGCGACAACTTTCGCTGTGCTTTTGTCAACATCACAGATACCAATAAGTTCAACATCTTTTAATTCCGAACAGACCCGCGCATGGTTCTTCCCCATTGAACCGGTCCCAATCACTCCTATTTTCATCATAAGGAACTTCCCCCAACAGATTTATTGGTCATACATACATCACGAAACTTGTGTGATGCTATCTGACCGGTAATCTTCTAATATTTTAACTATTTTTGTACTCGCATCACCTATGCCAAAGAGCTCTCTTTGTTCACCTGTTGGATTGAAGTTCCGTATCGCGTCTCTTATTTTTTCTTCATTGGTTCCTACAAGAATGTTCCATCCGTCCTCTATCGTTTCAACCCATTCAGTGTTTTCCCGTAATGTGATACAGGGGACTTTCAAGAGATAGGATTCTTTTTGTATCCCACCAGAGTCTGTCAAAATTTTTTCTGCGTTTTGTTCAAGCCAAAGGAAATCAAAATAACTCACAGGCGATATCATTTTCACGTTCTGACCGATGCTACGCTCCAGTTCATGTTCTTTGATAAAATGTTTTGTCCGAGGGTGTATAGGAAAGATGACTTGTTTACCTGCAGAGGAGAGGACCTTTATAATTGTGGAGAGATTCTCCAAGGTATCTGTATTTGATGGTCGGTGGATTGTTGCTAAGTAATACTCTTTTGGGTGAATCGACAGGGTTTTTAGGATCTGGGATTTTCTTGCTATAGGAATACTTTGTTTCAGGACATCGTACATGACGTCACCGACTAAAAAAACCCCTTGAGAAATTCCCTCGTTTTTCAAATGGTTCACAGCGGTTTGGGTCGGGACAAATAACAGATCTGATGCATGGTCGGTGAGCACTCTGTTGATCTCCTCAGGCATCGCTCTATCAAAGCTTCGTAACCCTGCTTCGACATGCCCGATAGGAATGTGAAGCTTCACAGAGGCCAGTGCACCAGCCAGGGTTGAATTGGTATCGCCATACACAAGCACAACATCAGGTTTTTCATTGACTAAAACCTTTTCAATTTCCACAAGCATCATACCAGTCTGCTTCCCATGTGACGCGGAGCCAACCTCAAGATTGTAATCAGGTGCAGGGATGCTGAGTTGATCAAAAAACACTTTTGAGAGTTCATAGTCATAATGTTGACCGGTATGAATCAAGATTTCATGATTCTTTTTTCGTAATTCTTTTGATACCGGAGCACATTTAATGAATTGCGGTCGAGCCCCAACAATGGAAACAATTTTCATGTCTTCAACCTCTCATAGACGGACAGCAGTGTTTTTTCCTGTTTTTCCCAGTTGAATTCTCGTAGCGCTGCTTTCAAACCATTTTTTCCTAACTCTTCACAAAGTTTTGGATTATCTCGCAACATGATTATTGATTTCTGTACCTCTTCGAAATCATACGCTACCGAAACACCACATCTCTCCGTTTCAACCAAGTTACTATAGTAAAGCCCTTTGGTCACAATAACAGGTCTTCCCGTTAACATCGCTTCAAAAATTTTATTCGGCAGACCAACCTGATTGTTTTTTTCCCGTGGATCAAACATGCAGAGGATGGCATTGCAATCTAACGTTTTTTCAATAACGGTGTTATAGGGAATTGATCCTAAAAAAACGATATTTTTATATTTTTTTGATACCTGTTCAACTTGATTGTATAATCGTGCTTTTTTTCCTGCAACAAGAAATTGAATATTCTCAATTCTGCCGAGATACTCTACTATTTTTGGAAACATTCTTGAGGATTCTAAGATACCAAAATATGAAACGGTAAACATTGAATTTTTAGGAGGAGAATAGGTGTTGGTAATGATCTCCCCGCAATTCATAACGATATCAATAGGATGATGGGTGATTTTTGAAAAAAACGTTTTTAAAGGATCATTCACTGTAATGATATGATCAACGTTTTTTATCAACCGTTTCTCAATCAAAAATGAAATTTTAGAAACAAAAGACGGCATGGTTTTTTCTATCATATACCCAAAGATCTCATGGGCGTCATATACGAGTTTTACGTTCAAACGTTTTTTTAACCAGACACCCGTCTGTAGCGTGTCCAGATCATGACAATGGACAACATCAAATCTGTATCCGTTTTTATATAATTCCAATGCGTTTTTAAATGCCTTACGCCACCAGAGTGGATTGCGGAATAAATCATGCGGCATTATCTGCAGGAGGCCTTTATTTCGAATTCCTACAACTCGTACTCCTTGAATCGTTTCATCTGATGGGTACTCCGCATGTCTATCCCAAAAAATAACAGTGACTTGATGACCCGCATCAGAAAGTGACATCGCCTCCTTGTAGACTCGGGGGTCAACAATGAAGGGATTTGACAGGATCATTAGAATTTTCATAGGATTCCCAGTTGATGAGAAGATATAATCTTCTTTGTCTTTTATAATGTGGCGGTATCAGAATAACTTATAAAAACCTTGTAGATGAAAAAATCCGATTATTTCTTTTCTTGATTCGATTAACGTTAAATAAACACATATCATTACTGATTTTACATCATGTCGGAAAAAAATGACATCTCATTGGTCTCCTTCATCATGCCTGTTCTTAATGAGGAGAAGACCATTAAGAATTGTTTGGATTCCTTGTTTTCTTTGGAGTATCCAAAGGAAAAAATAGAGATCGTGATAGCAA
>CAZNAX010000333.1:0-2823 GCA_964570965.1 uncultured Desulfatibacillum sp.
GCGGTGCCGCAGCACATGCCGCTGGCGTTGTTGGCCGCGATGCCGCCGATCATGGCCGCGTTGATCGAGGCCGGGTCCGGCCCGATCTTCCGCCCGTAGGGGGCGAGATACCGGTTGGCGTTCCCTCCGATGACACCCGGCTGAAGGCGGATGCGGCCGCCGCCGTCGAGGATTTCGTAGCGGTTCCAATTCGCGCCGGCCACGACCAGCACCGAATCGGAGACCGCCTGGCCCGAGAGACTCGTGCCGGCGGCACGAAAGGTGACGGCGATGCCGCGTCGGTCGGCTGCTTTAAGGACGGCGGCGACCTCGTCCTCCGTATCGGTGCGTACCACGACCTTGGGGATCAGACGGTAGAAACTCGCATCTGAGCCGTAGGCGAGCGTCCGCAGCGGGTCCATGAATAAGCGGCCGGGAGGGATCCGGCCGCTGATATCGGTGAGGAAACGTTGGTAGTGATCGGGGAGCATGGGCGATCCTACAGGAGGGGTTTAGGGTTCGGGGTTCAGGGTTCAGAGAGAATAAAAGAAGAAGTCGTTGGCGGGAGTCCTATTTTCCTGAACTCCGAACCCTGAACCCTGCCCCCTCTCTTTTACTCCAGTATCAGTACCACCAACTCCTTCGGCCCATGCACTCCGAAGGCCAGGATCAGCTCGATGTCGGCGGTTTTCGAAGGGCCGGACACCAGGAGCATGTTGGTCGGCATGTCGGCCGACCACGAACCCTCCTGCATGGCCTCTGCCAGCGACGGAAAGATCGATTCGGCCTTCAGCACGGCAATATGGATCGGCGGCACGAGGGACATCGATCTGGGTTCGTGAATGTCGGGCCTGAGAATGATCGCCCCGGTGTCCGCCACCGCCCCGGCTGCACTGGTAACGGCCGCGTCGACGGCGAACAGCTGTTCCTTGAAGGCTTCCACCGGCTCGGTGTAGGCGACGAGCTCGGGAAGCCCGGAGGCATCCGCATCCCAGACCGCGCGCAGCGCCGCTCCCACCTCTGTGCCCGGCGCATAGAGCAGGGTTTTGATGGCCCGCGCTCGAAGTACCTCCTGCAGCCGGGGAACCCATTCGGTCCGCGGCAGCACATGCACTTCCGTGCGCATGGCCTCCATCAATGACTTCAATCGGGCGACCTGGGTGCCGCGGTCCGAAACGGGCGCCGCCGAGGTCGGAACCTCGGGGCTCGGGACCTCCTCCCGGGGGGCGCTTCTCAGGCGGGCCAGGATACGGTCGCGGGCGGCGTCATTCATCGGCGATGCCCTCCTCCTTGATCCGGCCGTGCAGGCTGCGGGAGGCAAACGCGGGCTCGGAGCGGTAGCGCATCCAGCGCTCCAGCGGCCCGCTGGACGGCAGATAGTCGCCGACCCGGCCCAAAAGGGTTGTCACCATTCGGTTCAGCCGCGGGTGGGTGTTCAAAAAAGCCCAGCCTTTCCAGGCCAGACGCTCGGCCAGGTTTTGCTTGCAGCCGCTTCCGGGTACAGCGCTTTCCGTCGCCGAGGAATAGCACTCGTCGCGCAGCCGACGCAGGAGCGCGGGGATCGGGATCTTGACCGGGCAGACCTCCTCGCAGGCCCCGCAGAGACTGGAGGCGAATGCCAATTCCCCGGCCTTGTCCAGGCCTTCGACCTGCGGCGTCAGGATCTTTCCAATCGGACCGGGGTAGACGAAGCCGTAGGCGTGGCCGCCGATGCGGGTGTAAACCGGGCAGTGGTTCAGGCAGGTGCCGCAGCGCACGCACTGAAGCGTCTGGCGCAGCTGCGGGTCCTGGTAGATGCGCGAGCGTCCGTTGTCCAGGATCACCAGGTGCACTTCCTGCGGGCCGTCCTTTTCCCCCTCGCGGCGCGGCGAGGTGATCAAGTTGACATAAGTGGTCACCAGCTGGCCGGTGGCCGAGCCCGTCAACAGCCGCAGCAGGGGCGGCAGATCGGCGAGTCGCTCCACCACCTTTTCGAGCCCCATCACCGCGATGTGCACTGGCGGCACGGTCGTGCACATGCGGCCGTTGCCCTCATTCTCGACCAGGCACAAGGTGCCGGTCTCGGCCACGGCGAAGTTGACGCCGCTCAGGCCGATGCCCGCCTCGTAGAACTTGCGGCGCAGCGTGTTCCGAGCAATGGCATTGAGTTCGGCCACCTCTTCGGTGTAGGGCGCGCCCGCAACCTTCTCATGAAAGATCTTCGCGATCTGGGCCTTGTTCTTGTGGATGGCCGGCACGATGATGTGGGAGGGTGTCTCGCCGTTCAGCTGGATGATGAACTCGCCCAGGTCGGTTTCGATAGCTTCGATGCCGTGGGTGCCGAGGAAGGCGTTGAGGTGCATTTCCTCGGAGACCATGGACTTGCCCTTAACCACCCGGCTGGCGGCATGCGCTTCGATGATCTCGAGAACGATGCGGTTGGCGATCGCCGTCGTCTCGGCCCAGTGGACGCGGATGCCGTTGCGGGTGCAGACGGCATCGAGCTGTTCGAGCAGTTCGGGCAGGCGGCTGAGGGCGCGCTGCTTGATTGCGTTTCCGAGGTCGCGCAGGCGCTCGGTTTCCTCCGCGTCGCTGAAAACGGCCCGGCGCTTGAGGATGAAATTGCCCATCGCGAAGGCGAAATTTTTGCGCAGCTGGGTGTCCGCCAGCGCGCGGTCGACGTTTTTTTCGAAAGCCTCAGCCGCCATGGATCCTCTCCCATATGAACTCGGCCAGGTGCTGAGCCGCAAACGGCATCGCGCGCTGTTGCCCTGCGCCGGCGATGTTCATGAGGCAGCCGCAGTCCCCGGCGATCACCCGCGCCGCACCGGTGCGCTGGATGTCGTCGACCTTGTCGTTGACCAG
>CAZNAX010000334.1:0-2818 GCA_964570965.1 uncultured Desulfatibacillum sp.
AAACCAACGCCAAGCTATTGAAGCTCGAAAAAGCAGCGTTTCTGGCAGGCCATCAGAAAGCGTTCCTGTTGTTCATGGACGAGTGCCGGATGTGCGAAGACTGCCCAGGCACCCGAAACGAATGCAAAAATTTACAGCTATCCAGGCCGTGTCCGGAAGGCCTGGGTGTTGATGTCTTTGCCACTGTCCGGAAATTAGGTTTTCCGATAGCGGTGTTAACCCGCTTATTTCATGAGAAGCACAAAAATGCCGCCGAGAGTGTAGCTGTCGGCAGATGATAGACGATTTGAGCCGAACATTGGGGTATTTGATCCGGCTCGAAGCAATTTGGCATCTTGGAAGTATAGGATTTTGATCATTTCAGGCTATTTGCAAACACGTATCCTCAAGATCTTGATTTTCTACTCCGCTGGGGCTGTCCTTTTCTGAGCCTCATGCTGCTGCCAGCCGCTTGGAGACCTCCAAGAACAGGCATTGGAGCGGATAGGCGCTGGATAGCAGAAATTTCACCCGACGGGTGTTGCGTATAATCACCGCCCCGATTTTTAACAATCTCAAACGGATCGTGTCGCAGCGGGCCCGGGCAAGCTGAGTGCCCTTCAGCGCCAGGCTGCGGATGGCCTCCAACAGGCTGTAGGCCATCGAGGAGAGCAACAGGCGCAACTGGTTCGGTAGCCAGTTCATGCAGCTGGTGCGATCGGCGAACAAACACAACTGCTGCTCCTTGATGCGATTTTCCATTTCGCCCCGGGCGCAATAGATCTCATCATACAGCTGCTGAGAGTCGCCGGGCAAATTGGTCAGGATGTAGCGCGGGTTGTCTCCCAGCCCGGTGTGCTCGGCCTTGACGATCACCCGGCGGCAACGCTTCCAGCTACGGGCCGCGTAGTCAAACTCAGCAAAAATGCGCTGCTTCTGCCCAGTGAGCTTGAAGCCGGTCGCTGCCAGCTCGATCCACGGCGCAGCCAACTCGTTGATGCGGCTATTTTGGGCGATGCCGACAATATAGGAGACGCCACGTCGCTCACACCAGCTGAGCATCTGATCCCGGCAAAAGCCGCTGTCGCCCCGGAAGATGATGTGAACCGTTGGCCAGGCTTGCCGGATGCGCTTGACCAATAGCGATAAAATCGCCCAGGCATGACGGGCGTTGTCAGAATCCCCGGGCCGCAGATAGGCCGCCAGCAGCTTGTCACCACAGAATACATACAGCGGCAGAAAACAGTGGTGATCGTAATAGCCGTGGAAGGCGGCTCCCGGCTGTTCACCGTGGACCAGATCATCGGTGCTGTCAAAATCCAAAATCAACTCGGCCGGTGGCGCAGAAAAGGATTCGATGAAAATCTCCACCAATACCCGACTGATGTCCCAGCAACTCTGCGGGGACGCCCAGTTCTCAAAGCGGCACAAAGTCGGGCTGCTGGCCAGATTCTGATCCTGTCCGACGGCGGTCTGAATCGCCGGGTCGGTGCGAAGCGTGCTGTGGTCATTGAGATCCTCGTAGCCCAAAGCCAAGCCGTAGACTCTTTGGCGCAGCATCGGCAGCATGCCGTGCAGGGTTCTGGCTTTGCAGCGAGGATCTGCAAGCAGTGGGGCCATGCGTTCGGTCAATCGCAGTTTGCGGTCTACTTCACGCACCAACATCACGCCGCCATCGGAAGTGATATCGCCGCCGCTGAATTGGGCCTGGACTTTGCGGCGTTTACAACTTGAATATTGGATGGTCCTTGTGGTACAAACTGTCACGGCAAAATCTCCTTTTTTGATCAATCTAAGCAATTGATATGTAACACAATTAAGGAGATTTTGCCATTACTTTTTATGAATTTTGCGGGCTAAGAGTGGGAACCTTGAAGTTAAAGATGCTCATTCGCACACCTCCTATTAGCGGGTAGCCCAACAAAAGGTGATGTCGAAATCAAAGACTTACAGGAGAGGAGAGCTCCGGACTACTATCCTTGGCTAAAAATCAGGGATGCCTTCCTCTACCTTTAGAACTTGCATAAGACCCTCAGGATTCCTTCTGACATATTCCTCTGGGTTCTTCTTGCTGTGTTGGTACTTCCAGCAGAAGTTGCTTCTCTCGTCGGAGATACACACTTGGTCGTTGCCCTTAACCTCCCAAGTGCAAGGCATACGCAGATCTGCAGAGATCAAAATCCCCTTGCCGTCGGCACGGTAATGCGCGACGACGGGAACGCCCATGAAGGTGAGCTTGAACGTCTTGTTTGAGTGAAGGGCGCGAAGTTCCTTCGAGCTTTTGATGTCCACCCAATCCTGTGACGCTGCAGGGCTAGTGAGCACGAACACCAATACACCTGTTACTAACACGAAGTTTCTCCATTTCATGTCTTCACCTCCCAAAATGAAAAAGACTTAAGAAGCGAACCTTTCCTCAATGATTATGACAAGTGAGAGGATGAATCTTCAAAATGATTTAGCTATTCCGGCTATTACGAAAAAAGCCTCTGAAAGATAACTTACTCCTTCAGAGGCCTATTCGTGGGAAATTTGATGCTGTGGAAATTTCTCATTCGCACACCTCCTTTGCGGGTTAGCCCCAAAAAAGGTGATGCTGAGATGAAGGACTGACAAGAGAGAAGAGGTCCGGACCGCAACTCAGCTGGTAATTGCATTTCCGGCCCGGCAAAAATGAAATGGAAGGCTAAATTTTAGGAAAATTGTATCTCTGCTAATAGGGAAAAATCAAGCTAATTTTTTAGAGCGTTGAATATATCCCAAGGTGGCACCACTTTGTGATACGTCGGCGCTGTACGTAATAAATGCTGTTTTTTCTACTGATGTTGGTTAGTTACAC
>CAZNAX010000335.1:0-2818 GCA_964570965.1 uncultured Desulfatibacillum sp.
AGGCGCCCGTGTCCTCGCGGCAGTAGAACAGGTTGTCGGGGTCGCGGATGACCGGCGTGTCCGGCGCCAGCTCGTGGCCGGGGATGGGCTTCGTGGTCAGATATTGATGCATCAGGGGCACCATGGGCAGGGACACCCCGACCATTTCCGCCAGGCGCGGCGCCCATTCGCCGGCCGCGTTCACGACGCACTCGGTGCGGATGGCGCCGCGGTCGGTGATCACGCGAGTGACCTCCCGGCGCGGTGACAGCTCGATACCCGTGACGCGCACGTTCGTGTGGATCTCGACTCCCATGGCGCGTGCCTGGCGCGCCAGTTCGTAGGTGATCCCGTTGGGGTCGATGAACCCGTCGTCCGGAACCCAGACCGAGCCGTAAAGGCTCTCGTCCGATATGAAGGGGCAGCGCGCGACCACTTCTTGAGGCGATAGGATCTCCGCGGCGAGGCCGATGGCCCTGGCGCGGCTGACCTCGCGTTTCAGCGCCTTGAGCCGGTCCGGGCTCGATGCCAGCCGCAGGCTGCCGGCCGTACGCCAGCCGAGCGAGGGACCGCCCTCGCCCCGGGCGAGCTCGCTGAAGAGCCGGATGCTGTAGTTCATCATCTTCATCAACGCCGGCGAGGTCCGGAACTGCGAAACCAGCCCGACCGAGTGGAACGTGGTGCCGCTGGTGAGCTCGCCCTTGTCCACCAGCACCACATCGCTGCAGCCCATTTTGGCCAGATGGTAGGCTACGCTCGTCCCGAACACGCCGCCGCCGATGACCACAATCCTGGCTTGGTTTTTCATTTTCGATCCCCTTTTTCTACGCGGTCGCCTGATCGACCAGCTCCACGATATCTTTCACGTCAACCCGGCAGCCGCGATCGGCCAACCCGTCGCGCAGCATGGTGATGCAGAACGGACAGGCCGCGGCCGCCACACCGGCGCCGCAGGCCAGAATGTCGTCCGTCCGTTCGGCATTGATCCGCCTGCCGATCCTCTCCTCCATGAACATCCGGCCGCCCCCCGCGCCGCAGCAGAGCCCCTTGTCCCGGGATCGGCGCATCTCCCGGAGGCCGCCCCCGCCGCCGAGGATGTTCAGAATGGCGCGCGGTGCATCGTAGAGTCCGTTCCAGCGCCCCAGGTAGCAGGAATCGTGAAACGCGACCGGCTCCCGGATGCCGGTCTTGACCTCGAGCCGCCCCTCCCGGAAGAGCTGCAGCAGCAACTCGGTGGAATGCAGCACGTCGAACCGGGCGCCGAACTGCGGGTATTCATGCTTGAGCGTGTTGTAGCAGTGCGGGCAGCCGGTGAGAATCTTCTTGGGCTGGTACTGGTTGAGGACCGCGGCGTTTTCCCGGATCATCATCTGGGCCAGGTATTCGTTTCCAGCGCGCCGGGCCACATCGCCGTTGCAGCGCTCCTCTTCGCCGAGGATGGCGAAGTCGACCCCCGCCTTCTTCAGCACCCGGGCCATGGCCCGAGAGATCTGCCTGCCGCGGTCGTCGAACGACCCGGCGCAGCCGACGTAGAAGAGCAGCTCCGCACCGGGGCGGTCGCAGAGGAGCGGAATATCCATCCCTTTGGCCCAATCGCCGCGCGCCTCGCTGCCGAAGCCCCAGGGATTGGACTGGTTTTCGAGGCGCATGAACGTGCCCTGCATCTCGGGCGGGAAGCTCGCCTCCATCAGTACCTGATGCTTGCGGATTTCCAGCAGGAGGTCCAGGTGCTGAATGTTCACCGGGCAGATGTCCTCGCACGCCCGGCAGGTGGTGCAGGACCAGAGGACCTCCCCGCTGATGGGGGAGCCTTCGCGCACCAGGGGCTGGACCGCCGCGAAGGCCTGCTGCAGGACGGCGTCCGACTGCTGCAGGAGGTCGGCCTTGGCATCGTGGATCACGCGTTGGGGTGAAAGCGGCTTGCCGGTCATGGCGGCCGGACACTGTTCCTCGCAGCGGCCGCACTCGGTGCAGGCGTAAAGATCCAGCACGCTCTTCCAGCTCAAGTCGGACACCTTGCCGAGGCCGTAGCTCAGAGCGCCTTCGGCTTCGAGGTCGGTCGGGATCATGGGCTTCGGCCGCGCGAGCGGTTTCAGGAAGACGTTGGGCGCGGCCGCCAGCATGTGCAGGTGCTTGGATCCCGGGATATAGACCAGGAATCCGAGAATGGTCAGGATGTGGGCACAATACGCCGCTTCGTAGACAACCCGGCCGGCCGCCGGAGAGAGATTCCGCAGCCCCAGCACCTCCCCCAGCGCTTCGGACACGGTGAAAAACCGGTCGTAGTCGAAGCCGGTGCCGCCGATGGCCGGCAGCAGCAGAAACGCGTTGAGAAGGTGGAACGTGACGATGATCACCGCAATGAAGGCGATGATCAGTCGGGCGTCCAGCCCGTTGGTCAGAAAGGTTGGACGGGCGACCAGGCGCCGGTACAGGCCATAAGCCAGGCCGAGAAGAACCAGAAAAGCCAGGATGTCGGCGATGAAAAGATACCCCCCATAAAGGCCTGGAATAAAACCGGAGACGTGAACCGCCGGGAAAACGCCGCGCAACATCAATTCCACGGAGTGGGGCTGGACCGCCAGAAAGCCGAAAAAAATCAGAGTGTGCGCGATGCCCGGCAGCGCCTTGCGGCGAACGTTGGACTGCCCGAGCACGTCGGTGAACAGGACCTTGATCCGCACGCCCAGGCGGCCCGGCACGACAGAGCTGCGGCCCTGGACCCTTTTCATCAAGAGCACCAGGCGCTTGGTGCGGGCTAAAAACACGCCAAGGGCACCGATAATGGCGGCGGCCATCAATATAGACTTGATCGTGAGATAGGTCGTCATTCCTGTTG
>CAZNAX010000336.1:0-2802 GCA_964570965.1 uncultured Desulfatibacillum sp.
GGGTCTCCCAAACTGAGATGGATACGTGGAGCGGTTTGCTGGGCCTACGGTACCTTACCAGCAGCGAGACCACCTATATTCTCGAGTACTACCACAACGGTACCGGATACAGTCAATCTGAGGCGAAAGATTTTTATACCTTCGTCGACCGAGCTTACTCCACATACGTCGATACAGGCAACGCCGGGCCGATCCAAAAGGCCGCCAATCTCACCCAGGGAGGCTACGGCCGCCCCAACCCCATGCAGGACTATCTTTATTTCAGGGTCAGCCAGAAGGAGCCCTTCGACATTCTCTATTTCACCCCGGCGGTCACCACCATCCTCAACCTCGACGACCGCAGCTTTTCCCTCTCCCCGGAGCTGCTCTACACCGGCATCACCAACCTCGAACTGCGCCTCAAGGGCACCGTACTGGTCGGAGACCGCTTCACGGAGTATGCGGAAAAGCCCAACGACGCCCGCTTGGAGCTGCGGGTGAGGTATTATTTCTAGGCCGCCAGAAGCAGAGGATGTCGCGTAGCGCCTTCCCCTAGCTAACGAGATCGAGCCGATTGACAATCAGCTTGAAGAAGTTGAAAATTGGGAAGTTCGCGCAAAGGCCACGGAGACAGGGCACAAATAGTCCGTGATCTATGGAGGGCAGGAAACCGATAAGGCAATTGGCATCTGAGGCGTAACGAAATTACAGCGGTTTGCTCCCTCGCGTGGCAATGGGGTGATCATGTCTTTACAAAGGCAGCTGCTTGAAGATCTGTTGGCCCTTGCCGATGTGACCATCGGGGGTCCGCGGCCCTGGGATATCCAGGTCAGAGACGAGCGGATGTTTGCACGGGTGCTGCGCGAGAGCAGTCTCGGACTCGGCGAAGCATACATGGACGGCTGGTGGGACTGCCCGCGGCTGGATGAATTTTTCTGCCGAGTGCTTAAGTGCCGCTTGGAGGGGAGGGTCAAGAGTGGATATCTTTATTCGCTGCGCAGCCTTCCCGGCATCCTATTCAATCTTCAATCGCAAAGCCGCTCGCGCATGATCGCCGAGCATCACTACGACCTGGACAACGACCTTTTTCTGTCCTTCCTCGATCCGTATAACCAATACAGCTGCGCCTATTTCAAGGACACCGACGACCTGGAAGAGGCCCAGCGCTGCAAGCTCGAACTGATCTGCCGGAAAATCGGACTGGCCAAAACCGACCACGTTCTAGACATCGGCTGCGGGTGGGGCGGGTTTGCCAAATACGCGGCCGAGCATTACGGGTGCAAAGTCACCGCCGCCAACGTGTCCAGAGAGCAGCTTCGCTATGCGCGCGACTTTTGCCGGACCATGCCGGTAGAATTTTTGGATGGCGATTACCGCGAAATACGGGGGGCTTTCGACAAAATCGTATCCGTCGGCATGTTCGAGCACGTCGGATCCAAGAACTACCGGACTTTTATGCAGGTCGTTCACGGCAGCCTTCCCAATGAAGGGATCTTTCTGCTGCACACCATCGGTGCCAACGAGCCCCGCCGGACCTGCGACCCCTGGATTACCAAATACATCTTCCCCAACGGGATGCTGCCCAGCATCGCGCAGATCGGCAGGGCGGCGGAAGGGCTCTTCGCAATCGAGGACTGGCACAACCTCGGCCCCCACTACGATAAGACCCTCATGGCCTGGCATCGACGCTTCCAAAACGCCTGGCCGGAGTTGAAAAAAAGATTTGACGTGCGATTCAAGCGTATGTGGGAATACTACCTGTTGTCCTGTGCCGGCGCTTTTCGCGCCCGCAGCAATCAAGTGTGGCAGATCGTTTTCACGAAATACGGCGCCCCCCAGCCCGCCTGCCGCTGCCTTTGAAGCATGTTGATTTCAAAAATCCGCCTCGCCGATGAGTAAGCCGCTCTTCTTTTAAATTGCCGCCTGAACGCTTGTGTGCCAGAAGGTCCGCTGCCGGGGGCCTGTTAGTTGCGTACGGTGCATACGAAGGCCGATGGACCCGGTATCGAATCCATACACATTCGGCTCATTCCAGGCGGTGACGCAGAGCCAAGTGCTTTTCATCTGCCGACATACCGGTTTCTAAGGCTTGACGCAGCATCTTCTCAATGCTATATTTCGCCATACAACGAAATGGAGAATGCCCATGGAGTCGATTCTGGCCATAACCCGAGCGCTTGCGGATGAAAACCGGTTGCGTGCGCTGTTGGTGTTGGCGGACCGTGAGGTTTGTGTCTGTCAGCTGATCGAACTGCTTCAGCTCGCCCCGTCGACGGTCTCCAAGCACATGACCGTCCTACGCCAAGCCCGGCTGGTGGAAGGGCAAAAGCGCGGACGATGGATGTATTACCGCCAGGGGAACGCCAACGCCCCGCCCGAGGCCCGCAGAGCCTTGGACTGGATCCGTGCCAGCCTATCGTCGTCGGCCCGAATCAAAGAAGACCGGAAACGCTTGGCGGCCATCATGAAGCTCGACCGCGTGGAGATGTGCCGAGGTCAAAATGCGCGATAACAAATTTGATGACTTTTTACAGGTTCATCGAATTTGTTCAGTTGCCAATTTTTAATTTAGGAGGTGTCGAATGCCATCCATCGGTTCAATGGCGGCCGCCGAAACCGCTGTCTTGCAGCCGCATAAGGGGCTCAGTGCTTTTGAACGCTACCTGTCGGTGTGGGTAATCTTGTGCATCATCGCCGGGATCATTCTTGGCAAGACTGCGCCCGGCTTCGCCGCTTACCTGGATGGCTTGGCGATTTACGTCAATGAGGCCCCGGTGGTGTCGATCCCGATCGCCATCTGTCTGTTTTTCATGATGTACCCCA
>CAZNAX010000337.1:0-2800 GCA_964570965.1 uncultured Desulfatibacillum sp.
GCACCGCCTCGACCACGGTCGGGCCGGCGGCGATGAACCCGCCGTTGACGCCGAAAGCCTTGCCGAACGTGCCGATGATGATGTCCGCCCGCGCGCCGGTGTGGTCGGCCGTGCCCCGGCCGTTCGGCCCGAAGGCGCCGATCCCGTGCGAATCGTCTACCACGGTGAAAAGACCTTCCTTGAACTTCGCCTGATAGGTACTCGTGATTTTTGCAATTTGATCGATGGGCGCGAAGTCGCCGCGCATGCTGAAGATCCCGTCGAAGATCACTGCCACCCGCTCCATCTCTGGCGGAACTCCCTGCAGGCATCTGCGCAGATCGTCCATGTCGTTGTGGCGGTAGATGGCCTTGTTGGCGGAGGGCACGCCGGCGATGCGCATGGCGCGGATGATGCTATTGTGGTTGAGTTGGTCGCCGATCCAGTAGGTCTTGGGGGTGGACAGGGCCAGCGCCAGCCCGCAGTTGGCCGTGTAGGCCGAGTTGAAGATCTTCGCGGCGGGCTTGCCCACGAAGGCGGCGATCCGCGCTTCGAGCGCCGCATGGTAGGAGAACGTCCCGTCGATGAAGCGCACGGCGCCGGGGCCGACGCCGAGCGCATGCGTCGCTTCGTCCGCGGCGCGGATCAACTCCGGGTGGTGGGAAAGGGACAGATAGCTGTTGGAGTTCATGCGGATGAACTCCTTGTCGGAGCCCTGCAGCCGGTAGCGCGGCCCTTTTTCGCCCTGCGGCGGGAGGTAGGCGACGATCACCCGCTCCGGCGGCTTGGCCCGCCCCTCGATCTTTAAAGCCTCCAGCTCCAGCTGCAATGCCTGGTCGAGCGCTGCGAGCGACATGGTTTTCTCCTTTTTTCATCTCCCCCTTTGAAAAGGGGGCCGGGGGGATTTGGACGCGAGGAGAATCGTACGGCCGCCGCCGCCTGCGGAGGTTTGCTGCCGCGATCCGCGGGTTATTCCTCCCAGGATAACACCACCTTGCCCGACTCTCCCGACCGCATGACCTCGAAGCCTTTTTCGAATTCCGTGTAATGGAAGCGGTGCGTGATGACCGGCGTGATGTCCAATCCGCCCTGGATCATGACGGTCATCTTGTACCAGGTTTCGTACATCTCCCGGCCGTAAATCCCCTTGAGCGTCAGGCTGTTGAAGATCACCGTGTCCCAGTCGATGGGGGTGTCGTGCGGCAGGATGCCGAGCAGCGCGATCTTGCCGCCGTGGCACATGTTGGCCAGCATGTCGCGGAAGGCCTGGGCGTTGCCGGACATTTCCAGGCCCACGTCGAAGCCTTCCTTCATTCCCAGGGTCTTCTGAACGTCGGCGATGGAGCCATGACGAGCATCCAGTGCGACCGTCGCACCCATTTTCCTGGCGATCTCCAGCCGGTAGGGGATGACGTCGGTCACCACCACGTGCCGCGCGCCGGCGTGCCGCACGATTCCGGCCGCCATACAGCCGATGGGGCCGGCGCCGGTGATGAGCACGTCTTCGCCGAGGACGTCGAAAGACAGGGCGGTGTGCGTGGCGTTTCCGAGCGGGTCGAAACAGGAGAGCACGTCGGTGGAAATATGGGGATCGCAGTACCAGACGTTGGTGACCGGAATGCAGAGGTACTCGGCAAAGGCGCCGGGCCGGTTCACTCCTACTCCGCTCGTGTGCGGGCAGAGGTGGCGTCGGCCCGCCAGGCAGTTGCGGCAGCGGCCGCACACCAGATGCCCTTCGCCGGACACCAGATCCCCGATCTTGAAGTCGTGGACGTTGCTGCCGACCGCGGCCACCCGGCCCACGAACTCGTGGCCGACGTGCATGGGCACGGGGATGGTCTTCTGCGCCCATTCGTCCCAGTTGTAGATGTGCACGTCGGTGCCGCAGATGGAGGTCTTCTGAATCTTGATGAGCACGTCGTTGATGCCCACCGCGGGAACCGGAACCTCCTGCAGCCAGAGCCCTTTTTCCGGCCTGGCCTTGACCAGCGCTTTCATCGTGTTCATGGCCGGCTCCTGTAACCTTCTTGGCCGCTTATCTGATGTGCCCGGCCAGCTTCAGGATGAGGATCACCAGCAGAACGATCAGCAGCACCCCGATGACCACCCCCAACCCGTCGCCGCCCGCGGGCAGCTTATCCAGCTGGCCGGCGATCTGCTGAATTTCGGCATCGGTCAAGCTCGCGATCCGCGCCTGGACCTCATCCGGGTCCAGCCCCTGGGCAACGAGCGCCGCGCGCACGTCCTCGCGCGCCAGGGATTGCATCACCCGGCCGCGCGCATCCGCTGCACCGGCCGAATCCGCCACCGAGTCCGTCGGCACCAGGGCCGCCAGCGCGTAATGGCCGGGGAATGCGATGGACAACGCCACCAGGGCCATGAAGATGAAAACCGGCTGCCCTTTTCTGCGAATGCTGATCATAGCGCCTCCTTTTTCCGGGAAGGATTGTTTCGACTATCTAAACTGAATGCCGTGGCAGCATTCTTACAGTCTCAATTCCTTCCTTCCCCCCTTTGGGAAAGGGGGTTGGGGGGATTTTTAGGGCTGATTTCCTTCATTGAGTATGCTGAGTGAGGCGCTATATGTCAAGTTCGACGAAGCATTAAGAAAACCTCTTTTGCGGTTTAAGAAAACACCCGCGTATTGATTGCCGAAGCATTTCGGTTCTATAATGAAGTATTTCCTTTTCCTGAGCCGTCTTTCCGTTGACGAGATATCGAGGGTCCGCGCAGGCCGGAAGAACTCGAGTGGAAAACACGCAAGGAAGGTCGGGTTCGAATGGTTCCAGGCGAATCCCGTTGCGATCGAAAAGCTCCGGCC
>CAZNAX010000338.1:0-2794 GCA_964570965.1 uncultured Desulfatibacillum sp.
TGCTGACCCTGATGATCCCGCTGCGCCGAATTTTCCGCTACGAGGCCATCATCACTCTGAATGTCCTGGAAAACGTGGCCAAGACCATGATCCTGACCGGACTCATCGTCGGCCTGGCCTACGGCACGGAGTATTTCATCGCCTGGTACAGCCACAACGCGGTGGAGTGGGAGTCCTTCCGCTGGCGGGCGATGGGCGAGTACGCCTACGGCCTTTATTTCATGGTTATCTGCAACGTCCTGCTGCCGTCGCTGTTCCTGGTCCGGGCGGTGCGCCGCAGCATCCCCTGGCTGTTCGCTCTTTCGCTGGTGGTGAACTTCGGCATGTGGTGGGAGCGCTTCGTCATCATCGTCGGCGGGGTCGCTCATGACTTCGCCCCCCACTCCTGGGGTCTCTATGCACCCCGGCTCGTAGAGTACTGCATCATGGTCGGCAGCTTCAGCCTGTTTTTCTTCCTGTTTCTGCTCTTCTGCAAACACCTGCCCTCCGTATCCATGACCGAGATAAAGGAGACCGTGAATCATGCCCGCTGAAACCTGCATCATGGGGCTGTTCAAGGACGAGGGCAAAGCCGTCAAGGCGATCCTGGAGCTGCCCGCGGCGGGGTTCAGCCTGCGCCGGGCGCACAGCCCCATCCCCAGTCATAAAATCATGGACGCCTTGAAACTGAAGAAAAGCCGCACGGGATGGTTCACTCTAGCCGGGGGCATTGTCGGATTTTTCACCGGATTCGCCCTGGCCATCTTCACTGCGGTTCAATGGAACCTGATCGTCAGCGGCAAGCCGATCGTTTCGCTGATCCCCTTTTTCATCGTCGGCTTCGAGTTTACGATTCTCTTCTCGGTCTTCGGCAACGTGATCGGCCTCTTGGTCTGCGCGCGCCTTCCGGACTATCGCGGGCTCGAGGCCTACGACCCGCGCTGCTCCGGGGGGCACTTCGGGCTGCTGGCCGCCTGCGAAGCCGGCCGCGAGGGCGAGTTGATGGATTTCTTTCAGAAGAAGGGCGGGGAGGTTAAGGTATTCGCATGAACGCCATCACGCCATCGGCTCCCTCCGGCCCCGGCGCCGCGCCGCAGCGCTCGCTCTTCACGCTCGGAGCGGTATTGGCCGCCGCCGGCCTGGCGGCCTTCGTCGTCGGTCTCTTCGGCCCTCAACCGCAGAGGGCCTGGCAGGCCTTTCTCATCAATTTTCTCTTGTGGTCGGCCATGGCCCAGGGAGCGGTGCTTTTTGCGGCCGTCACCCACACGGTCAAGGCCCGCTGGGCCGGTCCGCTCAGCGGCCTTGCGCAGGCCTTCGCCGGGTTCTTTCCGCTGTCGCTGGTCTGTTTCCTGGCCCTGCTGATCGGCAGAAACCACCTCTTTCCCTGGCTGCACGAGGACCTGCACGGCAAGGAGATCTGGCTGAACATACCGTTCCTGTTCAGCCGTGACGGGATCGGGTTTCTGGCCCTCTACGGATTCGGATGGGCCTTCCTGTCTCAGGATCTGAAACTGCGGATGAAGGCGACCGAATCGGCCGTCGGCCTGCGCCGGCTGTTGGCCGGGCGGCTTCCGCAGACCGACGCCGAGATCGAACGCGTCCGGAGCCGCAAGGCCCTGTGGGGCGGCCTTTACTGCTTCGCGTTTGCCCTGGTGCTCAGCCTGATCGGCTTCGATCTCGTCATGAGCATGGACCCGCACTGGATTTCGACCCTTTTCGGCGCCTACCATTTCGTGAAGGCCTTTTATGTCGGGCTGGGGGCGCTCATCATTCTCGCTGCCATCATCCATCTGCATCAAGGCGGCCGAACGGGAATCGCCGTCTCCCATTTCCACGACGTCGGCAAACTCTTCTTTGCCTTCTGTCTGCTTTGGGCGGACTTTTTCTACGTCCAGCTGACCGTCATCTGGTATGGGAACATCCCCGAGGAAACCAGCTATGTGATTCTGCGCACGGTGACACCCCCCTGGAACACACTGGCCTGGGTCGTTTTCATCGTCTGCTTCGCCATTCCGTTCATCGTGCTCATCAACCGGCGCGTCAAGACGATGCCCGGCGCCATGATCGTCCTGTGCGGCACGGTGATTCTGGGAATCTGGCTCGAACATCTCTTGCTGCTCGGCCCGGCGCTCAACCACTCAGCGGCAGAGCTGCCGTTGGGGCTCACCGACGGCCTGGTCTTTATCGGTTTTCTGGGATGGATGGTTCTGGCCGTGGCCTATACCTTGAAAACGTTTCCGGAGCTTCTGCCTCCGGCCAGCGAGGGGGTTCGCTGAACCATGCCGAGCGGAAAAGGCTGACATGTCGAGAGGAAACCGCGCTGCGGTACTGATTACGATGGGGAGCGCTGTGTTCACCGCCGCTTTTCTGTACTTTTTCTATGCCTGGCCCGAAAAAATCGGCCCGGAGCAGCCGATCCCTTTCAGCCACAACGTGCACAGCGGCATCAAGGAGATTCAGTGCCAGTACTGCCACCCGTATGTGGCCTACTCGAACTTCCCCGGCATTCCGCCGGTGGAAAAATGCCTGCACTGCCACAACTACATTATCGTGAACTTTCCCTGGATCCAGAAGGAGCACACCTATTTCAACACCCGGACCCCCACGCCATGGGTCAAGGTGAACGTTGTCGCCGAGCACGTGTTCTTTAACCACCAGCGGCACATCAACAGCAAAGTCGCTTGCGAGCAATGTCATGGCGAGGTCAAGAACCTGCAGCGGCTGCCGCAGAAAGTATGGCAGATGGGGATGTGCATTGAATGCCATCGCGAAAAGAAGGCGAGTGTGGATTGCTGGCTGACGTGCCACAACTGAG
>CAZNAX010000339.1:0-2716 GCA_964570965.1 uncultured Desulfatibacillum sp.
GAAAAAGGAGATTCCAATGGACAACACTTCCATCGATACACCGGAGAAGGAAAGAGACCGCTTCGTCGAACGCCTGCTGGCCTCGACCGCGGGAACCTTCGACATATTCACCATTTACATTGGCGACCGCCTGGGGTTTTACCGGTCGCTGAGCGAGCACGGGCCCGCTACCTCGGAGGAGTTGGCCGCTCGCACCGGCGCTTACGAGCGCTACGTCCGCGAATGGCTGGAGCAGCAGACGGTGGCGGGCATCCTGAGGGTGGAGGATGAAAACGCCGCGGCCCGCTCCCGTCGCTACCGCCTGCCGGCCGGGCACCAGGAAGTTCTGGTGGATCGCAACAGCCTCAATTACCTGACGCCCCTGGTGCAGATGGTGGCGGGCGCGGTCCGGCCCATGCACCAAGTGCTGAAGGCCTATCGCAGCGGAAAAGGCGTCCCATACCCATACTACGGGGCGGACTTCCGGGACGGCCAGGCCGGCATGAACCGGGCGATGTTCCTCCGTCAGCTGGGGTCCGAATGGCTCCCCTCGATTGCAGATGTGCACCAGCGGCTTATGGCCGATCCTCCGGCGCGGGTGGCCGACATCGGCTGCGGGGGCGGCTGGTCCGGCATCGGCATGGCCCAGGCTTACCCCAACATTCAGGTGGACGGCTATGATCTCGATGAGGCGTCGGTGGAGTTGGCCAAGGCGAATGTCGCCGAAGCCGGCCTAAGCGAACGGGTCCGGATCCACCGCCGGGACGCCGCCGACCCGGCGCTGCGGGGGCGTTACGATCTGGTGACGGCCTTCGAGTGCGTGCATGACATGTCCGATCCGGTCGGTGCGCTTCGAACCATGCTGGGTCTGGCTCGAGACGGAGGATCGGTCATCGTCATGGACGAGCGCGTGGGCGACCGCTTTACCGCCAAAGGCAACGAGGTGGAATGGATGATGTACGGCTGGAGCGTGCTGCACTGCCTGCCGGTGGGCAAGGCCGACGGTCAATCGGCCGAGACCGGGACGGTGATGCGCAGCAACACGCTGAAACAATATGCCGCGGAGGCCGGATTCTGCGACATTGAGATCCTCCCCATCGACAACTTCTTCTTCCGCTTTTTCCGCTTGAAGGCCGTGTGTCGCTGAGGGACTTTCAATTCGGCGGCGGCGTGATCGGGCCGATGCATTCCCGGATGGGTGCGGCGGATCCTACCAGGGACTCGGCGATCGCCGGCTCCGCCAAGGGATCGGTGAAATTCTCCCCGAACACCAGATGCTTGATGGCTTCAAGGTATTCGGCATTTCGGGATAGATAAAATGACAGCGGCCGAGGAAAATTGTTGCCGAGGATGCCGTCGATGAACATCTGGCTGATTTCACGGTGCCGCTGCAACGTGAACTGGGAACTCGCCAGGATGTGGCGCTCGTCTTCGGACAACGCGTGGACGAACTGCCTCAGAGCGGTGCGTGCCCGCGGCTGGTACATCCAGAAATAGAGAAGATCGAGCGCGTGGATCATGATGATTTTTTCCAGATCGCGCGCTTCCACGCTGGCCTTTTTTTTGAGGCGGTTGGAGTGCTGCAGGACGGCGAAGGTCTGGACATCCGGGAAGATCAGCTCCAGCTGGGCATAGATGTCGAACAACTGCTCGAACTTGCCCTTGAAGTCGCGGAGGCGGGTTTTGATGTTCCGGTGTCGATCGGCCAAGCCCTCGATAAAGCCGGCGACAATGTCCGAAGCCGTCTTGGAGATGATGGCCGCCCATTTCTGCAGCACGGCCGCAGCCTCGGAGGCCCCGTTCGCGGCCAGGATGCCGCCGGCGGCCATGTTGATGAGGATGGCCACCGGAATGGAAACGATGCTGCGGAAAAAATTGCCGTACACGGCTCCCTGGGGCAGCCCGCGCAGGAGGTTGTGGCTGGAGAGATAGATCCCGTTAGCCAGCGCCATGAAGGTGTAGAGCAGCACCGGGTGGGTGGTCGTGGTGATGCCGCAACCGCGATCCAGGACGACGGTTTTGACGAAATAGTCCAGCAAGGGCACGGAAAACCCCGTGTACATGAGCGAATCGGTGATGCGGGCCCAGCTGACGTAGTCGTTCCAGTTCAGCAAGGGGGATCGGCGGAACCCGCCGCCGCCCAGCACGGATTGCACGATGTTGCGCAGGCCCGTGATGCCGAACCAGATGAAGGCGCCGCCGTAGGCCAGGAGCCACCAGTCTTTCGTCAGGGCAAACGTGGTGAACGCCGGGATGAACCCGACGAGGACCTTCAGGGCGTTCTTGAGCCGGGAGTTCAGAAAGCGCCATCGCAAGGGGCTCGGGGCGTTCACGGCGGCGGCCGTTTCCAGGGAGAGGCCGTTGTCGACAACCTTCTGCGTCCCACCCAGGGTCACGATGTTGCCCGGGACTGCCATGCGGGTGTCTTTCGCCTCGACGCGCCAGCTGACCCTAAACGTGGACAGCAGAAACCCCAGAGGCCCGGCGCCGAACCGGCGCCGCAGGCCTTGAACGAAGGCTGATGCGCCGGAAGTGGGAACAAAGCTCAGCGTCTTGTAAGCGGTCATCTGGATCGGGATGATCTCACGGCCGTCTCCGGCGCGGTACTTGGCAATCTCCCGCTGAGCGCTGCGCGGCAGGGTTTCCATGATGGCGAGCCCCATGCCGTGCAGCCGAGCCGATCGGCCGGTCGAGTCGCTGCCGATGCGGGCCTTGAGCGACCGGCCCGCATAGTAGG
>CAZNAX010000340.1:0-2709 GCA_964570965.1 uncultured Desulfatibacillum sp.
CATTAAAAATTGATGATAGAAAGCTTCAATTATTGCTTCGGCAGTTGAAGTGGAAACCAGATCTAATCCGGCATGACGACCTTTGGGTAGTAAGCTGCCGCTTTAAAGATCCAATCTGGAACTTGCATTCGGGGCGATAGGGCCTGTGGTTCAAATCCGCTCGTTTCGACCGCTTTTGCCCTTTACTCCAGTCCTCGAGACTGGGTTTTTTTTGTGTTATGTCTGACCATCGAACAAGCTGCTTCACGACGGATCCTACCAAGGCCAACACCCGCGTGATATTCGCCCTGTGGCTGGTGCACTTCACCGGCGACTTGTACGCTTCTTTCGTCAGCCCGCTGCTGCCGGTCTTCGCCGACGTATTCGCGCTGAGCTTGACGCAAGTGGGTTTTCTGGCCGGCATCAACCGCTTTCTGATGTTTATTGTTCAGCCCATCGCGGGTTACTTTGCCGATCACTACCGCACGCGCCTTTTCATTCTCGGCGGCCCCATCCTATCGTTGATCTTCATCCCGCTCGTCGGGGTGGCCCCGAGTTTCATGGTACTCATCCTGTTCGTTTGCCTGGGCTCGATCGGCCAGTCCATGTTCCATCCGCCGGTGGCCGGCATGATCGCTTCCTATGCGGGTCGCCACTTCAGCTTCTGCATGTCCATTTTCAACGCGGGCGGCACCCTGGCTTTCGGCGTAGGCCCGATCCTCATCACCGCCCTCGTTGCCGCCTACGGCCCGCGCGGCACGCTGCTGTCGATGCTCATCGGACTTCCGCTCCTGGCGATCCTTTTCAAAATAGTGCCGATGCCCCAGGGCGAGGGCCTGGCCGCGCGCGGGTTCATCGGTTCATTGAAGGAAGCCTTGGGCAGCGCCTGGAAGTCGATCGTCCTGCTATGGACGGTGATGGTGCTGCGGGCTTTCGTCAGCCAAGTTTTCATCACCTTCTTCCCGATGCTCTACGCCCGCGACGGATACTCGCTGGTTTCGATCGGTGTGGTGACCTCTCTGTTCACGCTCGCCGGAGCGATCAGCGGGATGGTGGCCGGCAGCCTGGCCGACCGCACCCGCTATCGACCGATCTTTATCCTGAGCCATCTGCTGACCGCGCCCGCCCTGCTGCTTTCTCTGTATCTGCGCGATGGGTGGATATACCCGTGTGCCTTCTTGTCCGGCTTTTTCTCGCTGGCCACCCTGCCGCTCGGAGTGTCGCTGGCCCAGCAGCTTGCCCCCCGGGGCCGGTCGATGGTCTCCAGCCTGATGATGGGTCTTTCGCTCGGCATCGGAGGCGTGCTGAGCCCCGTCATCGGCAGTTTGGCGGATGTCTTTTCGCTTCAAACGGTCCTGGCCTGGCTGCCGCTCGTGCCGCTGCTGACCGTGCTGGTGTCCATGCGTCTGCCTGAAAAAGCAGAACCGCTATCCGCGTCACACCCATCGAACCCGGAGGCCCCATGAACGCATTGGAAGCCGCTTCCATCAACGGCGCCCAGGCGCTCGTCCAGATGCTCGAAGCCTATGATGTCCGCTACGTTTTCGGTGTTCCCGGAGACACGTCCGTACCGCTCTACCAGGCGCTTTACGAGCGCCGCAACGCCATTCGCCACATTTTGGCCCGTGATGAACGCTCGGCCGGGTTCATGGCCGATGTGTACGCCCGCCTGTCGCACCGGCCCGGCGTGTGCGAATGCCCCTCGGGCGCCGGGGCTCTCTATTCCGCCCCGGGGATCGCCGAAGCCAACGCGTCCTCTATTCCCATCCTGCTGTTCACCAGCGGCGTTAGCCTGTCCGGCGAAGGCAAAGGCACCATCACCGAAATGGACCATCACGTGTTCTTCGAGTCCATCAGCAAATGGTCCAACTTCCTCAAACTGGCCGTAAAGATCCCCGAAACGGTGCGTCGGGCGTTCCGGGTGGCGACCTCGGGATGCCCGGGTGCAGTCCACCTCGCGTTTCCCACCGAAACCGTCGTCGGCCGAATCTCCGTCGACCAGGTTTCGCTGCATGCCGAACCGGAGTGCAAAACCTACCCGTCCATGCGCTTCCGCGGCAGCCCGGATGCCATCACCCGGGTCGCCAGGCATTTGACTGCAGCCAAACGGCCGGTGCTGATCGTCGGCGGCGGCGCCAACCACTCCCAGGCGCGCAGCGAGGTGATGGCGTTGGCCGAACGCATCGGCGCGCCGGTGGTGACCACCATTTCCGGCCAGGGCATCATCCCGGACCAGCATCCCCTGGCGCTGGGAGTCATCGGGGACAACGGCTATCATCCGCACGCCATGCGGGCCGTCGAGGAGGGTGACGTGCTTCTGTATGTCGGCTGCAAGCTGGGGTCGGTGTCGACGGTACGCTGGACCCTGCCCTCCCGTCGACCGGGGCGCAAGATTCTGCAGGTGGACATCAATCCACGCATCATCGGCAACAATTATACCGTCGCGGATGCGGTCGTGGGCGATGCCAGACTGGTGCTGGAAGATATTTTGAGCGAGCTGGGAAAGGACCGCCGGTCCGATGCGGAGCGCTGGCTCGAGAATCTCAACCGCAGCCGCCATCACTTCTGGGCCAAAGCCGCCGCCGTTTTAGCCGACGATGAAACACCGCTGTCGCCGCAGCGCGTCATCGGTTCGCTCAACCGCATCATCCGGGAGCCGGTCATCGTCATCGCGGACGCCGGCACGGCAACTCCCTATGTGACCCGCTATCTCAAACTCAACCACGACCG
>CAZNAX010000341.1:0-2695 GCA_964570965.1 uncultured Desulfatibacillum sp.
ATTCGATGGATACGCTATCTTGGATCCGAGATAAAGACAAAACCGAACTTAGCTAGCGCCGATAAAATACGTGATTCTACGCAAGCTCGAATATTACCGAGAGGGGCGGTCCGAAAAGCACTTGAAAGACATTGCCGGCATGCTTGAAGTGTCAGACGGTCAGGTCAACATGGCTTGGTTGGAGGAGCAGATCGCTGAACGGCAGCTTCAAGAAGAGTGGTGGGCGGCAAGGCGTCTTGGGAAATGAGCACTTCATTTTGATGAGGGCGGCCCGACCGCTTTAACGAGCGCGGCATAGATTTCGGAGCGGCGGTCCGAAAGATATGGGTTTGCCTGCCGGCCCTTTGAAATGGCGGAAGGGTCGATATCGGCAACCAGCAGGATCGGGTCGACGCCCGCCCGAGCGATGTCCCTCCCGTCCGGACCGACGATGCAGGAACGTCCGCAGTAGCCCAGAGCCCCCTCGCGGCCGCAAAGGCCCGCATAGGCGACGTAGACCTGGTTTTCAAACGCCCGGGCCGGAACCAGCGTGCGGGCGACGATGTCGAACGGCTGAATCAGCGCCGTGGGCACGGCGATCAGCTCCGCGCCGGCCAGCGCCAGCGCCCGCACCGCCTCGGGGAACTCCACGTCGTAGCAGATCAGGATGCCGACCTTCAAGCCATCCAGGTCGGCCGTCACCAGATCGTCTCCCCGCTCGAACAGGCGTTTTTCCTCGGCACCGTAAAGATGGGTCTTGCGGTAGTTGGCGATCGCGCCCCGGGCGGGATGGATGAGTCGGGCGGAATTGAAGACCCGCTCGCCGAAACGTTCAGGATAGCCGTAGAGGATGGAAACCCCGAATTCTCTGGCGATGGCCTCCACGGCGGTCGCCGAAGGGCCGTCCGCCGGCTCGGCCAGGCTGAAAACGGCCTCGCCGATGTTGTAGCCGGTCAGGAACATCTCGGGAAAAATCACCAGCCCGGCCTTGGCAGCGGCCGCCGCCGAGGCTTGCCGCCGGATGCTCGCGATGGCACCCGCAACGTCTTCAGATGGACTTGATTCCTGACAAACGGCGATTTTCACTTTTCCCTGCTACTCACCGCCGCATGAATTTTTTCGAGGAGCTCCTCGAATTCATAGGGCTTGAACAGGTAGTCGTAGGCGCCGTATTCCATCCCTTCGCCGGCCGATTTTTCAGAACCGTGCCCGGTCAGCATGATGACCGGCATACCCGGATCCATCTTTTTGAATATCTTGAGGACCTCGATGCCGTCCATATCCTCCATCTTGAGATCCAGCACGGCCACGTCGAATTCGGCTTTGCGCAAGGCCTGGATCGCTTCCGAGCCGCTGAAGGCGCTCGTCACATCGAGGCCCCGGCGGTTCAGCCGTTTGGCCATGACTGTCGTGAAGCCGACTTCGTCGTCAATGAGGATCAGGCGAATCCGCTTGGGCGGGTCCTGATTATCCATACTCATGTCGTCAACGTCTCATGCGCGCCGGGTGGTGATGGCCTTTAAACGCGCCTGCATGATCTTCTCCTCGTGCTGGCGCTTTTTGGCGGCCGCCTCCGTGACCTTCGCCACCAGCGTTTCGATTTCCGAGGGCTTCATCAGGTAGTCGAATGCGCCGATCTTCATGCCCTCGATGGCGGACTCCACCGTGGCATGGCCGGTCAGCATGACCACCTCGACCAGCGGAAACTGGCGCTTGATCTCCCGCAGGGTTTCGATGCCGTCCATTCCCGGCATTTTGACGTCAAGGATGACGACCTCTACGCCGGCGTGCTCCTTCAGCTTTTTCAAGGCTTCGTCCCCGCTGTGGGCCGGGATGATCTCGAGGTCCCGCCGAGTCAGGCGCTTGGTCATGGTTTCCACAAAGGGAACCTCGTCATCCACGAACAATACATTGGCTAAGCTCATCGCAGCACTCCTTTAGGCCTTGGTATCTTTGTTTTTCTCGTTTGAGTCGTTTTCGGATGGCTCGCTTCCGACGAATGGGATATACACCGAAATCGCAGTTCCGACGCCCACCGTGCTCTGCACCTCGATCCGTCCGCCCATGTTTTCGATGATGCCGTAGCAGATCGACAGCCCGAGCCCCGTGCCCTTGCCGACCGCCTTGGTGGTGAAAAACGGGTCGAAGATGCGGTGCAGATTGGCCGCGGGAATGCCGACGCCGGTGTCGGCAACCTCCATTGCCACAAAGCCGTCCTCCTGGCGGGTGGACAGCGTCAACTTGCCGCCCTTCTTTTCCATAGCGTCAAGCGCGTTGTTGATCAAGTTCAAGATCACCTGTTGCAGTTCGGACATCGACACCCGGACGGGCGGCAGGCCTTCCTGAAGCCGGGTCGCTATCTCCACCATGCCGTATTTCGCCCGCTGAGCGGATATCCCCACGATCTCCTCGATCAGCTCATTGACATTGATGTCCTGTACCGCAAGCGATGTTTTGCGGGCGAAACTCAGCAGTTTGCGGGTGATCTCTTTGCAGCGCTTCCCCTGGGTTTTGATCTGGGTGAGGGCACGGCGCAGCTCCTCGACATTCTTGCTGCCCTGGAACTCTTCCTCCTCCAGCAGGTCCCCGATCCAGCCGGCCTCTTCGACCATGATGGCCACGGGGTTGTTGATCTCATGCGCCACACCGGAGGCCAGCTCACCGATGGAAGCCAGCTTGCCGGTTTCGATCACTTTTTCATCCATGAGGTGCTTTT
>CAZNAX010000342.1:0-2694 GCA_964570965.1 uncultured Desulfatibacillum sp.
TGTTGGTTTGCGATTGTTCCACTGCCCTCATCGCTATGCCCTCCCATATATATCAACGTATGCGCAGAAAGTAATATGATAATGTTATGTGTCAAGCCCCCCATTCGCCCTTAAGGGCGGTGACGTCGACTATCCGACGGGAGCCCCAGCCCTCAGGATGATAGGCTATGAGGAGGCGATTCTGAGCTTGCTGCCGGAGTCCGTTCAGGCCGTTTATTGCGGAGTGGGAAATCCGTTCAGCCTGGGCGCTATTGGCCCCGGTATGGCGGTCATCGATATTGGCTGCGGGGCGGGCGTCGATACGCTGGTTGCTGCGTTGATGGTCGGGCCGGGAGGAAGGGTGGTCGGAATCGATATCACCTCTGAAATGGTCAAACGGGCCAAAGCGAATCTTAGGCAGGTGAAGCTACGACAATACGGATTCTTTGGGTGGCTTCCATTCAATCACCCCCGGCTCAATGTGGGCTCGGTGATGCCATCAAATCCTATTTCTTGAATAACGGAAACAACACCACTTGCAAGCCGCTGCATTCTCACTGGCGAAGGGTGCACTCTCGGATTGCAGAAATAAGTTCAGACGGCGCGCACCCTTTGCTCTTGTAGTCCGAGGCCCCGGCATCACGCATGGTCTGCCCGCGTTCGTGGTCCTCATACATCGAAAGGCCAATGACGCAGATGCCAGGGTACTTCCGATGAATGACCCGCGTAGCCTCAATGCCGTTGACATTGGGCATGCTGATGTCCATCAGGATGACGTCCGGCTTAAGCTCCCCTGCCAGATCTATCGCCTCCCGGCCGTCCTTGGCTTGGCCGATCACTTTGAGATCCGGTTCCTTTTTCAACATCCGGGCCACACCCGCCCGAAAGAGGGCATGGTCATCGGCAAGCAGAATCCGAATGGCCGCACCCGGTTCTGAGTTCTCGTTCTCCTTGCAGTTGTCTACCATCGAAGCGCTGCAGTTGGCGGAGAGCGGCACAGTCGGTTTTTGGAGCACTGGTACCACAAGGGTGAAACGACTTCCCTTGCCGGAAGCGCTTTCTATTTCAAGCACACCACTTATCAAACCGATCCGTTCGCGAATGCTGAACAGCCCGAATCCACCTTCTTCCCCCGCAAGCTTCAGTTGACAGGGGTCGAAACCGCACCCCTCATCGGTGACAGCGATCCGCACCCTGCCTGCGTCTGCCTGCTCAATGCTGACCCGCGCCCTGGACACTCTTGCATGCCTGACGACGTTGAACAACAGCTCGCGCACCGACTCGAACACCAGAACCTTCGCATCCCCGTTCATCATAGGCCTGGTTTCGATCGCCAGATCAACATCGAAATGATTTTTGTCCCGCATCCAACGGCCCAACCATTCCAGCCCGTCTGCCAAGTCGCCCTCGTGTAAAACTTGAGACAGGCGCTTGCGTTCGGCCTGCTCGGCTATAGTCAGTTTTTTCGTCAGGGCCTTTAACTGGGATGCCTTGTCGTCCAGTTGTTCGTTGGCATTCCGAAGTTCATCGACTCTGGCCTTCAGATCGGCGGTGCGCTCCTTGACCTTCTGCTCAAGCTCCTCATTCGCCTTCTGCAATCGAGTTTGGCTTTCACGCAGGGCCTCCTCGGCTTGTTTGCGCGCGGTGATGTCCGCTATTACGACGCGACACTCCTGCCCGTCCGGCGCAGCCGTGGCCGTTAGCTGCACGTTGAGCAGCCCCTCTCTCTCCTTCCGGAGCATTACCTCGCAAACCTCTGTTGCCTGGCTTGCAAATGCTTTTTCCAGGAAGGCCTGGAACCCGGCCCGGTCCGACTCGCTCACAAAAACCCCCAAACGCCGACCCTGGAGCCGGGCGCGCTCCACTCTCAAAAGGCGCGATCCGGTCAGATTCGCCTGGCGGACCACCCCGTCGCGGCCAAGGTTCAAATAGCCCACCGGGGCAAAATCGTAGAGGTCCGTGAAGCGCTCCAGCCCCGCCTCCACCTCCGCCCGCGACCGGCGCAGCTCCTCATTTTGCAGCTCCAGTTCGATCTGGTGGACCTGCAGTTCGTGCAGGAGCCGCAGCGCGTCTTCCTTTGTCGGGGCAGCGGCTTCAGCCTTGCTGGCCTTCAGCAGATTTTCTGCCTTGTGGCGTAACTCGGTGGCTCCCCCAGAAGTGTTCTTACTAAGTTTTCATAGTGATCCTGCCTCCAGGCGCTTTTCCGCCATAACCTTATCGAGCCGCTTGAGGCCGTGAGTCTGAAGGCACCGGCCTGAGGAGGGGTGAACTGGTTTGTACAGGATAGGTCTGACACCGGCCACGTCAATGGTCAACCGGCTCCGGCGGGATTCATAATTAATGACTCAATAGGTTTGATATTGCGCGATATCTGGATTCTTTTTTGAAAGAATATTTTTGCTGAGATTCTGTCAGTAACAGCTGAGCGAGTCAGGTCTTTTTGCATGCGATATAGCCCAGCGAGACAGTCTATCTGACTTTATACCAGCGAAGACGATATCCGGCCTGCCCACATCAACTGGTTGTTTTTATGGCAAGGGCTTCCATATTTGGCGACACGCATGAATGGCGGAAACGAGTTCATCAGCGGCGCACCCCTTGTTTCTATAGTCGGTCGCGCCAGCCGCGCGCATCGCCCGCTCTTTTCCCGGATCGTCGTGCATCGAAAGGCCGATGATGCAAACCTCCGGATGTCGCTCATGAATAACCCGCGTG
>CAZNAX010000343.1:0-2683 GCA_964570965.1 uncultured Desulfatibacillum sp.
TTTACCTGAGCCGCCAGACCCCGCCACAAAACCCAGAGGGACATGATGACGATGCGATTCAAACGGCTGACTATACGACGATGGCCGGAACTACCCCCCGCAAGAAGAAGATCCTTTTTCGTCACTGCTGGAACGAGGCTTGCCGCAAGGTCGGGCTCGGGTACGGCTACCGGCTGGGCAGCAATTATGTTGAGATATGGCAGGGAAAACTACCAGCAGGGCCTATCCTGCACGATTTCCGCCGCACAGCAGTCAGAAACATGGTCCGTTCCGGGGTGCCTGAAACAGTTGCCATGAAAATCTCAGGCCACAAAACCCGTTCAGTCTTTGACCGCTATAATATCGTGAGCGAAGAAGACCTTAAGCTTGCTGCGGTTCAACAGGAAAAATACCTGTCCGAAAAGAAATTATCGAGAACCGTTACAAGAACCGTTACAATCGCTCATTTTCCAGAAAAAAAGGAGTTAACCCAATGAAGGTTAACCCCTTGATTTCATTCTGGTGCCGGAGGCCGGACTTGAACCGGCATGAGGTTGCCCCCGGAGGATTTTGAGTCCTCTGCGTCTACCAATTTCACCACTCCGGCATGCTTCGGTTTATAAAAAAACGGCTGGGGGTTGTCAACACAGAAGGCGCGCGGGCATAAAACTCAAGAAACATCATCCCGGCGGCTCACCGGATCGACTTGATTGCCGCCAGGATTTCAGGCCTTGAGATTTCGCCTTCGCGGATGACCACCGGATTTTCACCGGTAGCGTCAACCACTGTCGATCCCACTCCCCCCTTCAATACCCCACCGTCGAGGATGAGATCCACCTGCCCGCCGATATGCGGGTCCAGGTCGGCGATCTGCCGGCAGCCGCTCGCGCCGGAGAGGTTGGCGCTGGTTCCGGTGATCGGTCGATCGAATGCCTCGACCAGCGCCCGCGCCACGGGATGGGCGGCCAGGCGGATGCCTATTTTTCCGGTTCCGGCCGTGAGCCGCACCGGGATGAGCGCCCGGGCATCGAGCACCAAGGTGAGCCGGCCGGGCCAAAACCGTTCCATCAGCAATTGCGCCATGGGGGGGACCCGTTCGGCCAGCTCCATCAGCTGAGCGCTGCGGCCGATCAGGACCAGCAGCGGCATGTCGGCCGGGCGCTGCTTGATTTCATAGACGCGCTCGACAGCGGCGGCGTCGCCCGCATCCGCCCCCAGGCCGTAGAGACAGCGCGTCGGAAAGCACAGCACGCCTCCGGCGCGGATCACTTCCAAGGCCCGAGCGATGGCCTCCGGCTCGGGCGAGCGCGGGTTTACGCGCAGGGGCTTAACGGTAGTCCTTGAGCTTTTCGGCTTTGCGTTCAACTTCGGATGCCATGTCCTTCTTGAAGCGATCCATGCGGCCGGCCAGCTCCGGGTCACCGAGGGCCAGCATCTGGGCCGCCAAAATGCCGGCGTTACGGGCGCCTGGCTTGCCCAGGGCCATGGTGGCGACCGGGATGCCTGGAGGCATCTGCACCGTAGAAAGCAAGGCGTCCAATCCTTGCAGGCTGGATGAGTCGATCGGGACGCCGATGACCGGCAGGCTCGTATGGGCCGCCAGAACCCCGGCCAAATGGGCCGCGTGGCCAGCGCCGGCGATAATGACCTTCACGCCGCGGTTGCGGGCCTCGGCGGCAAAAGCCATGGCGCGCTGCGGGCTGCGGTGGGCCGAGGCTACCGTCATTTCGAAGGGAATGCCGAACTTCTTCAGCATGGCCGCAGCCTCTTCCATCACGGGCAGATCCGAATCGCTGCCCATGACGATCCCCACCGCCGGGGCGCGGCTCATGCGGTCGATGGCCTTGCGGCCGATGTCTTTGCGACAGTAAGCGCCCTCCCAGCTGATCTTGCCCACGGCCTGGTAGGCCTTGTCGATGGCATCGGTGACCGTATCGCCCAACGCGGTCACGCCCAGCACGCGGCCGCCGTCGGTCACGACGGCTTTCTCCTTGCGGGCGGTGCCGGCGTGGAACACCACCACGTCCTTCATGCGCTTGGCGGCATCGAGCCCCTTGATGGGCAGCCCTTTGGGGTATTTGCCGGGATAGCCGGCCGAGGCCATGACCACGCAAACCGAAGCGCGCTCTTCGATGTCGAGCGTGCACTGATCCAGCCGGCCGTCGATCACGGCTTCCATGATCGGCACGATGTCGCTCTTGATCCGCATCAAAAGCGGCTGCGCCTCGGGGTCGCCGAAGCGGCCGTTGAATTCGAGCACCTTGATCTGATCGCGCTCGATCATGAGCCCGGCGTAGAGCACGCCCTGGTAGGTACGGCCTTCGGCCGCCATGGCCTTGACCGTTGGAATCATGACCTCGTTCATGACCCGCTTATGGATGAGGCGGTCGACCACCGGAGCCGGCGAGTAGGCGCCCATCCCGCCCGTGTTGGGGCCGCGGTCGTCATCGTAGATCGCCTTGTGGTCCTGGGAGGACGGCATGGCCAGAACGGTTTTGCCGTCGGTAAACGCCAGGAAGGACGCTTCTTCTCCGCGGAGGCACTCCTCGATGACCACCAGACTGCCGGCATCGCCGAACTCGCGCTGGACCATGATCCGATCGAGCGCCTCCTGGGCTTCCTTTTCGGATTCGCAGACGATGACGCCCTTTCCGGCGGCCAGCCCGTCCGCTTTGACCACCACCGGCGCGCCCGCCTGGCGCAG
>CAZNAX010000344.1:0-2676 GCA_964570965.1 uncultured Desulfatibacillum sp.
CGCTGATGATATACTCCCGAAGCATCGGCCCCAGGGCCGCCCGCCCGTCCCCCTGGCGCGAAAACGGGGTCCTGCCGGACCCTTTGTACTGAATGTCGAAACGCTCACCTTTGGGTGTCACTTGCTCGCCCAGCAATATTGCCCGTCCGTCGCCCAGTATGGTGAAAAAACCAAATTGATGCCCCGCATAGGCCTGAGCGAGAGGCTCGGCCCCCTCGGGGATCCTATTGCCCGAAAAAACGGCGTCGCCCTCGTCGCCCTTCAGGGCATCGGGATTCAGACCCAAAAACCGCGCCAGTGCTTCGTTGAAAACCACGAGTTTCGGCGTGCGCACCGGTACTGGATTCAGCCGGACATAGAAAGCCTCCGGCAACTGTGCGTAGCTGTTCTCGAATTTCCACCCGGCGTCCTGGCGGTTTTGTCTGCTGCTGGGCGTAATAGAATCCTCCTGCCTCTCAAATGACGTGTATGAATGCAGAAAATTGGGCTGGAATAGCCGGAGGTCAAGAGGAAGCGGGCACAAAATGAAGCCCGTTAACGCTTCAGCGGTTTGATTTGATAAAGGATGAAGGTTCAAAAACAAAGGAGGTCCCCATGGATTCTCCCAATTGATTCTCCGGCATTGATATTCGACTATTGTCCCAAAAATGTCTTGCGGATTGTGGCGATGGGAAGAAAAAGCTCGAGTGGATTGTCCGGCAACGGGATGAAGCCGAAGTGCCTGTAATATCCTGCAGCACCTTCATCTTTGGCATCGACAAAAAAACCGATAATCCCCATGTGCTCGGCGATAAGCAGAACTCTCTCCATCGCATTCAGCATCATAAACGTGCCGAGACCTTGGTGCTGACGGGATCTCGCCACTGCCAGCCGCGCAAGTTTGGCAGCTGATGCCCGCATGGGGTATTTCTTTGCAAAACGGAGCGGCATCTTTTCTACGAGGATTTCGCATGCCGTTAGAGTGAAAAAACCCAGGATCTCGCCGGGGCTGTTAGTCTCCACCAGCACGAAGGTGCGTGAGATTCCTTTTTCGCTCTGTTGGCGGGCCGTATTTTGGAGGTACTGGTTTAAGTCCAGGCTTCCACAATCGAAGTTTCGCCGGTTGTGGGAGCGGGTGATAGGTTCAATTTTGAGAGGCATCGCGCATCTTTTTGTAGGATCGCACCGCTGATTTTAGCCTTTTGTTGGGTGCCGGCGGCTTTTCCAGGGTATCGAAAAAAACTGCCGCAGACCTTGCCGTCATTTTAATGAACCGTTCCTTTTCAATAACCTCCTGTGCTTTCGCGTAGGCGGATTGAACGATGAACTGGTTCAATGTCGATCCTGTGAGACCTGCCGCCTGAGCGAGTGCATCGTATACCTTGGATGGCACCCTGGCGGATACTCGCTGGTTTCCCTGTGCATCGCGCATGATATTAATCTCCTCTTGGCGGTCATGGTGAAGTTTTTTAAACAAATAACACACTGGTGCCAAATTGGCAATGAATCATCAGCGTTAGCGCCAAACTGGCACCATTGCCTGTTGAACGAGGGACTATGCCCATAAGTTTTATTTGCCGTATCTTAATGGTCGAAGACAATCCAACGAGGATTCAAAATAACGGGGTTTCGGATGGATGCTTTCACTTCGCACATGAGCAAACAGGCCGAGGAGCTATAAAACCTTGCCCGTGAGGCTGTCCGGCTGTATTCAGTTGCGGTCGAGTACAACGTCGCGCTGCCGGCCGACGGTTTTGTCATCGGAGAACCGGTTTCGGTGATTGAGGTGGACTACGACGGCAACGAACGACGCGGGTTGACTGCAAGATGCCGACGCGAAGACGGTTCCGAACACGTGGTCGCGGTTTCCGATGTCGTGTTCCCTCAAGCGTCCGAGGGGGCGCGGCACGTCGCCGCATATCGCAAGTGGCTCAACCTCGATCCTCATCCAGCCGAAATACAGAAACCTTCCCGAGGTGGGCGGCAGCATAAGGCAAAAGCCGATGACTTCGATCTAAGCAAGCCGGTCGAATTGGCGGTCCTCTCGGTCAAGGAGCAGACCGTCCGATGCCGTTTGTTGGGAAGTGAGCGGGTCATTACGCTGCGCGCAAGCCTTCTTTGGGACGTGGTGCCTGGAGCGATTGTCACGGTCAGCCCTCGAAAGCAGTGGCGTTATGCCGGTCATCCGTATCTCTCCGGCGAGATTCAATCGACTCGCGTTGACGTGAAGGCCCTCGATTTGGTGCCCCTGGGGCTTGAGGATATGGGCACGTGGGATCCCAAAGAGGAGTATTGGGGAGAAGAAGACGAGCCCATCGAGGAATGCTTCAAGCCGATCATGGCTCGCGGACCCCGCCCCATGTTCGAGATGGAACAGGTGCTGCCCGGCGAGGGGTCCGACGATCCGTTTGATGATCCCATCACCCGGTCCAACGATCTCAAAGATTCCGGCGACAGGGCAGGGGCGGTGAAGATTTTGATGGATTTGTGCCAAGCGGACCTGCGTTGCCTCGATGCCCAATCGCATCTGGGCAATCTCGTCTTCGATCACCGCCCGCAAGATGCCATATTGCGGGCGGTGAAGCTGCGCACGAGAAGCACCGGTTTCAGACAGGCACAGGACTGAGAGGCCACTCCGTGCCGGTCGAAGACCCGCGGAAGGAGACGGCGGCGCTCTACAAGACGAGCGGGCTCAAG
>CAZNAX010000345.1:0-2603 GCA_964570965.1 uncultured Desulfatibacillum sp.
AGAGTGATCAAGACACGATCCGTCGTTTTGCAGACTTCAAATATCCCTTCATCCGATGTACCGGATAGCCCCTCGCTCAACACCGTATCGCCATCAAGACCCTTTGCCTGCATGGCGGAAGCGAGGCGGACATCGAGGTTTTCATCGAGCTTGAATTTCAAGTGCCGATGGTCTCCGTCGCCATGGGAATCACCCGTTCGCGGGTCATTTCCGCCGCATAGGCCAAAGCAGCGCGGATGTCCTCTGTTTTCAGCTGTGGATATGCAGCCAGAATTTCATCCTCGCCGACCCCATCCGCTAGATTATCGATAATGAGGGACACCCAGATTCGTGTGCCACGAATGCAGGGCTTACCAAAACAGACATTCGGATCGATTGTGATCCTTTTAAGTAGCTCTTTATGTCTCATGTCTGCCACCCAAAGTCGCGTATCGTTGGACCCGTTGGTATGAAATTGCGTCGACTCGCATTTTAATATAGCACATCGACACTGCACCTGCCACCATGACAGATAAAAGAGATATCGGGTCGGGCCAGGCCAACTACCTAGTGTAATAGGAAATGCTTATGAATTGGAAGCCGGAAGTATGCCGATAACCAGCTTTTAGGGCCTCATAAAGCCGTTATTGTCAGATATCCATGGCTAGGCGCGGATACTACTACCGAGGGCGACCCAAGTTTTTTTTCAACCGAGTTGCGGCGGGCAGCGTTTTCCTATTAATTCAAATTAATTCAGAAAGCAGCAAGGGTAAATACAGTCAATCATGCATTTTTATATAAGCCGCATGAGCGTCTTTTCATCGCCCTTCCAGCGAAACCCGGAATCCCGCGGCTTTCTGAATGCCGGATCACGTCCGAAATGACGTTACGATTTCGGGACAATTATAAAAATACATGGTCTACCCCATTCCCCCGACCTTCCGGCTGAATTACCATCTCCGCACCACTCAGACTGATATCCGACAACCCGATATCTCCAGCCTGATTAAATTCCATTGAATCCGCCGTCAGCGGCCGTCGGATTTTTTTCAGAACCTCTGGAAGCGAGGGATGAACGCCATGAAAACAACACTGAATCATTCGATTGATAACCTCAAAGGCCGAGTCAAAGGCCGGCTGATCCTGCCCGGCGACCCAGGCTATGACGAAGCTCGCCAGATCTGGAACGCAATGATCGACCGGAGACCGGCCGTCATCGTGCAGTGCGCAGCGGCGGCGGACGTCCCGCCCGCCATCTCATTTGCGAGGGATCACGGCTTGGAAATCTCCATCCGCGGAGCCGGCCACAACATCGCCGGCAACGCCGTGTGCGACAACGGTGTAATGATCGATTTTTCAAAAATGCGAACGGTCCGGGTCGACGCCGGGAAACGGTTCGCGCAGGTGGAGCCCGGCGCGACCCTGAATGACGTCGATCGCGCCACGCAGGATCACGGACTGGCTACTCCCTTGGGGATCAATTCCACCACCGGCATTGCCGGGCTGACGTTGGGCGGCGGTTTCGGGTGGCTGACCCGCAAGTATGGAATGACGATTGACAATCTGGTCTCCGTCGATCTAGTTATGGCGGACGGGGCTCCGATGCGGGCCAGCGACCGCAAAAATCCCGACTTGTTCTGGGCGGTTCGAGGCGGAGGAGGAAACTTCGGCGTCGTGACGGGGTTCGAATTCAAACTGCACCCGGTCGGGCCCGAGGTCTACTCCGGCCTGCTCGTGTTCCCATTCAACCAGGCCAGGCAGGTGATCGACAAATATCGTGAATTTGTTAAGACCGCCCCGGAGGAGCTCAATGTGTGGGCGGTATTACGCAAGGCGCCTCCCCTGCCTTTTCTGCCGGCCAGCGTGCACGGGAAAGAGATAGTGGCGCTGGCGGTATGCTATGCGGGCGGCGCTCCGGATGGCCGGAAGCTGGTAGAGCCCCTGCACCGATTCGGCGATGCACTCGGCGAGCATATCGGCCTCCAGCCCTACACGCAGTGGCAGCAGGCCTTCGACCCGCTGTTGACGCCGGGTGCGAGGAACTATTGGAAGTCCCACAACTTTACGGAGATCAGTGACGGGGCTCTGGATGCCGTTCTTCGGTACGCCGGCCGGCTGCCCACGCCGCAATGCGAAATCTTCATAGGCTTGATCGCCGGAGCCGCTAACCGGGTTGCGGCGGATGCCACCGCATACGGCCAGCGGGACACCCGGTTCGTTCTCAACGTGCACGGGCGCTGGGATGATCCGGCCGACGACGGCAGATGCATCGCATGGGCACGCGACTTTTTCAAGGCATCGGCCCCTTACGCATCCGCCGGGGCCTATGTGAACTTCCTGACGGAGGACGAGGCCGGCCGCATTGCCACCGCCTACGGGTCAAGCTATGCGCGGCTGGTGCAGATCAAGAGGAGGTACGACCCTGAAAACATTTTCCACATGAACCAGAACATCAAGCCGTGAGACTGCCATGCCGGCCTGAACCTTGGAGGTGCGGCTCGGTCTTGGCTGAATCCTTCTCGCACTTTTTCTGATACCCCTTCCTGCAAATTCACGGCATGAGGGCCACCCGTTGACGTATCTTGAACCGTTTGGCAGTTATAGGAACGACATCGGCGAACCGG
>CAZNAX010000346.1:0-2568 GCA_964570965.1 uncultured Desulfatibacillum sp.
GTGTGAGCAGTATGACGGGAGAACATATGAAAAGAATATCCATCGCTATGGTCGCAGGCCTCCTCGCGGCACTGTTTGCCGTGGAACCTTCGGTGCAGGCGCAACAGGCGAAGAAACCGAACATCGTCATCATTCTCGGTGATGACATGGGCTTTGCAGACATGGGCTCCTTCGGCAGCGAGATCAAGACGCCGAATTTCGATTCGCTCGCGAGGGACGGGGTGCGCTTCACGAACTTCTACACGCACGCAAGCTGCTCGCCCACACGATCCATGCTGCTGAGCGGTGTCGATACCCACTTGAACGGCTTGGGCAACATGGACGAGTGGACTGCGCCCAACCAGTGGGGCGTCGACGGCTATGAAGGCTACCTCAACGACCGGGTGGTGACGCTGCCGCAATTGCTCAAGGATGCCGGGTATCACACCTACATGGTCGGCAAGTGGCATATGGGAAAGGCACCCGCGCAGATCCCAGCCGCGCGCGGATTCGAGCGCGACTTCTCGCTGCTCGACGGTGCGGGCAGTTACTGGGACATGACGAATTTCACTGCCGCCTCGCCAAGGTCAGTTTTTACCGAGGACGGGCGCTATCTGACGCATCTTCCCGATGGCTACTATGCCACCAAGACTTACACCGACAAGCTGATCGAATTCATCGACGCCAACCGAGGCGACGGCAAACCATTCTTCGCCTATGTTTCCCACCAGGCACCCCACGATCCATATCACCTGCCGCGTGATTGGCGCACTCGCCACGTCGGCGAGTACGACAAGGGGTGGGACGTTGTACGGCAGGAGCGACTGAAGCGACAGGTCGAGCTTGGAATCACGCCTGCAAATACGCAGCTTGCCGAGCGGATGTGGTTTTTGCCCGATCCCATCGCGCTTGCTCCAGCGGCCAGAGCCCTCCTCGGCAAGAAAATGGAACTATACGCAGGTATGATGGAAAACCTCGATTTCCATGTGGGGCGTCTCATCGACCACCTCAAGAAGATCGGGGAGTACGAGAACACAGTCTTCATCGTGTTCGGCGACAACGGTGCCGAGGGAAATGATCTGTTCGCACAAATCGCTGGTACGCCCGGGACGCGTGACTTTCTCTTTGCGGCGATCAACTGGTCGCAGACCCATCAGAATGCGTGGGGCGATCCGGGATCATACGTCGCCTACGGCCCGGCCTGGGCGCAGGTTTCGATGACGCCCTTCAGTCAATACAAGGGCTGGCTTGGAGAAGGCGGTATACGCAACGCCCTGGTCGTCAGCGGTCCGGCCGTCAAGCGGCCAAAGGGGAGCATCAACCACGGGCTCATGCATGTAGCCGATCTCATGCCCACCCTGCTTGAAATCACCGGCGCAAGCTATCCCAAGACCTACGAGGGGCGCGAACTGCCTGCGCTCATGGGCACGTCCTGGGGCCGGGTGCTGGAGGGACAGGCGGAGTCGCCAAGGACAGAACAAGACTATCTCGCCTGGGAACTTTTCGGTAACCGCGCGGTTCGCCAGGGGGAGTGGAAAATCCGCTGGGAATACGAGCCGTTTGGCAAGGGTGCCTGGGAGCTTTTTAATCTCACGGCTGATCCGGCCGAGCGCAAGGATCTTGCGGCAGAGCACCCCGACAAGTTGAAGGCGCTAGTTGCGCTCTGGGATAGCTATGTCCGGACGAACAATGTGGTTCTGCCGAGCCGGTCCGTGTTCGAAACTCTGAAAGACAAGCTTCCGTGGCGCGTCCCGGACGACCCGGGCTACCCGCCGCTGATCTACAAGCGGCAGTTCATTGCTCCCAAGGATATGCTGGCTGATCCCAAGCCTTGAACGGTTGCCGATTCCAGGAATCAAAGAGAAAGGGCCTAAATCACATGAAAAACGAAAAAGATCATATGAAAAAGGCTGGTTGGCTGTACTGGGTCGCCGCGACGATGATCGCTATTGGTGCGCTCTGGCCGCCGCAGGCTCTGGCCCAGGTTCCGGCACGCTTCTACTGGAAAACGCTCTCCGACTCGAATGCGGTGCCGGTCATTTTCCAGTCTTTGAGCGGCAACACGAATCCATTCGACCCTGCTCATACCATCGCGCCGGGGGCGAGCCTCGACGCGACATTGGGCATAGTGGGGTATGCACGCACCTTTTCTCTGTTCGATCGGGCGGCCATGGCTGCGCTCCTGCTTCCCATGGGCAACATATCGGGCGAAGTCACCGTGGCCGGCAGGACCTTCAACCAATCGGCCAGCGGGTTCGGCGACCCCATGATAGAGTTCAATGTCAATGTCATCGGCCCGCCGGCGCAGAAAAACATCCCCGACGTCCTGCGCTACGAGCCGGGGTTTTCCGTCGACCTGCTTGCCGATCTGGCGATTCCAATCGGCGAGTACGACAGCGACCAGCCTCTGAATATCGGGCAGAACCGCTGGTATGGGCGCCTCGGCGTACCCACCATTCTTCAAATTGGCCCGTGGGTGCCGGGCCAGCGCATGACCTTGGAACTTTTGCCCGCCGTGTGGTTCTTCGGAAACAACGACGACTATGTCGGGCAGACGATGGAGACCGATCCCTTGTTCCAGCTGGACGC
>CAZNAX010000347.1:0-2567 GCA_964570965.1 uncultured Desulfatibacillum sp.
AGAGCCGCAAGGAGGACCCCCTATGCGGTTGACTTTCACCCCTCAGCGAAAGGAGAACCCCGATGCGTTGGAAGCAGTTCTTTACACCGGTGAAATCCATCGATGCGGTCGAAGCCAAGCAGTATATGCAGGGAATGGCCGGCGACGAGTTCACGCTCCTGGACGTTCGTCAGCCCGGTGAATACGAAGCCGAGCACCTTCCCGGCGCGAAATTGATCCCGCTGCCGGAGTTGGGCGCCCGCTTGCCCGAGCTGGACGCCGACAAACCGACCGTGGTCTATTGCGCCATCGGCGGCCGCAGCCGCGTGGCGGCTCAGGTGCTGGCGGCCAAGGGTTTCCGGGAAGTGCTGAACCTGTCCGGGGGGATCAAGGCCTGGAACAGCCAAAAGGCGGTCGGCCCGGAAGACCTCGGCCTGAGTCTTTTCTCCGGCAACGAATCTCCGAAAGAAACCCTTCTGGCGGCCTATTCCCTCGAGGAGGGACTGCGCGAGTTCTATTTGTCTATGGCCGAGCAGGTCAAGGCGGAGAATGTACGCCGCCTGTTCGGTAAGCTCTCCGCCATCGAAGTAAAGCACCAGGATCGCATTTTCAACGAGTACCTGCGAGTATCCGGTGCCGCGGTAACTCGGGAAGAATTTGCCGAAAAAGTGGTGGCTCCGGCCATGGAGGGCGGTCTGACCACCCAAGAATACCTGCGGCTCTATCAGCCGGATCTAGAGGTGGCAGCGGAAGTCATTTCGCTGGCCATGGCGATCGAGGCCCAGGCGCTGGACATGTATCAGCGGGCCGCCGATCGTGCCCATACCGACGAAAGTAAAAATGTGCTGATGCAGATCGCCAATGAAGAGCGCGCCCACATCGAGCAACTGGCATCGCTTTTCGGGAATCTATAAGACCGGCTCTACCATCTTAAGCATGAGGAAAAAATTATGAGAAAACACCTGGTACTGGCCGGCGGGGGCCACGCGCACATGGTGACCTTGTCCAACCTGAACCGATTCATCGAAAAAGGATGCCAGGTTACGGTGATTCAACCCTCCGAACACCATTATTACTCCGGCATGGGCCCCGGCATGCTCGGGAAGACTTACACGCCCGGCGAGATCCGGTTCGCGACCCGACGCGTCGCGGAAAAAATGGGCGCCACCTTTGTGCTGGACCGAATTGATCGCATCGACGCGGTCGCTCGCAGCGTGCATCTGGAATCGGGGGATTCCATTTCCTACGACCTGATTTCGTGCAACCTCGGCAGTCAGGTTCCGCAGAAGATGATCACCGGCGCCTTGGACGACATTTACCTGGTCAAACCGATCGAGGGTCTGCTGGAAGCTCAAGGACGAATTCTCGACCTCGCATCCCGCAAAAAGCTATCCATCGGTATCGTGGGCGGCGGTCCCTCGGCCGTGGAGATCGCGGGGAACGTCTGGAGATTGACCCAGGCGCCGGGCCTGCATCCGGCGGCCATCCGAATTTTTGCCAAATCTAAGGTGATGCCGCATCACCCCGACGGCGTACGGGCCAAGGCCCTGGTATCGCTGAAAAGCCGCGGGATCGAAATTGTGGGAGGTTGCGACGTCACGGGAATCCGTACCGGCCGGTTGACCGCGGCTTCCGGAAGAACCTATGAGTTGGATATCATTTTCGTGGCGGTCGGCGTAAAGCCCAACCCGGTTTTTCGGGAATCCGGAATCCCGACCGGACCTGACGGAGGGCTGCTGGTCAACCGCTATCTGCAGAGCACGGCCTACCCCAACATGTTCGGCGGCGGCGATTGCATTTGCTTCGAACAAGCCCCCTTGGACAAGGTGGGCGTCTATGCCGTGCGCCAGAATGCGGTCATCTGCCACAACCTGATGGCTGCCCTGGATGGGACGGAACTTCAGCCGTTTAAACCGGGGGGTGACTACCTGCTGATATTCAATCTGGGCGACGGGAGGGGGATCTTCTACAAGCGGCCGATTCTGTTCGGCGGCCGCCTGGCCTTCATCATCAAGGACTATATCGATCGCAAGTTCATGCGCCGGTTCCAGGCGCTGGAGCCATAACACCGCCGCTAGTCCTTCAGGGCACCCATGGTCAGCCCCTGTACGATGGTCCGCCGCACGAAGAAGGCGAAGATCGACACCGGCAGGACGATCAGCGTGGCGGCGGCCCCGATCCCGGCCCAGTCGATTTTCCCATAGGAAATGAAGTTGTACACCGCCACCGGTACGGTCTTGGTCCGAGGGCCAGACAGGATCAGCGAGAACAGAAACTGATTCCACGAAAAGATGAAGGCCATGATGGCCGAGGTGGCGATGCCGTTGCGCACCAGGGGCAGCACGATGATCACGAAGCTCTGCAGCCGGGAGCAGCCGTCGATCATGGCCGCGTCTTCGAGGTCGGCCGGCACGCTCTCGAAAAAGGCGACCATCAACCAGGCCACCATCGGCAGGGTGATGATCAGGTGGGTGAGCGTCAACGCCGTGTAAGTGTCGATGAGCTTCAGGTAGCGGAAAATGATGTACCACGGCAGCAGGTAGCTCACAAACGGGGTCATGCGCGCCAGCAGGATCATGATCCCGATC
>CAZNAX010000348.1:0-2540 GCA_964570965.1 uncultured Desulfatibacillum sp.
GGCGCCCTGCTCATCTTCGACGAGATCCCCCATGCCCTGGGCCGCACCGGACGGATGTTCACCTTCGAAAATTTCGGGGTCGTCCCGGACATGGTGGTCATCGGCAAGGGACTGGGCGGCGGGATCCTGCCGCTGGCCGCGGTCATCGCCCGTGAGGATCTCGATGTCGCCGCCGAGCGCGCCCTCGGCCACTACACCCACGAGAAGAACCCGGTGCTGTGCGCGGCCGCCCTGGCGACGATCGGCTACATCGAAAAATACGGCCTGGTGGCCCATGCGCGCGAGCTTGGCCGCTATACTTTGGAGCGCCTGAAGGAGATGCAGGCGCGGCATCCGTTGATCGGCGATGTCCGCGGGCTGGGACTTTTCCTGGGAATCGAACTGGTGAAGGACCGCCGGACGCGCGAGCGCGCCGCTGACGAGGCCGAGGCGGTCATGTATGCGGCGCTCTCGCGGGGCTTGAGCTTCAAGACCACCATGGGCAACATCCTGACCCTCACCCCGGCGCTCACCATCTCGCGCGAGGAGATGGACCGGGCACTGGCGATCATCGAGGACAGCATCGCCGAGGTTGAAAAAGGATAACGAATGGGTTCACGGTTCACGGTTGGAAAAATATTTGGTTAAACATATTAAGGGTCTCATAATTGTCTTCACGTCGTCATTCCGGCATGCTTTTAGCCGGAATCCAGTGAATTCAACCAGTTCTGGATGCCGGATCAAGTCCGGCATGACGGTACTATTTCGAGACGATTAATAACAGCAACCGGTCGCAAGGAGGGCCCTGCCGTTGAACCGTGAACCGTTGAACCTTATTCCCAACCCCAAACCTATGCCCTGATCTTCTCCCCCTTCGGATCCACCAGCGGCAAGGCGGCCACCTGCGCCGGGATGCGCTCCCCCAAGATCTCCACATCGAGAGAGGTCCCGGCCTTGGACAACTCCAGCGGCAAATACACCAGCCCGATATCCCGGCCGACGGTGTGGCCGTAGCCGCCGGTACGGATGCGATTGACGAGACGGCTGCCGGCATAGACCGACTCCCCGCCGTAGAGGTTGCCTCCGGCGTCCAAGGTCAGTGCGCACACCTTCGTGGACGTCCCTTTCCGTTTGACTGCGAGCAGTGCCTCCAGGCCGATGAAATCCGGTTTGCTGAAGCGCACGCAAAAGCCGAGTCCGGCTTCGAGCGGGTTGTCCTCGGGAGTGATGTCCCCGCTCCAGTAGAGATAGCCCTTCTCGAGGCGCAGGGAGTCCAGCGCCTTGTAGCCCGCCGGCCGGATGCCGTGCGTCCGACCGGCATCCATCAGCGCATCGAACACGGCCAGGGCGTCCGCCGGCTGGATGTAAAGCTCCCAGCCCAGTTCGCCCGCGTAGCTGACCCGCTGGGCCCATACCGACGCTCCCTGGATGTTCACGGTCTGAGCCGTCATGTAGGGAAAGGCTGCGTTGGAAACGTCGGCCGGGCTCACGGCCTGCAGCACCTCGCGCGCCTGCGGGCCCCAGAGCCCCAGACAGCCCAGCCGGTCGGTGGCGTCTTCGAGCACCACCGATCCGTCGTCGGGCAGATGCAGCCGCATCCAGCCGATATCATTGGCCACGAAGGACGTGCCGGAAATGATCCGGAACTCGTTTTCGGCGACGCGCGTGACGGTCACATCGCTTTCGATCCCGCCCTTCCGGTTCAGGAACTGGGTGTAGACGATGGTGCCCGGCGGACGGTCGAGGTCGTTGGCCGCCAGCTTCTGCAGGAAGGCAAGCGCGCCCCGGCCGCGGACGTCGATCTTGCCGAAGGACGTCATGTCGAACAGGGCCACCTGCTCCCGCGCCGCCTTAACCTCTTCGCCCACCAAGCCAAAGTAGGGCGGCCGTGCCCACCCCCACGCCTGCTGCTCGGCGCCGGCCTGCCGCCACGGCCGTCCGGGGTCGAAGTAATTGGTCCGCTCCCAGCCGTTCTTGTGACCGAAGACGGCCCCGAAATTCTTCAAACGCTCGTAGAAGGGACTCCTGCGGTAGGGCCGGCCCCACTCGTTTTCGTCGCCGGGGTAGCGCATGTGATAGTAGTAGCGGTAGACCTCCCGGCAGGCCTCGATCCGATACGGCGCGTGGGACAGGTGCGGCCCGAAGCGTCGCACGTCCAGTTCGTGGACGTCGATTTCGGTATCGCCTTCGAGGATCCACTCGGCAACGGTCTTGCCCACGCCGCCGGCGCCGACGATCCCGTTGATCGACCCCCCTGCGGCCACGAAGTAACCCCGCAGCCCCGGCACCGGGCCGAGGGCGTAGTGGCCGTCCGGCGTGAAGGCATCCGGTCCGTTGACGAGCTGGACGGCTTCGGCCTCGGCCAGGATCGGCATGCGGCGGATGGCGTTTTCCATGACCGGCATGAACAGGTCCCATTCCGGGCTGAGCAGCTGCTGGTTGAACTCCCAGGGGACCCCGTCCGGCGACCATTCCTTGGGGTTGGTCTCGAAGGCGCCGATCAGAAAGGCGCCCGTGTCCTCGCGGCAGTAGAACAGGTTGTCGGGGTCGCGGATGACCGG
>CAZNAX010000349.1:0-2510 GCA_964570965.1 uncultured Desulfatibacillum sp.
GGGTGGTGCGGCGCTCGCCCTGCCCGGTTCTGACCGTCAGCAGCCATACCGGCAGGGCCTGACAGGGGAAAGGCGGCTCATCGCTCCGGCCAGCCAACCTAAATCTCAAAACCGGCTTCGGCGAATATCGGTTTCATAAAGGCCAGACTCTCCCGCCCGGCCGCCTCGGGCGTATCGACATAGGGGTAGAGTTCCAGGCTGATGTCTCCGCCGTAGCCGAGCCGCCGCATGCATTTCAGGACATCGGCGAATCGGATGGCGCCCTGCCCGGCGATCAGATGCTGATGGACCCGCGTTGGGGCGATGTCTTCCAGGTGGACGTGCCCCACCCATTCGAAAAGCGTCTCAAAAGCCTCCCGCGGATCTTCCCCCGCGCAGAAAAAATGGCCGATGTCGAAATTCACCCCGACCGCCGGTGAGCGCACGCCTCGCATGAATTCCTGGAACTGGCGGGTGGTTTCAATCATCAGGCCGGGCTCCGGTTCGATCAAAAGCCTGACGTTCAACTCTTCGGCGAGCGCCGCGACCTGCTCGATCCCTTCGTAAAACAACCGTTCGGCCTCGCCCCGGGTGACACCGGACAGCGGCCCGCCGGGCGGTACGGAGATATTGGTGCACCCTAGACGCCGGGCCAGGCGCAGACAATCGCGGGTGTGGCGGATGCGGATCTCCCGGCGCTGGGGCTCCGGTTCGATCCAGGAAGGCAGATAGGTGTCTCCCACCGCGAACAGCGTGAAGCTGTTCAGGTTGGTCACCTTGAGCCCGCCGGATGCCAGCGCCTGCTGGAGGCGCTCGAGCTCGGTCTCATCGATGTCCGGCGGATAAAGGTGCGGCCGGTCGGCCATGATCTCAACCCCTTTGAATCCCAGTCGAGCGATGCGCGCCACCGCATCCACCAGTCGGTATTTCACGAACGCATTGGTGCTGTAACCGAAAACCATACGTTTCCCCCAGTGCTTGAGGAGTCGAAGTCCCACGGCGGATGAGCGCTACCCGGTCGCGGTCAAATATACGATCGGACCGGAGGGTGTCAAGAAACGCCCCGGCCGCCGGCCGAACGCAGCGGATTTCCACGACCTCTTCCGCTGGGGCGCGGATTACGAAGCCCGCCGCAGAGGGGCAGCGGCGGTTCGCCGGTCCGTCTCCAGTCGGCCGTCGCTCAGCTGCATGACGCGCCCGGCATAGCCGGAGCATTCCGCGCTGTGGGTCACCATGATGACGGTCATGCCGGAGGCGTTCAGACGCTGGAACATCCGCATGATTTCACGGCTGTTCCCGGAATCCAGGTTGCCCGTGGGTTCGTCGGCCAGCAGCACCGGCGGCTCGTTCACAATCGCCCGCGCCACCGCCACGCGCTCTTTTTCGCCGCCCGAAATCTCTCCAGGAAGCCGGTCGGCTTTTCCGTCCAAGCCGACCTGGGCCAGCGCGTCTTGTGCCCGACGGCGCTTTTCCGGATTGCCCTGCCGGCTTACGGCGAGCGGCAGCATGACGTTTTCGATCACCGACAGATAGGGAACCAGATGGAAACTCTGGAACACGAATCCGAGATACTCAGCTTTTGCCTTCCAGGATATCGCTCACCCGGATCACCAGCATCCCTTTTTCCATGCGCCGCTCCAACGGCGCCGGATTGCAGCCGCCCTTGACTTCGTTCACCTGGGTCGAGTGAAAGCGCTGGCCGCAGTTCCGACAGACCATGAACTCGCCGTCCTGGGCATAACCCTTGCCCGCCGGCCAGCAGACGTCGCAGGCATCGAAGGCCGCCCGCAGGACCCCGTCGGCGCTCTTCACCACGAAGTAACGGATCGTGATGCTGCCGTGCTTGTGCTCGAAGTAATGCGCCTTGCCGTCCTCAAAGGCGGCCGCCGGCATGGACACGACATCGCCGGAGACCCGCGCGGCAGTTGTCGGGTTGAGAGGATTTGACGAGGTCTTTGCACTGAAATACCAGAAGGCGCCTCCGGCCAGCAGAACCAGGATGGCAAGTCCGGCAAAAAGCGGCTTGCGGTTCGAGCGAGAGGTGCCCAGTACGGCGGCTTTCTTGGCCGCCAGCTTGTCGTTGGCAGATTTCTGAGGCATGGCGATGCTCCTTTGAACTATTGGAATGAAGGGTCGGACACCGGCAACCGGTTTGCCAGCCGGGCGACCATCAGCGGCCGCCGGCAGCCCGCATCCCGATTCGCAACGGGACAGAACAAGTTTTAGGATGAGGGGATCAGATCAACAGCGTGTGAAGGTGCAGATAAAGCGGCGCGCCCGGCGGGCGCGAATTCATGGAAGCGACCAACGGCTTAGGGAACGGCCGTTCGCTGGGATTGTCGAAAACCACCGTGCCGACCGCAGCGGTCATGCCGGGGACGCCTTCACCCCCGGACGGCAAGGCCGGGCTGGTTTTAACGAACCGGCAACCCGACAGGTTGTCCGCGGAAGCATCCGCCGGCTGAGTGCAACATGATCTGCCAGACGCCATGTCCATTGGATGGGAAACCTGCTGGGCCTTGTGCCCACAA
>CAZNAX010000350.1:0-2503 GCA_964570965.1 uncultured Desulfatibacillum sp.
TGTCATTGTGGTACGTGGCAATCCCGGCGGCATCCTGACCCCGGTGTTGCAGCACAAGCAAGGAGTTGTAAATGTCATGACCGACATTCGTTTTCGAAACCATGCCGACAATTCCGCACATGATTCTGCCTCGCTTATGTTCTTGGCGGCAACCCGATTACCAAATGACCAAAAGTAATGAAACTGCAGGATCAAATAGCCAGACCGTTGTGCGGTGGGAGTCTGCGGCCTGGGCGGATATTGTCAATGGGCCGGGAGAAACTGGGTCACGAGATAGGCATTCGATAGCTTTTGCCAGTCGAACCTCTATCCCTTAGCTGATACGGTTCCATTATCAAGGGCATCTTGGAGGCGGCGCACTTCATCGATCACCCCTTTGAACCGATGGCCAAAGGGAGTTAGAATATATTGGACTTCAAGGGGCGGTTTTTCGCCGAGGACGTTGCGCCGTGCGATTCCAAAGCGGATCATCTTCCGCAACCGTTCATTCATAACCTTTGCTGACAGCCCGGAACAGGCCCGAAGCATAGCACCGGGGCGAGAGCACCCCTCTGCGATAAGCTCAAGCAGTCGAATCGACCACTTACAGCCAACAAAGTCCTCAACCATCATTGCGACAGGAGTCGGTATGGTTTCCATCGATTTTTTCCTATCACAGGCCACAGATTCATTTTTCTGCATTGTGCAATCACCTTACCGAAAAGTAACTACTTGATCGGATTCTATGAGAGCCATATCTTATCTTGCCACGATCGATAATGGCACAACGTCCGGTATAAAAGGAGCTGTGACATGAAAAAGAAAGCCGTATTTTACCATGCAGGTTGCCCCGTGTGCACAAGCGCCGAAAAGACGGTGCTCGGTGCTCTTGATAACAGCCGGTTTGACATCGAAGTTGTCCACCTCGGCAGTGACAAAGGGCGTGTATCCGAGGCTGAAAAGCTCGGGATCAAGTCGGTTCCGGCACTGGCATTGGATGGGCAGGTATTTCATATCAACTTCGGAGCAAGTCTCTCCGATCTCAAGTGACAATATGACAGGAGTGTATGGGAGGGGCGAAACGAGCCCCTCCTCTCTCCGATTTGGCCGATGTTCGGAGTGGTCGGCCGGACTCATGCAAATTGCTCCGTTGCCAAACGGTTAAGTAGCAGGGCTGAGATATTTAATATGGACCTTTCGGCGCAAAGCCGAGCAGGTGGCTGCCCACGCCAATGGGAAGATGTATCCTTCTCTCTGTCACCACATTACGGCCCGCATTGATTGATCAAAAAACCCGACTGATAGACCAAGTGTGTAAGTTGAAATCGACCGAAAAGATGGTCCTTCGCCTCAGGAACCTCTAATCGTAGGATACAGGCAAAACCATCAGCATATCCATGTCTACCCGCTCTACGCCGGGAATGAGTTTGATGACCTCCGCTATACTGTCTTTATTTACGTGGTTTTCCACAATACCGGAAAGCTGAACGAACCCCTTCTCCGGCATCTCGACCCGGAGACCTTTGAATTGAAAGCCCTGCTCCAAGAGGGACGCCTCGATTCTTTTTGTTTTCGAAAATCGATCAAGGGCGTCGACAGCGTAGATATTACACGCCTTCAACTCGGGAAATTTAACCATCTCAAGTATCGTCTGGGTTGCCCTCTCAATGCCGATCTTGCCGGGATTGAGGCACACATCATACAATGCAGGGTCATCCCAGTCCTTCCGGAAGACATAGCGGAAAAACCCTTCGTTTTCCTGGTCGTTCTTCCGGATCAGCTTTTCAGCACCCTCTCGGGAAAGATCCATCTGCTTCATCAAGTTGCTGATGCGGCGCTCCTCGGAAGAGACGACAAGCACGTGCATCGCACAACTGAAATCCTGAAGCAGCACTTGACTGCCATGACCGATGATGACCCCCTCTCCACGCCGAGCCGCTTCATAGATGACCGAGCCCATCAAGTTTGAAAAAATATCAAATTTCTCTCCAATAAGCCTGTCAAACCAGCCTGGAGCCTTTTCTTGGAGCCCCTGCAGCTGTTCGATATCCAGCCCCATCCGAATGGCCTCCTCCATCAGCTTGGCATCATCATAAAGGGGTATTCGGAGGACTGCGGCGACCCGTCTGGCCACGGAGATGCCATCGGAGCCGATGTTTTGAGTAATGGTGATAAGTGGCATATTCACCTCCTATGTTCAGGATGCCTCGGATGCATCATAACCCTGATACTGCCCAGTGGGCCGATGGGGCAATCAAGGGCAAGAAGCGCCCCCGCAAGCCTATGCATTCGCGATATCGCAGGAACAGGCTTCGGCATCCAGATTTGAGGCGAGATGGGTTTAAAATTATTTTAATGAGTGTACCGGCAAACTAATCCCTGATGCTTGTAAATTCTTTTCGAATTTGAGGAAGAGCCTTTTGGGTCCAGACTTCGCATCTTATTTCTGATACTATACTTCAGAGCAATCCTCATCAGCATCACAGCAACAACAGCCGCAACATTCTTCGGTTTCTGGGTCTAA
>CAZNAX010000351.1:0-2503 GCA_964570965.1 uncultured Desulfatibacillum sp.
TGTACCGAGCCGCCGCCCGCGCCGCCAAACGCCGCGGCTCGAGCATCACGATCTTGCGGCCTGTCAACCAGAGCTCGCCCAGAAGGGCGAGCGGTACACGGGTTGTTTTGCCGGCCCCCGGCGGGGCCAGCAGAACCGCGCCGGATCCCCGGCGCAGGGCTGATCTTAATTCGTTCAGTACGGTATCGATGGGCAGCGAGGTCATGGAATCAACCGGTGATCGGTTTTAGTAAAATATCCAGAAAAACTTTCTTCATGCCATCCGAAAGAGCTTGTCAAGACATTTTCAAATGGTGCAATCGAATTGTCTGTTATCCCGGTTAGTAAGGAATGTTTGCCGATTCCTGAGAAGACTGCGTTGAGCCCTCTAGGAGCAAGCATGTCCTTTCACCCTCCTGGAGATCACCGGAAACCGCTGTCATGCGTCTTGTCGATTGTCTTGAGAGAGCCGATCTTAGATGGTGCGCAATCGGAGGCATTGCGGTGAATCATTGGGCTGCTGAGCCCATGGTTACTCAAGATGTTGATTTGGTAGTTGCTGTGGATATCGACTTCAAAAAACCCGTGTTGAGACCCTCCCCAACCACCGGAACCCCTTAAGAGCCTGCCGCCGGTGAGAGCCGGCCGTCTTCCCTCGGAAAATTACTTTTCGAAAAACGGTTGTCAAACTCGTGGGCCCTTCATGGAATTTTCATCCTTGATTTTGAGTGAAACTTAATTTAGCAAGAACCCTTCAGCAAAATTGATATGTCACAACCCGCCGCTTCGGAAACTGTATTCAAGGGAGGAACCATGCCCAGGCGCACAGACATCCACAAGGTGCTGATCATCGGCTCCGGGCCGATCGTCATCGGCCAGGCCTGCGAGTTCGACTATTCGGGTACCCAGGCCTGCAAAGCCCTGCGGCTGCTGGGCTACGAGATCGTGCTGGTGAACTCCAACCCGGCCACCATCATGACCGACCCCGGCCTGGCGGATGCCACCTACATCGAGCCCCTCAACCTGCAGGTACTGACCGAGATCATCGCCGCCGAACGGCCCGATGCCATCCTGCCCAACCTCGGCGGGCAGACGGGCCTGAACCTTTCCTCGGAGCTGCAGCGCACCGGCGTGCTCGACCGCTACGGTGTCCAGGTGATCGGCGTCAACGTGGACGCCATCCAGCGCGGCGAGGACCGCACCGCCTTCAAGGAGACCATGATCCGGCTCGGCATCGACATGCCGCGCAGCCAGGCGGTCACGACGCTCGAAGCGGCCGAGCGGGTGGCGGCCGAGTTGGGCTACCCCGTGGTGATCCGGCCGGCGTACACCATGGGCGGCACCGGCGGAGGGCTGGTCTACAACGCCGAGGAGCTGCGGGTTATCGCCGGCCGCGGTCTGGCCGCCAGCATGATTCACCAGGTGCTGGTGGAGGAATCCGTGCTCGGCTGGGAGGAGCTCGAGCTGGAGGTCGTGCGCGACGCCAAGAACCAGATGATCACCGTGTGCTTCATCGAGAACGTGGACGCCATGGGCGTCCACACCGGCGACAGCTACTGCACCGCTCCCATGCTCACCATCGACCCGGACCTCCAGAAACGGCTCCAGGACTACTCCTACCGCATCGTCGAGGCCATCGAGGTCATCGGCGGCACCAACATCCAGTTCGCCCACGATCCCCAAACCGGGCGCGTGGTGGTGATCGAAATCAATCCGCGCACCTCGCGCTCGTCGGCCTTGGCCTCGAAGGCCACCGGCTTTCCCATCGCGCGCGTCTCGGCCCTGCTCGCCGGCGGCATGACCCTGGACGAAATTCCTTACTGGCGGGACGGGACCCTCGAAAAATACACGCCTTCCGGGGAGTATGTGGTGGTCAAGTTCGCACGCTGGGCGTTCGAGAAGTTCAAGGGCATCGAGGACCGCCTGGGCACCCAGATGCGGGCGGTGGGCGAGGTCATGAGCATCGGCAAAACCTACAAGGAGGCCCTGCAAAAAGCCATCCGCAGTCTCGAGATCAACCGCTACGGCCTGGGGTTCGCCCGCAACTTCAACGAGCTGCCGCTGGAGACCCTTCTGGAGATGCTATCCGTCGCCACCAGCGAGCGCCAGTTCATTCTCTACGAGGCGCTGCGCAAGGGCGCCGACATCCAGGACCTGCACGGCCGCACCCATATCAAACCCTGGTTCATCCGGCAGATGAAGGAGCTGGTGGAGCTCGAGGAACGGATCATCGCCTTCCGCGGCCGGGAGCTGCCCGATGATTTATTGAAACAGGCCAAGCAGGACGGTTTCTCCGACCGCTACCTGGCTCAGCTGCTGGGAATAACGGAGGCCGATTTCCGCAGCCGCCGCGGCCGGCTCGGCGTCGGCCAGGCCTGGGAGCCGGTCCCGGTCAGCGGAGTGGAAAACGCCGCCTACTACTACTCCACCTACAACGCCGAAGACCGGGTGCCCGTCAGCGGCCGCCGCAAGATCATGGTGCTGGGCGGCGGCCCCAACCGCATCGGCCAGGGGATCGAGTTCG